>NZ_JAEEAP010000295.1 GCF_016103465.1 Streptomyces sabulosicollis
TCCCAGCCCCATCCCACTCCGACAGGAGCGCACGCATGCTCCAGCACGGCACTGAAGCCGGGCGCCCGGCCACCTCCCCCGGCACCTCACGCCGCCGTTTCCTCACGGCGGTGGCGGGCGCGGGCTCGGTGGTGGGAACCCCGGCGCTGCTCACCGGTTGCGGCACGGCCCGGGCGAAGGGGGGCAACCTCCAGTTCTGGAACTTCTACGGGCCCCAGCGCTCACCCGACCCCGCGGTCAACGCGCAGTCCAAGTGGTTCGTGGACATGGTCGACCGGTGGAACGCCACCCACAAGGCGCGGATCGACCTCGTCTATCTGCCGCAGCCCACCTATCTCAACGGATTCAAGCTGCCGTCCGCCTTCGCCACCGGCGAGGGCCCGGACATCTTCCTGCTCTCCCCCGGTGACTTCCTGCGGTACTACAACGGCGGCGTCCTGGCCGACCTCACACCGCACATGGAGAAGGCGGCCGTCGACGACTTCGGCTCCGCGCTCGACAGCCGCACGGTGGACGGCAAGGTCTACGCCCTCCCCATGGAGATCGAGCCGCTGGCCATGTTCTACGCCCAGGACGTCTGGGAGAAGGCCGGTCTGTCGGAGGCCGACATCCCCACCACCTGGGACCAGATGCTCGACATCGGCGACAAGCTGCGCACGAGGACACGGGCCGGGCTGGTCTTCGAGACCAGGCCGGGCTACTACCAGAACTTCACCTGGTACCCATGGATGTGGCAGGGCGGCGGCGAGGTCCTGGACGAACGCGGCGATGTGGCCTTCGACTCCAGGGCCACCCGCCAGGCCCTGGGGCTCTGGCAGGACGCGGTGCGCCACGGCATCGCGCCGCGCACCATGCCCGCCGCCGCGGACGTGGTGGGCGGCTTCAAGGGCGGCAACGTCGCCATGTGGCAGCAGGGCATCTGGAACGTCTCCAGCTTCAAGGCGTTCGCGCCCGAGTACCGGTACGGCGTCTTCAAACTGCCCACGCCCCCGGGCGGCCGGTACGTCACCGCGCTGGGCGGCTGGTCCTTCTGCGCCAACGCCCAGGGCCGCAACCCCGAGGCGGCGGCCGAGTTCTGCGTCTGGGCGCTGGGCTCCATGAAGGACGACTCCATCAACCGGATGGTGGAGTGGTGCGTCGGCACCAAGTCCGATGTGGCGCCGCGCGAAACCGCCCTTGAACGCGGCGCCGCCAAGGGCGGCTACGACTCCGAGATCATGAAGAAGTTCAAGGACGAGATCTTCCCCGGCGGCCGTGCCGAACCGCGCTATCCCCCGGTCGTCTACAAGGCGATCTCCGACGCCATCCAGGGCACCATGCTCGCCGGCCACGGCGTGGCCGGTGACGCCGAGAGAGCCGCCCGGTCCATCGCGGCCTACACCAAGAGCTACAAGGGGGCGAGCCTGATATGAGCGGTGTCGCCGCACAGGAGCGCCGTCGCCGGGCCACGGCCGCCCCGCCGCAGTCGCCCGCCACGTCCGGCCGCCGGCCGAGGCTGAGCCGTAAGCACCGCGAGTGGCTGGCCGCCGGTCTGTTCCTCGCGCCCGATGTGCTCGGGCTGCTGGTGTTCGTCGCGATCCCGATGGTGCTGTCCATCGGGCTGAGCTTCTTCCAGGTCAGCGGCTTCGGCAGCTATGAGTGGATCGGGCTCGGCAACTACCGGCGGATGGTGAACGACCCGCTGTTCTGGGACTCGATGAAGATCACGGGGCTGTATGTGGTGTTCCTCGTCCCCCTCCTGTTCTGTGTGAGCCTGGGACTGGGCCTGCTGGTGAAGCAGCAGCTGCCCGGAGTCGGCGTCTACCGCACCATGCTCTTCATGCCGTACGTCATCAGCCTCGTGGTGGTCGGCGTGCTGTGGAAGTTCCTGCTCGACGAGCAGACCGGGATGGTCAACCGGGCCATGCGCGCCGCCGGTTTCGACGGCGAGTCCTGGCTCGGCAGTCCATCCCTCGCCCTCGGCTGTGTCATCGCCGTCATGGTGTGGGTGATGATGGGCTACTACATGATCATTTTCCTGGCCGGGCTGCAGGAGATCCCCCAGGAGTTCTACGAGGCCGCGAAGCTGGACGGCGCGGGGCCGTGGACCACCTTCCGCACCATCACCTGGCCGCTGCTGCGCCCCACCAGCTTCTTCGTCCTGTTGATGTCGACGGTCGCCGCCATCACCGGCGGTCTCGACCTGATCTTCGTCCTGACCAACGGCGGCCCCGCCAACGGCACGTCCCTCGCCATCTTCTACATCTACCAGCAGGCGTTCGGATTCGGGGAGTACGGCTACGCGTCGGCCATGGGGTCGTTCCTGGTGCTGATCATGGTGCTGATCTCCGCGGTGCTCTTCACGTTCACGAGAGGCGGGAGGTTCGACGATGGCGAGTGACGCCCTGACGACCCGGGCCCACACCACGGCCCCCACGGCCGGACGGCGTCGCCTGCCGTCCTCGCGCGCCGGATTGACGGTCCTGGCCGTCGTCCTGTCGCTGATCAGCCTCTTTCCCGTGCTGTGGATGGTCACGTCGTCGTTCAAGACGCGCGCCACCGTCACCGACGGACGGCTGATCCCGAAGGACTTCACCCTCCAGAACTTCGTCTACGTCTTCACCGAGGTGCCGTTCGCCCGCTATCTGTGGAACAGCTTCTTCATCTCCACGGTGATCACCGTGGCGGCGCTGTTCTTCCACTCGATGGCCGCCTACGCGCTGGCGCGGCTGCGCTTCCCGGGGCGCGAGAAGCTCTTCGGCGCCATCTTCGCGACGCTGCTGGTCACCGCGCCGGTGGTGCTGATCCCGCTGTTCCTGGTCGCCCGCCAGCTGGGGCTGCTCGACAGCTATGCCGGGCTGATCATCCCGGCGATCTTCAACGCGTTCGGCATCTTCCTGCTGCGCCAGTTCTATCTGGGGCTGCCGAAGGAACTGGAGGAGGCGGCGGTCATCGACGGCTGCGGCCACTGGCGGGTCTACTGGAACATCGTCCTGCCGATGTCCCGGCCGGTCCTCTCGGCCCTGGCGATCTTCTTCTTCCTCGCCAACTGGAACGCGTTCGTCTGGCCGTTGGTCGCCACGAGCGATCAGGACCTGACGGTGGTACAGCTGGGCATCTCGTCGTTCCAGACCCAGTACACGTCCAACTGGAACTACATCCTGGCGGCGGCGACGGTGGCCGCGCTGCCCATGCTGGTGCTGTTCTTCGTCTTCCAGCGGCAGATCGTGGAGTCGATCAAGACGTCGGGGTTGAAGTGAGGCGCTGAGGGGTGGAGCGCTGAGAGGTGAACCGCTGGGGGTGAAGCGGCGTCGCGCGGGCTGAACGGGCTGGTGCGGCGCCGCTTCGTTCGTGGTTCCGTACCTGACGCCCATCCGCTCGTCCCGTGCGCCCGTGCGTTCCGTCCGTCAGGTCTGGGCAGGCCCGGCCGTGCTCTCCCGGACCTGGAGCTTCGTGCGCAGCACCACGGTCTGCACCGGCGACACGCTGCCGTCCATGCGCTGGAGGAGGAGGTCGGCGGCGGTGCGCCCCAGCTCGTACGAGGGCAGTTCGACCGCGGTGAGGGAAGGCCGTACCAGCGACGCCCAGGGAACGTCGCCAAAGGAGAGCACACCGACGTCGGGCGGGGTGCGGCCGGTCTCGCGGAGGGCGTCGAGAACCCCGATGGTCATGAGGTTGTTGGCGACGAACACGGCATCGGGCGGCTCGGGCAGCGCCAGCAGTTCGCGCATCGCCGCGCGGCCGCCGTCCACCCGGAAGTCGGCGTGCCGTACGTAGGTGTTGTCGGCTGCGGCCGCACCGCCCTGGGCGGCGCGCAGCGCCGCGCGGTGGCCCGCGAGTCGCTCCTCGGAGGTGGAGGCCCCTTCGGGCCCGGTGATGCAGGCGATCCTGTGGTAGCCGGCCTGGAGGAGGTGGCGGGTGGCCACCTCGCCACCGTGGTGGTTGTCGACCCGGACCGCGTCCACCTCGGCGTCGCGCGGCCGGCGGTCGACGGCGACCACGGGCACACGCCGGTCGGTCAGCGGCCCCAGGTCCGTCTGGTCCTGGGACGCCGCCGCCACGATCACGCCCGCCATCTGCTCACCGAGCGCGACCTCGAGGTAGCGGCGCTCCTTGTCGGTGTCCTCGTCGGAGTTGCACAGGACCACGGAAAGGCTGGTGCGCTGGGCGGCGTCCTCGACGCCACGGGCGAGCGAGGTGAAGAACGGGTTCTCGATGTCCGGGATGATCAGCGCGATCACACTCGACCGCTGCTTGCGCAGCGACCGCGCCACCCGATTGGGCGCGAACCCGAGGGCCGCCGCGGCCTCTTGCACGGACAGGGCACGAGCCGGTGTGACCTTGCCGCCGTTGAAGACACGCGAGACGGTCGCCGGAGAGACTCCGGCGGCTCGCGCCACGTCATGGATCGTCACCAACTGTGTCCGCATCCCTTCACCGTGTACGGTCGCCTTCACCCTACCCTGCCGGTGAAAAGGATTTCACACTGGTATTGAAGGGGGTAGGGGGCGGGGGCAGCAGCCAGGCCGCCGGTGCGCATACCCGCCCCCGCGGATGGCGGGGGCCGGTCAGCCGCCCTGCCCGGTCCGCTCGATCAGCTCGGCGAGCGGCCCGTGTGCCAGGCCGTCCAGGTACACGAGGCGAGCCCGGTCCGCGATGGCCCGTCGAAGACGACACACGCGTCCTCGCCCGCCTCGCGCAGCGCCGCGAGATGCCGGGTCGATGCTCTCGACGGCGTAGGCGAGACGGTGGACGCGCTCGCCGTTGGTCTCCAGGAACTCCGTGCAGGGCGAGCGCCGGTGAGCGGCTGGATCAGTTCGATCTCCGACGCTCCGGTGCCGATGAAGCCGTCCGCTCGGTCTTGACTCCGCGAGGCACCGCAACAGCTCGTCAAGATCCATGGCCGGAGTCTCTCAGGTGGGTCCGACAGCCCCGGGGCGGCCGGACCCACCGCGAGCGACCGGTGTCTCAGGCGAACACCGACAGCAGCAGGGCCATCGCCAGGCCGAGCACACTGACCAGGGTCTGCACGGCGGTCTGGGTCTTGGTGGCCTGGCTGAGGTCCATGCCGAACGACTCCTTCACCAGCCAGAACCCCGCGTGGTTGACATAGTTGAGGCCGAGCGAACCGGCACCGATCGCCACCACGAGCAGGGAAGCCTCCAGGCCCCCGCCATCGCCGATCAGCGGGGCCACGATGCCGGTGGCGGAGACGATGCCGACGGTGGCGGAGCCCGTGGTCAGCGACAGCAGCAGGGCGATGAGCCAGCCCAGCAGGATCACGTTGATATGGGCGCCCTCGGCGGCGGACGCGATGGCATCGCCGATGCCCGAGTCCTGGAGGACCTGCTTGAACGCCCCTCCCCCACCGATGATCAGCAGGATCGCCGCGATGGACTTCAGGCTGTCGGTCAAGGAGGCGCGGGTCTCCTCACCGGAACGGCCGGAGCCGCCGGAGCGGGCCGAGCCGACGATCGTCACCCCGAGGGCGAAGACGAAACCGGCGAGCATCGCCACCAGCGGTTCTCCGGCGAACACGAGGGCCGCGCCCAGCCGGCTCGACTCGTCCAGCACCGTCTCGGCCAGGGTGCGCAGCAGCATCAGGGCGACGGGCACCAGCACGGCCGCCACGGCAAGACCGGTGGGCACACCGGTCCGGCGGGGGACGTCCGCACTCGCCTGCGCACCGGGCGCACCGGCCCCCGAGCTGACGGCCGGGGCGGGCTCCCGCCCGGCCCCGGCGAACTGGGCCACCAGCTCGGCGTCCGGAGCGACGTCGGGAAGCCGGGGCGCGATCCAGCGGGCGTAGACGGGACCGGCCAGGATGACGGTGGGCACGGCGCACACGATGCCGACGCCGAGGGTGAGACCGAGGTCGGCGTGCAGACCGGTCATCGCGGTCAGCGGGCCGGGGTGGGGCGGCAGCATGCCGTGCAGGGTGGACAGCGAGGCGATGGCGGGCACGCCGAGGAGCACGTAGGGGCTGCCCTTGGTGCCGCCGTGTTCCTCCATCCTGCGGGCGACGCTGAAGATCAACGGCAGCAGCACGATCAGGCCCACCTCGAAGAACATGGGCACACCGATGACGAACGCCGCGGCACCGACCAGCCAGGGCAGCCTGCGCGGCTCGGCGCGGGCGACGAGGGCACGGGCGATGGCGTCGGTGGCGCCCGAGTCGGACAGCAGGCGGCCGAGCATGGCGCCCAGGGCGAGGGTGACGCCCACGTCGCCGAGGGTGCCGCCGGCGCCCTCCTCGATGGATCCGGCGAGTTTCGCGGCGGGCTCCCCGGCCGCTATCCCCGTGCCCACGCTGACCAGGATCAGCGCGACGAACGGATGGACCCGCAGCCGGGAGTTGATGAGGTAGATCAGTGCTGCGATCGCCACCGTGAGGATGAGCAGCAGCCACCAGGTGTGTGCGGTCATGCGGCGCCTTCCAGGACGTAGGGGTTGGTACCAGGGCATGCGGGGCAGGGGCGTACGCCACCAGGGCATGGGTGGGTCAGGGAGTGGTGCGGTGCACGGACGGCAAGCGGCGAGGAGGGCGTGCGGCGGCCGCCCCGGCGGAGTGTTCGGTCAGTCCAGTCCCAGGTGTCCGACCAGCTCCGCCACGGTCTTGTCCTGCCGGGCCAGATACGTGGCGAACGCGCCACCGGTGGTGAAGGCGTCGGTCCAGCCGTGGCGGGTGAGCTCGGCCTTCCACTGCCGGGAGGTGTGCAGCGCGGTCAGCACCTCGATCCAGCGTTGACGGTCCGCGGCGCTGATGCCCGGCGGGGCGACGATCCCCCGCCAGTTGTCGAAGACCAGGTCGATCCCGGCCGCCTTCAGCGTCGGCACCCCGGGCAGCGCGGCCACGGGCCGGTCGCTGGTGACCGCGAGCACCCTGAGCTGCCCGGCCGCGATCTGGTCGAGGAACTCGCCGATGCCGCTGGTGGCGAAGTCGACCCGGCCGTCCAGCAGGGCGGGGAGCAGGTCGCCGCCACCGCCGTCGTAGCCGTCGTACCGCACCTTCTTCGGCTGGATGCCGACGGCGCGGGCCAGCGCCATGGGCAGCAGGTGGTCCGGTCCGCCCAGCGACGAGCCACCACCGACCGTGACGCCGCCGGGGTTCCCGCGCCACCCGGCGACCAGGTCCGCGATGGTGCGGTACGGCGAGTCCTCGCGGACCACCACCGCCTCGGGTTCCTCGATCAGCCGCGCGAGGGGGGTGGTCCGCGCGACGGTCACCTTCGCGTGGGCGACATGGGACGCGCCCAGCACGCCGAGGCCCATCTGCAGGGCGAGCCGTCCGTTGCCCCGTTCGTCCACGGTGCGCCGCAGACCGACGGTGCCACCGGCCCCGGGCACGTTGAACACCTCCATGTCGGAGGTGGTCCCGGTCTCCTCCAGCACCCGGGCCACGGTCCGGGCGGTGGTGTCGTAGCCGCCTCCGGGTGTGTTCGGCACCAGGATCCGCAGCCCGTCGCCCCCGGTGTCCCCGGTGCCCGGCCAGGTGCCGCAGGCGCCGACGAGCAGGCACAGCACCGCGGCCAGGGCGCCGGTCAGGGCGCGGGTGCGGGTGCCGGTGCCGGTGCGGCGTCTCATGACACCTCCCTTTCGCTTCCCGTACGGCGGACGCCATGATTGTGCGGCCTGGTGAACAATGCGCCCAGGTTGTGTCAGCAGGAGAGATTGAGTTCATTGTGGTCGCCGCGTTCCGTCGCCAAACGCTCGCCGGCGAGATGCTGCTGCTCCAGCTCGCCATCGTCGTGGTGGTGCTGATGGCGGTGGCGGCGGTCTCGCTCGCGCAGTCGGAGGCCACCTTCAACCGGGTGGAGGGCCGCCGGGTCGGTGCGCTCGCCGAGCAGCTGGCCGCCCAGCCGCTGGTGCGCAGCCGGCTGGTGGGCCCCTCGCCGGCGGAGGCGCTGGCCCCGCTGGTGTACTCGTCCCGGGTGCAGTCGCGGGTGACGTCCGTCACGGTGGCCGACCGCCACGGGCGCGTCGTCAGCTCGACCAATCCCACCGTGCTCGGCGACCGGCTGCCGCTGGGCGAGGGGGTCGGCCGGGGCCGTGGCTGGTCGGGCACGCTGGACTGGGACGGCAGCCGGGAGCTGGTGGCGCAGGTGCCGGTGCTCGGCGCGACGGGGGACGACCTGGGGCGGCATCTGGGCACCGTGATGATCGGCGAGGCGTCTCCCACGGTGTGGCAGCGGCTGAGCGGAGCCTCCTCGTATCTGCCCGTCTACCTCGGCGTGGCCAGCGCGCTCGGGGTCGTCGGCTCCTGGCTGCTCGCCCGGCGGGTCAAACGGCAGACGCTGGGCCTGGAGCCGCGTGAGATCACCGGGCTGGCCGAACACCGGGAGGCGATGCTGTACGGCATCGCCGAGGGCGTCGTCGCCCTCGATCCGCAGCACCGGGTGACCCTCGTCAACGACATGGGCAGGCGGCTGCTGGACCTGCCGGAGGACTGTGTGGGCCGGGACCTGGACGAGCTCGGCATCGAGGGGCGGCTGCTGGACGTACTGGCCGGGGCGCGGAAGGAAGCGGCGGACCCGAAGGACGAGGTCGTGGTCCGGCACGGCCGTGTCCTGGTCATGAACCGGATGACCGTCGTCAAGGACGGACGGCCGCTCGGCTCCGTCACCACCCTGCGGGACCGCACGGAGCTGGCGAGGCTGGAGCGCGAGATCGGCTCCTTCCGTGGCACCTCGGAGCTGCTGCGCGCACAGACCCATGAGTTCGCCAACCAGCTGCACACCATCTCCGGGCTGATCCAGATCGGCGAGCAGGACGAGGTGGTGCGCTACATCCGGGCGCTGAACCAGCGCCGCCAGTCGCTCGACATGTCCATCGGCCGCCGGGTCCGGGACACCGCCATCGCCGCCCTGCTGATGGCGAAGGCGTCCCAGGCCGCCGAGCGGAAGGTGGCCCTGCGCCTCTCGGACCGCACCGCCCTGGACCGGCTGACCCCCGAGGACGCCGCCGATGTGGCAACCGTGGTCGGCAACCTGGTCGACAACGCCATCGACGCCGCCACCTCCGAGCACGGCGGTGCGAACGAGGACGGGGGCGGCGACGGCGACGCGCCGTGGGTGGAGGTCGAGCTGCGCCAGGACCACACCAGCGTGGAGATCGTGGTGCGCGACTCCGGGCCCGGCGTGGCCCCCGGACTCGCCCAGGAGGTCTTCGCCCACGGCTTCACCACCAAGGCCGCCCGGGAGGGCGAGCGTGGCATCGGACTCGCGCTCACCCGGCTCGTCTGCGAGCGCCGTGGCGGCGAGATCGCGGTGACCAACACCAGCCAGGGCGCGATGTTCAGCGCCCGCATGTCCGTCAGCCACCCCGCCGACGCGGTGGCGGAAGGAGCGACCCGATGACCGAGTCGGCCGGCACGATCGATGTGCTCGTCGTGGACGACGACTTCATGGTGGCCCGCGTCCACCGCACCTTCGTGGAGCGAGTGGCACCGTTCCGGGTCGTCGGCACCGCCCACACCGGCGAGCAGGCGATCGAGGCGGTCGACGCGCTCCGGCCCGATCTGGTGCTGCTCGACCTCTATCTGCCGGACCTCTTCGGCCTGGACGTCATCCCCCGGCTGCGCACCGCCGGACACGACTGCGACGTCATGGTGATCACCGCGGCCCGGGAGGCCGACGCGGTGCGCGGCGCCGTCCGCCAGGGTGTGGTCGACTACGTCCTCAAGCCCTTCGACTACGAGGACCTCCAGCCCCGCCTGGAACGCTATGCGACCCAGCGCGGACGGCTGCTCACCACGGTCGTCCGTGGCCAGGCGGATGTGGACCGCGTCCTGGCCGGGGCGTTCGCGCCCCCGGCGGGCGGCGCCCTCCCGAAGGGCCTGAGCGTGGAGACGGCCCAGCTCGTCGAGCGCGCGCTGCGCGAGGCGGACGGCAGTGTCTCCGCCGCCGAGGCGGCCACCGCCATCGGCATCTCCCGGGTCAGCGCCCGCCGCTACCTGGAGTACTTCCACGCCACCGGCCACGCCGACGTCTCCCTGCGCTACGGCACCGCCGGCCGCCCGGAGCGCCGCTACAGCCGGCGGGCCTGAGCCCCCGGAGGGGCCGCACCGGGGGGCTCGCACCGGACCGGGTGGGCGACCACTGGCTGAGACGGCTGAACGGGCCGTGTGAGAACTCTTGACTCGGGTGGACGCGTCCACCAAGATCCCCGCTGGAATCGATTCCATGGAATCGATTCCGAAGACGCCGTCCCTGCCACCCGTCCGTCAACCGCACCACCAGGGCGGCGGTTTCGCCGCACCCGCACGAGTCCGACCCAGTGAAAGGCCGCATGTGGACGCCACCGTCACGCTCAAGGACGTCGCAGCACGCGCGGGTGTCTCCGTGGGAACCGCGTCGCGGGTGCTCTCCGGCCATTCGGCCACCTCACCCGCGGCCCGCGAACGGGTGCGGGCGGCGGCCACCGAACTCGGCTACCGGGTCAACGCCCGGGCACAGGCGCTGCGTTCGGCTCGCAGCCATGCGGTGGGGCTGCTCGTCTCCGACGTGCGCAACCCGTTCTTCGCGGACATCGCCCATGGCGCCGAACAGACCGCGCTCGCCTCGTCGTACGTCACCCTGCTGGCCAACGCCAACGAGGACACCGCACAGCAGGACACCTACCTGGACGTGTTCCTCACCCAGCGGGTCGACGGCATCATCATCGCTCCCCAGGGGGAGGGCCGTGGCGATCTGCGCGCTCTGGAACGCGCGCGGGTGCCACTGGTCTTCGTGGACCGCACCGTCGACGGGTTCGATGTGCCCAGCGTGACCGCCGACAACGCCCAGGGGGTCGAGCTCGCCGTCGCCCATCTCGCCGAACAGGGCCACACCCGCATCGGATACATCGGCGGACCGCCGTCCGTGTCCACCGGGCGGGCGCGGCTCGGCGCGTTCCTGGAGGCGATCGCCCGTCACCATCTGGACGACGACCCCGCGCTGATCACGGCGGGCGACTTCCGCCGGGCGAGCGGTGGCACGGCGGCCGCGAAGCTCCTCACGAGCCACCGGCCGCCGACCGCGTTGCTCGCCGCCGACAGCCTGATGGCGGTCGGCGCGCTGACCGAGGTGCGGGAACGCGGTCTGCGGATCGGCGAGGACCTGGCCCTGGTCGCCTTCGACGACATCGAGTGGTTCGGCGAACTCGACCCCCCGCTCACCGTGGTGGCCCACGACGCCCGCGCCTTAGGGGCGACCGCGATGCGGCTCCTGCTCGACGTCATCGACGGGCGCGCGGCCGAGTCGGTCGTCCTGCCGATGCGGCTGCTCCCCCGCCGGTCCTCCTCGGCGCGGCCGCACACCGCTGCCGGTCATCCCTCGGCCTGACCACCCGACCCGCCCATAAC
>NZ_JAEEAP010000296.1 GCF_016103465.1 Streptomyces sabulosicollis
GCACCGGGCCGCCCGGGGTCTGGGGCGGAGCCCCCCACGCGGCGGAGCCGCACAGCGTCAGGTGTCGGGAAGGGGCGGGGAGGGGGGAAGCGCCGATATGCGGCTCCGCCGCGTGGCCCGCCGCAGGCGCCGCGACCCGCCGGACACCTCGTAGGGACACGACGGCTGGGCCGGCGGACAAGATTGATTCGGCTCGTGCCCCTGCTTAGCGTCCCGCATCAGGGGCAGGAAGATCCCCACGTACCGCACGACCCCCACCAAGGGAGCCCGCATGAAGCTCGCCTTCTCCACCCTCGGCGTCCCCGGTATGCCCGTGCCCGACGTGGCCCGGCTCGCCGCCGGGGCCGGGTACCACGGCGTCGAGCTGCGCGCCCACCCCGAGGAGCCGGTGCACCCGGGGCTCGGGGCGGAGGAACGGGCCAGGGTGGCGGCGGAGTTCCGGGACGCCGGGGTCGAGATCCTCACCGTCGCCGGATATGTGCGCGCCGCCCAGGCCGGGCCGGACGAACCGGTGCTGACCGGGCTCGCGGAGCTGCTGGAGCTCGCCCACGACCTGGGCGCACGCCATGTCCGGGTCTTCCCCGGCGGCGGGGAGCAGAGCCCGGAGGAGGCCGACGCCACGGCCGCCCGGCGGCTCGCGGCGGCCGCGCCCCGCGCCGCCGACCTCGGCGTACGGCTGCTGCTTGAGACCCACGACTCGCACCGGACGGGCGCGGACGCGGCCCGGGTCCTCGGGCTGGTGGGTCATGGCAGCGTCGGGGCGATCTGGGACGTGATGCACACCTGGCTGGGCGGCGAGGACCCGGCCACCAGCTATCCGGCGCTCTTCGCGCATCTGGGCTACGTCCAGGTCAAGGACATCGCCTCGGCCGAGGACACCACCCCGCTGCCACTGGGCGAGGGGGTACTGCCGCTGACCGAGTGCGTGGAGCTGCTCAGCCGCGAGGGCTGGGACGGCTGGCTGTGCTGGGAGTACGAGAAGCGGTGGTATCCGCAGGCGCGGGAGTTCCCGGAGCTGCTGGCCCCGGGCCGGGAGCATCTGCTGCGGCTGCTCGCCGACGCGGCCTGAGCCCGAACCCACTCGGCGGCCTGAGCCCGAACCCACTCGGCCCGTCCTGGCCGTTCGGCTCATCCGGCCCGGGGTGACGGCGCGCCCCGAGACGCGGGCGCCGCGGCCTCCCGGCCGGGAGCGAGGTCAGTGCCACGCCGCCCACCAGCAGCGCCGCCGCAAGCCAGCGCGGTGCGCTGATGTCCTCCCCCAGCACCAGCGCCGCCGAGGACATCCCGAAGACCGGCACCAGCAGGGAGAACGGGGCGACCGCCGAGGCGTCGTAGGTGCGCAGCAGAAAGCCCCAGACCCCGAAGCCGAACACCGTGGTGACCCAGGCGACGTAGACGATCGCGCCCACCCCGGCCCAGTCGAGCCGGGCCAGCGCCTCGACGTCGGGCCGCGCGCCCTCGAACACCAGCGAGAGCGCGAGCAGCGGCAGCACCGGCACCAGGCTCACCCACACCATGAAGTTGAGGGCGTCGGGCGGCGCCGCCCTGCGGGTGAGGACGTTGGAGACACCCCAGAAGACCGCCGCCGCGACGACGAGGACGAAGCCGAGAAGCGGGCCCGAGGTGCCCTCGTCCACGGCGGCCACCGCGATCCCGGCGAGGGCGACGGCCATGCCCAGCAGCCGCCGCCGGCCGGGGCGTTCGGCGAGTACGACGGCCGCGAACAGCGCGGTGAACACCGCCTGGATCTGCAGCACCAGCGAGGACAGCCCGGCGGGCATCCCCTCGTGCATCCCTATGAACAGCAGCCCGAACTTCGCCACGCCCAGGGCCAGCCCCACTCCCAGGATCCATCGCCAGGCGACCTTCGGCGGGCCGACCAGGAAGACGGCGGGCAGCGCGGCCACCAGGAACCGCAGGGCGCAGAAGAGCAGCGGGGGGAAGTGGTCGAGGCCCACCTCGATGACCACGAAATTGACCCCCCACAGGGCCGTGACCAGCACGGCGAGGGCTATGTGCACAGGTCGCATGGGTTGCGTGGATCGCATGGGTCGAGGATCAGGTGCCCGGACCTTGTAGCACCAGCGCGGATGTCTTCATGATGGGATGCAGCATCCGTTAAAGGTGAGAGGGGGCGGACCGTGCTGGATCTGGCCCGGCTGCGGGCTCTGCACGCGGTGTCCGTGCACGGCTCGGTCAGCGCCGCCGCGACCGCGCTCGGCTACACCCCGTCCGCGGTGTCGCAGCAGATCGCCAAGTTGGAGCGGGAGACCCGGACGACCCTTCTGGAGCGGCAGGGCCGGGGCATCGCGCTGACCGACGCGGCCCGGCACCTGGCCGCCACCGCCCAGCAACTGCTCGCCCTCGTCGAGCAGGCCGAGACCACCCTGGAGGAGCGGCGCGGACAGCCGACGGGCCGGCTGGTGATCGGCGCGTTCGCGTCGGCCGCGCGCGGGCTGATGCCCGTGGTGCTGGCCGCGCTCGTGGCCGAACACCCCTCCCTGGACGCCCGGTTGCTCGAAGTGGATCCGCATCTGTCGGTGGACCTGGTGGCACAGGGGGTCATCGACCTGGCGGTGGCCCATGACTGGGACATCGCCCCGCTGCCCGCCCCGGAGGGGCAGGAGCGGGCGGTCATCGGGGACGATCTGTGCGATCTGCTCGTCCCGGCCGGACATCCGCTGACCCGGGTGGCCGCGCGGCGCCCGCTGCGCCGCGAGGACCTGCCGGGCCAGCGGTGGATCTGCCAGCCGCCGGGGTCGGTGTGCCACGACTGGCTGGTCCGCACGCTGCGCGCCTCGGGACATGAGCCGGACCTGGCGTACCAGGCGGCGGAGAACCACACCCAGGTCGCCCTGGTGGCGGCCGGTCTCGGCGTCGCGCTCATGCCCCGTCTGGGGCGCGGTGCGCTGCCGGACGGGGTGCTGGCGCTGCCGCTGGAACCGGTACCGGTGCGGCGGCTGTACGCCCTGTGGCGCCCAGGCGCGGCCCGCCGCCCCGCCATCACCGAAACGGTGCGGCTCCTGGGCGACCTCTGGCCGCGGCGCACCAGCTGAGCACACCACGGGCCGAGTCGCTCCCCCGGTGCGCCGCCGACGCTCTGGGAGGGGTGTCGCGTCGGCGGCGGGGTGCTGCTGGCCGCGAGCGGCGGAGAGGGTGGTGGGCCACGCGGCCAGCAGCGCGGCCGGGTACCGCCGTGCGGAGACTCCCCATCAGCACACCGCTTCGACGCTCCGCGGCCCGCGCCGGTTCCGCACGGGGTGTCGGACCGGCAGCTCCGCCTCGATCAGGTCCGCGGCCCGGTCCGGCCCGCCCTCCGCGGCCATCCGCGCCTTGAGCGCGGCGCAGCGGGCGGCCACCTCGGGGTCGTCCACCAGGTCGAGCACCGCCTTGCGCAGCGCCGGGGCCGTGGCCTCCTCCTTGGGCAGATGGCGGCCGACCCCGAGCCCCTCGAGCGTGTCCGCGTTGCGGAACTGGTCGACGGCCTGCGGTACGGCGACCATCGGCACCCCGCAGGCCAGCCCCTCCTGGGCGCCGCCCGCCCCCGCGTGGGTGACAAAGGCGTCGGCCTTCCGCAACACGCTCAACTGCGGTATCCAGCTGTGCACTTCGACATTGGCGGGCAGCTCGCCGAGGTCGGCCGGATCGACGAACTCACCGATCTGCAGCACCACGTACCAGCCCGGCAGATCGCCGAACGCCGCGACGCACGCGCGGTAGAAGCCGGGCTCCTTGGTCCAGGTGGAGCCGAGCGAGACCAGCAGGATCCGGTCGGTCCCGGCGGCCCGCTCCGGGCGGCGCCACTCCCGCCCGTCGCGGCGGGCGCTCTGGCAGCCGCCGACGAAGCTGTAGACGGAGGTGTCGACGCGGTCGGCGTGGGGCTGGAGCAGCTCGGGGATGAGGGCGACACAGCGGTTGGGGCGGCCGATGAGCACGTCGGGGTCGGTGTCGGCCAGGCCGTTGTCCTCGAGCCAGGCGCGGTAGCGCGCGTAGTAGGCCCGGCCGCGCTCCGACCGCCGCAGGTGGGCGTACATCGGCTCGAAGACCTCTTCGCGGTAGCCGTCCCAGGGCACGAAGCTGGGCGCGAGCTCGATGGCGGTCACGCCCCACCGATGGGCGAGGACATGCGCCGGGTAGGCCGTGACGTCGTACATCACCAGATCCGGCGCATCGCCCTCGTAGGCCGCCAGATGCTGCGGAAGTGCCTGCTCCGCCTCGGTGAGAAACGGCTCGATGTAGTCGATCAGATCGGAGCCTCTGGCGCCCGGCACATTCTCGCCGTGGAGGATCGAGGTGTAGGTCTTCGGCTCGGCGCCGGTTTCGGCCACCTTCTCGGCGAACGACTCGGGGATGGCGTAGGTAACCCGGTGACCGCGGGCCACCAGCTCGCGGATCACCTCCAGGCTCGGGTTGACGTGCCCGTGCGCCGCGATGCCGAACATGGCTATGTGTGTGGGGGGCTTGGCACCCGTCGGTGGGGTCATGAAAACGGAACATAAGCGAGAACGGATGCCTCATACAAATACCACGCATACCCGGTCGAGAGTTTAGTACCGGTTTCGTGCAGACACCAGATCACCGTCTTTAACCAGTCTTTTCCTTTACGCTTCCGGGTCACCCGGCGGAGCCGCATATCGATGCCGTGGAAAAGGCCGACTTTCCTTGACCCGGCCGCCGTTCGTGTCCCAGCGTGTCCTGCACACCTATGGCCGCCCCCTCCGAACGTCCCATGGAAGGAGTGCGGGTGCACACCACGTCTCGCCGCGCCCTGCTCACCGCCACCCTGGCCGCCACGGCGGCCGGTGCCTGCAGCGGACCGACGAACAGCTCCCCCGCGCCCGCGGCCCCCGCGCGCCGCACCACCACCGCCGGTTCCGGCGGCCCGTCCGCGCCCGCCTCCCGGGCCACCACGGAGCCCGGCCGGGACCACGAGCGCGACCGCCGGCGGATCGACGAGCTCATCGGGCGGATGACGCTGGACCAGAAGATCGGCCAGCTCTTCGTGATGCGGGTGTACGGCCACTCGGCCACCCGCCCCGATCCGGCCGACGTCGCGGCCAACCGCAAGGAGATCGGCGTCGACAACGCCGCCGAGCTGATCGCGAAGTACCACGTGGGCGGGGTGATGTACATCGGATGGGCACACAACATTCGCGATCCCCACCAGGTGGCCGCACTCTCCAACGGCATCCAGAAGGCCGCGCTGGCCACCTCCGCACCCGTTCCCGTCCTGATCTCCACCGACCAGGAGTACGGCACCGTGGCCCGGGTCGGCGCGCCCGCCACGCTGTTCCCGGGCGCCATGGCGCTCGGTGCGGGCGGCAGCGCGGCCGACGCCCGTACGGCCGCCCGCACCGCGGGGGCGGAGCTGGCCGCGCTCGGCATCCGGCAGGACTACGCCCCGATCGCGGACGTCAACGTCGACCCCGCCAATCCGGTGATCGGCGTGCGCTCCTTCGGCGCCGATCCCGAGGCCGTGGCCCGGATGGTGGCGGCCCAGGTGGAGGGATACCAGAGCGCCGGGGTCGCGGCCACCGCCAAGCACTTCCCCGGTCACGGCGACACCAGCGTGGACAGCCATGTCGGGCTGCCGCGGATCACCCACTCCCGCAAGGAGTGGGAGCGGCTGGACGCACCGCCCTTCCGGGCCGCGATCGAGGCCGGAATCGACTCGATCATGACGGCGCATCTGCTCTTCCCCGCGCTCGACCCGGCCGACGACCCCGCCACGCTCTCCCGCCCCATCCTCACCGGTGTGCTCCGCGAGGAGCTGGGCTACGACGGGGTGGTGGTCACCGACTCCCTCGGCATGCAGGGGGTGCGGAAGAAGTACGGCGACGACCGGGTGCCGGTGCTCGCGCTGAAGGCGGGGGTGGACCAGCTGCTGAACCCGCCGAGCCTGTCCCTCGCCTTCGAGGGGGTGCGCGGGGCCGTCCGGGCGGGCGAGATCAGCGAGGACCGGATCGACCGCTCGCTGCGGCGCGTCCTGGACCTCAAGGCCCGCCGTGGCCTGTTCGACGATCCGTACACCAGCGACCGCGCGGTCAACCGCACGGTGGGCACCCGGGAGCACCGCGCCACCGCCGACCGCATCGCCGAGCGCACCACCACCCTGATCACCAACCGCGGCGGACTGCTGCCGCTGTCGCCGCGCCGCCACCGCGACCTGCTCGTGGTGGGCGTGGACGCGGCCGCGCCCTCGGGCACCGGCGGCCCCCCGACGTCCGTCCTGGCCCGCGCCCTCTCCGGCCTCGGCTTCCGCACGGAGGCGCTCACCACCGGCACCGGCGACTCCCCCGGCCCCTCCCCGGCGCGCGTCGAGGCCGCGGTCACGGCGGCGCGCGGGCGGGACGCGGTGGTCGTGACCACGTACGACATCGCCTCCGGATCCGCCCAGCGCACCCTGGTGGCACGGCTGGTGGCCACCGGCGTGCCGGTGGTGCACCTGGCCCTGCGCAACCCGTACGACATCGCGCGCCTGGACGGCCGCGGCACGGCCCCCGCCGCCTCGCTGGCCACGTACTGCTGGACGGACGTGGAACTGCGCGCCGCCGCCCGCGTCATCGCGGGCCGGGCCACCCCGCGCGGCAAACTACCGGTCCCGGTCCGCCGCGCGGACGACCCGTCCCGGGTGCTGTACCCGATCGGGCACGGGCTGACGTACTGAGCGGCCGGTCAGATCACCGAGCGGATCGTACCGCCGTCCACCCGCAGCGTGGCGCCGCTGATGTAGTCGGCGTACGGACTGGCCAGATACGCGACGGCACCCGCGATCTCCTCGGGGCGGCCGAACCGGCCGATGTCGTTGGGCACGAGGTCACGGACGGCGTTGCGCTCGATCTCCGCCCACGACGCGCCCCAGCCGTGCTCCGGCGCGATCTCGGTCACCAGCTCCTTCACCGCGTCGACGAGGATCGCGCCGGGAGCGACCACGTTGGACGTCACCCCGGTGTCCTTCAGCTCGCGCGCCAGGGAGACGGCGAGGTTGTGCCGGGCGGCGAGGGACGCGTTGTAGTGGGGTTGCGTGGACGCCGGCTGCGACGAGAGGCCGCCGCCGATCTGGATCACCCGGCCCCAGCCGCGCTCGCGCATGCCCGGCACCAGCCGCTGGATCATGCGGACTCCGGAGACCACATTGATCTCGTACGTGCGGGACCACACCTCCGGCGTGGCATCCGCCCAGCCGAGGTGGTCGTACCCACAGGCGTTGTTGACCAGGATGTCCACCGCGCCGGCGGTGGCGGCCACGGCGTCGGCGCCCTCGTCCGTGGCGAGGTCGCCGATCGCCACGGCGACCGCGCCGATCTCCTCCGCCACTCCGCGGGCCCGGGTCTCGTCCCGGCCGTGCACCACGACCTCGGCGCCCTCGACGGCGAGCAAGCGGGCGTCCGCCGCGGCGGACGCCCTTCGCACCGCTGATGGGCCGGGTCAGGGCCGGCCGGGTCAGGGCCGCAGCACCGGCTCGCGCTCGGTCTCGCGGCGGTCGAGTTCGGCGTTGTGCCGGGCGAGCGGCTTGCTGGTCGGGCTGACGCCCGCCCACCGCTGCACCTCGGCGGTGGCCCTGGCCTTCTGGTCACCCGTCAGCTGGGCGATGCTGGAGCCGTGGTTGCCGCCGGCGACCGTGTAGACGTACGCGTCCTTGGCGCCCTTGCCGACGCGGAAGCGCTCGGCGCCCCACGGGTCGTTCTGGCCGTAGACGAAGAGCATCCGGTGGGCGTCGTGCCGCACCCAGCGGTCGATGTCGCGCATCACGCCCGGCTTGAAGCGCATCGGGATGTCGCGCGGCACATAGCTGCGCGGGGCGTAGATGCCGGGGTAGCGCAGCAGCCCGTCCAGGTGCGGGGTCCTGAACGTGGGCGAGCCGAGCTCGGTACCCGCCTGGTAGTAGTACGGCGTGTAGGTCTCCAGGCCCTGGTCGGTGTAGGCGGAGAAGCCCGAGATCTCGTCGATGAAGCCGTACAGCTCGTCGGTGGACGCGGTCGGGGCGGGGACGTCCGCGCAGTCCTTCAGCAGGTGGTACTGCCAGAAGGCCCACACCAGGTCCAGGACCACGTTCTCGTACGCCTTGTCGGCGCTGCCGACGACGGTGAAGGTCTGCTTCTCGTCGTCCGCCCACTTCTGGTAGCGCCGCACGATCTCGTCACGCCGCACCAGGGCCTCGCGCTGCACCGCGTTGAGCCTGGTGCGGCATTCGGCCGTGCCCACGTTGTCGAAGAAGCGGTCGTAGGCGGAGTCCTCCGTGTCGACCACGTCGTTGGGCGCGACGTAGGCGACGGTGCCGTCCATGTCCCTCGGGTAGAAGCGGCGGTAGTAGGTGGCCGTCATCCCGCCCTTGCTGCCGCCGGTGGCCAGCCACTTCTTGCCGTAGATGGGCTTCAGGGCCCGGAAGAGGCGGTGCTGGTCGCTCGCGGCCTGCCAGATGTCCAGCGTGGACCAGTCGGCGGGCTGGGGGCGGGAGGGAGTGAAGAAACGGTACTCCATGGACACCTGGTTGCCGTCCACGAGCTGCGTGGGCTCACTGCGGCGCGGTGCGGTGGTGACGTTGTAGCCCGAGGTGTAGAAGACCGTGGGCCGGTCGGTGGCCTTGTGCAGCAGGGTGAACCGCTGCTGGAAGGTGCCCTTGGCGGGATGCCGGTGGTCCACCGGCTGGGCGTAGCTGAAGACGAGGAAGCGATAGCCCTCGGAGGGCTGCTCCTCCACGAATCGCATTCCGGGAATCGCCAGGACACGTTCCTTGATGTCCGGCTGGGCGGGGGCGGCCGGTGCCGCGGACGCGCTTCCGGCGCCCGCGCCGACCGCCCCCACCAGTATCGCGAGCGACAACAGCCATCTGAGCATCTTGCGCATGCACCCTCCCCTTGTTGCCGTGATGACCCTCTGCCCCGTGCGTTCACACAGGCCGCCGAGAACCTATCCGGGCACACACTCGCGTCGCCAGAGGCCGTCAACGCTCCAACCCGGGGCCGAATACGGAGAGTTGTTACCGCCGCCCTCTTTCGTAGCGGGCTGTGATGGCTCATGCTGCCTGTATGGACCGAGACGAACGGCACGACCGGAGTGAACGGGCCGAGCGGCTGACGCGGTATCTGAACGAATTGCAGGAACGCATCGATCCTCGCTCGCTCGAGCTGCTGATGCGGCTGCTGCGCGAGTTGAGCACCTCGCCGGCCGTCCGCGGGGGGACGTACGAACTCGGGATGGGGCCCGAGGAGAAAGAGCTGTTCACCCCCGCTCTCCAGGCCGAGCTGCTGGTGCTGTTCGGCCTGCTCACCTCCCAGGACGAGCGTGTGGTGGTCGACCTCGGCGACAGTCCGCACGCCAAGGGCATGAAGGTGCTGGTGCCTCAGGAGCGGGCCGGGGACCCCGACTTCCTCCACCGCCACAAGCAGCGGGTGGCGGCCGAGGCGGAGCAGCGGGAGCGGGACCGGCGGGAGGTGGAGGGCATAGCGAGGGCCAGCGGCATGGAACCGTGACGTTACCGTACGTAACTACGGGCGAACGCTGAGCGTTACCGGCCGTAAGACGGCCGCTCAGGCATCAGACGACGGCGGGGGCCGTCTCGCCCGTGAAGGTGCGCCACAGCGCGGCGTACCGGCCGTCCCGCGCCACCAGCTCCTCATGGGTGCCGTCCTCGACGACCCGGCCGTGGTCCAGGACCACCACCCGGTCCGCACGGGCGGCGGTGGTCAGCCGGTGGGCGACGACCAGTGTGGTACGCCGTCCCGTCAGACGATCCGTGGCCTGGTTGACCAGGGCCTCGGTGGCCAGATCGAGCGCGGCCGTGGCCTCGTCGAGCAGCAGGATGTCCGGGTTCACCAGCTCGGCGCGCGCCAGCGCGATCAACTGCCGCTGCCCGGCGGAGAGATTGCGCCCGCGCTCGGAGACCTCGTGCAGATAGCCACCGTCGAGCGACGCCACCATGGCATGGGCGCCGACCGCCCGCGCGGCGGCCTCCACCTCCGCGTCGCTCGCGCCGGGCCGTCCGTAGGCGATGGCGTCGCGCACCGTCCCCGCGAAGAGGTACGGCTCCTGCGGGACCACCCCGAGATGGCCGCGGTATCCGGTGAGGTCGAGCTCGCGCAGATCCACCCCGTCCACCCGCACGGCGCCCTGCGTCGGGTCGTAGAACCGCGCCACCAGCTTGACCAGAGTGGACTTACCGGCGCCGGTCTCCCCGACGAACGCCACGGTCTGCCCCGCGGGGATCGTGAGCGAGATGCCCGCCAGCGCCTCCTCGCCGTCCCCGTACCGGAACCGCACGTCGTCGAAGGCGATCTCGCCGCGCACCGTGCGCACCTCGCGCGGGGCTTTCGCCACCGGTGTGGTGGTGGGCTCGCGCAGCAACTCCTGGATGCGGCCCAGTGAGACCGTGGCCTGCTGATAGCCGTCGAAGACCTGGGAGAGCTGCTGGACGGGGGCGAAGAACAGGTCGATGTAGAGCAGGTACGCCACCAGCGCGCCCGCCGTCAGCGTGCCGTCCCCGACCCGCCCGGCGCCCACGATGAGCACCAGCGCGGAGGCCACGGACGACAGCAGCTGGACGAACGGGAAGTACACCGAGATCAGCCGCTGGCCGCGCACCCGCGCCTGGCGGTAGGCGTCGCTGCGCGCCGCGAACCGCTCCCGGCCGGACCGCTCGCGCCGGAACGCCTGCACGATCCGCAGCCCCGCCACGCTCTCCTGGAGGTCGGCGTTGACCACGCTCACGCGCTCGCGGGCCAGTTCGTACGCCTTGACGCTGCGGCGCCGGAACACCACGGTGCCGACGATGAGCGGCGGCAGGGTCAGGAAGACCACCAGCGCGAGCCCCACGTCGATGATGAGCAGCGCGACCAGGATGCCGAAGAAGGTCAGCAGGCTGACCACGGCGGTGACGAGCCCGGTCTGGAGGAACGTGGACAGCGCGTCGACGTCGGTGGTCATCCGCGTCATGATCTTGCCGGTCAGCTCGCGCTCGTAGTAGTCGAGACCGAGCCGCTGGAGCTGGGCGAAGATCTTCACGCGCAGTGCGTAGAGCACCCGCTCACCGGTCCGCCCGGTCATCCGGGTCTCGCCGATCTGGGCGGCCCACTGCGCGAGGACGACGACGAGCGCGAGCCCGGAGGCCGCCCACACCGCGCCGAGCGAGAGCCGCTGGACGCCCTGGTCGATGCCGTGCCGGATGAGCACGGGCAGCAGCAGCCCGGCGATCGCGTCCACGGCGACGAGCAGCAGCGCTTTCTCTTATACACATCTGACGCTGCCGACGACTAGTCGAGTGTAGTTCTCTGTGGTC
>NZ_JAEEAP010000297.1 GCF_016103465.1 Streptomyces sabulosicollis
GACCACCTCGTACCGTCCCTCGAAGCCATCCTCAACCGGATGCTCGGCCTCGACCTGTGCATCATCCTGCCCGAACTCACCCACGCCCCGCACGTCCCCGCGATGGCCGACCTCATACCCCTCCACGAGACCGCCATGGCCACCGCCCACCAACAGGCCGCCCAGCAAGGCGAACTCCTCACCAAGAACTTCGCCCCCTGAGGCACGCCCGCCCGCATGAGGACGCGCCCACCATCACCCTGCCCCGCGGAAACCCATCCCAGCACCTCCGTGCCGGCCACCACCCCGGCCAGCTCGGGCACAACCGCGGGCCAGGATGCCGTCAAACCGCGCGAGGACACCACCGCCGGCGACGGGAGTGACCGTGCCGCGCCCCCTCATCATCAAGGCGATCGCGGTGCCCAGTCCCAGCAGCCGACCACCGTTCGCGCGCGGACGACGGCGGCTCACCGCCAACGTCATAAGCCGTCCACCGCTCGCGTCTCCCGGCCCCCGGCGGCAGAGGGGGCCGGGACACCATCCGGTCAGGACCGGTTGTCCGCGCGGGTGAGGGTCGTCCAGGCGCTGAAGTAGTTGTCCGTGCCGGACAGGCGGTGGCCCCGGTGAACTTCTGGGTGTCGGACACGCTGATGCCGAGGCGGTTGTGAAAGGCGTTGAAGCCGACCCCGGTGACCTGGTCCAGGCCCTTCTTGACGGTGCCGCCGCACAGCCAGGAGAACACGGCGGCGCCGTTCTCGCAGGCGGCGTGGAAGCCCAGGGCGTAGCCCAGCCGCTCCTGCATCTTTCGATAGAGATCCTGGCCCTGGAAGCGGCCGGTCTCCGCGATATCCACGATGGAGGCGATGCCCCAGCCAGTGCGCCCCAAATCGCGGCAGATCTCCTGAGCGAGCCCGTCGGCGAAGACGCTCTAGATGTGTTGTCCCGGCACGTTGGGGACGGGCGACGCGCGTGAGGGGTGCTTGAACGGGGCGAGGGCCTCAGGTTTCGGTGTGGATTGCGACATCTACCACCGTCACGCAGGAGGCCCTCGTTGATCCACCGTAACGCCCCGCTGACCCCCACTGGCAGGCGGCGCCTGGCCCGGTGCGTCGTGGACGACGGCTGGCCGCTACGCCGGGCCGCTGAACGCTTCCAGGTCAGCCACACCACCGCCGCCCGCTGGGCCCAGCGCTACCGCCACCACGGGACGGCAGGCATGACCGACCGCTCCAGCCGCCCCCACCACTCACCACGCCGGACACCCGCCCGCGTGGAGGAGCGGGTACTACGGATGCGTCGGGAACACCGGATCGGCCCACTGCGACTGGCCGCCCGTGCCTGTGTCGCCGCCTCCACCGCCCACCGCACCCTCCAACGCCACGGCCTGCCACCCCTTGCCACACTGGGCCGGGCCACCGGCGAACCCGTCCGCCGCTATGAACGATCCCGGCCGGGCGAGCTGGTCCACATCGATGTGAAGAAGCTCGGCCGCATCCGGACGGCGGCGGCCACAAAGTCCTCGGCCGCGCAGCCGGCCGGGCCCACCAGGACCGCCGCAACGGCACCGGCTACGCCTACCTGCACACCGCCCTGGACGACCACTCCCGCCTGGCCTACACCGAGAACCTCCCCGACGAGAAGGCCGCCACCTGCGCGGCCTCCCTACGACGAGCTGCTGCCTGGTTCGCCGCACGCGGCGTCACCGTCGAGCGGGTGCTGACCGACAACGCCTGGGCCTACAGCAAGCCGTCGGCGCCTTGATATGCCTTGCCGCCCAGCTCTTTACCTCCGCGTCGCCGGGGGGGGCGTAGTCACCGGCAGCACCCATGTCGTGGCGAGCGCCCGGAATGGTGGGTGAGGCCGCCAGCAGCCGACCTGCCGCGTCGGCGATGACCTGCCAGGCCGAGCCGGGCACGTCGGACATGGCGGCGCCGACACGGCTGAGAGCTCCCGCGGAGCTGCACACCGACCGGTGAACCGGTCGGTGCGGGCCCGGTCTACCGGTTCGCGGCTTCGCGAGTGGCGATCCGGTTCGTGCGACCGACCGCGCGGCCCACGGCGTTGCGCACCGCCAGGCCCGGCCGGGTGCGGGGCACCATGAGCCTGGAGAGCAGACCGACGCGTCGCTGCCGCGGGCCTACCTCACGGCGGAGCCGCGTCTCGTAAGCGGCGAAGGCGCGGGCGTGATCACGGGGATGGGCGGCGAGCTCTTCTGCGAGGGCGTACGCGCCCGCCATCGCCATGCTGGACCCGTCGCCCAGCAGGGCTGTCGCCGCCGCGGCGTCCCCGAGCAGTACGACCCGTCCGTGGGACCACGAGGGCATCCGGACGGTGGTCAGGGGGTCGAAGAAGGGAGCCGGGTGGTCGAGGAACGCCGCCACGAGTTCCGGTGCCCGCCACCGCACGTCGGCGTAGGCGTCGGCCACGGTCTGCTTGTGAAGGGCGATGTTCTTGCGGTCGTGGGGCGCTAGCTGTGCGGCCCGGAAGGTGAAGATCGCGAGCGGAGTGGTCCGCGAGGGGTGGAGGACCAGCATCCGGTTCGGCGCGGTCAGCATCGTCATCTCGGTCGGGTCCTCGATGGCGTCGGGTTCCAGCGGGACGGTCGCGCCGTACAGGCCCAGGTCGCTCGCGAACTGCCGCTCGGGTCCGAATACCAGGCGCCGTACGGTGGAGTGCATCCCGTCGGCACCGACTATCAAGTCGAAGCGCCGTGGCGCGGACCGCCGGAAGGTGACGTCCACCCCACCTTCGTCCTGGTCGAGAGCGGTGACCGTGTCGTCGAACAAGAACTCGGCCTCGGTCTGCGCCGACCGGTGGAGCACCTCGGACAGGTCGGCTCGGGTCACCTCGACCGTCGGAGCCTTGTCCGAGGTGAGCGGGAGTTGCAGGATCCGCCTGCCGCCGGGGTCGAGCAAGGTCAGTGACCGATTGCGGGTGGCGAGCCCGCGGAGCTGCGGAAGGATGCCCATGCGGTCGGCGACCGGGATCGCGGGCCCCTTCACGACGATCGCGCTACCACCGGAGCGCAGCTGCCGGGCGTGTTCGACGACCGTCGGCCGGTATCCATTCTGGGAGAGCCAGTATGCGAGTGCGGGCCCTGCGATTCCGGCACCGACTATCAGCACCTCGGGCTTCTTCATGACGATGACCTCTCGGAGTGTCGATGACCAGGTCCCCGGCGAGTGCCGGGCCGGGTCTCAGGGGCGGCGGCACCGGGCAGCGCAATCGGGTCAAGGTACGATCGATTTCGTACCTCAGTGGAGCACGTCCTTGAGGTACGATGCAAGTCGTACCTGAAGGGAGTGCCGCGTGACCGGGAAGAACCTGGTCGGCCCCGGGGCCGATGCGCTCGATCTGGGTGCGGTATTTCGCGCCCTCGCCGACGAGCACCGTCGTTCGGTGATGACGGAGTTGGCCGCCGACCGCAGCGACAGCGAGCGGGGCTGCAACTCGTTCAATCTTCCGATCTCGAAGCAGACCCAGACCCACCACTTCCGGGTCCTGCGCGAGGCAGGTCTCATTGACGAGATCGACTACGGCAACCGCAAGGGCATCCGACTACGACGCGCGGACATCGAGAAGAGATTCCCCGGGCTGCTCACGCTCCTGGGCGCAGAGTCCCCGGGCGGTACTGCTCCTCGCTGACCACAGCTGAGCACACCGGAAAGAGTGCGAGTCGGCCCTGAGCCGCGAGCTCGACAGGATCCAGCTCGCGCCCGGCTCGCAGGTAGGCGAGCACGACGCGGACACGAATGGATCGGTGTCGCTTCGATCACCGTCCCGCGCTCGTGATCGGCGCCGAGCTCTCCCGCACGCTCCCTCACGCCAACGCCCACTGAGGTTTCCTCAACCTGCGCGCGGAGCACGACCACCGGGGGGGTGAGGGTGGGGTCCGGACGTGGAGAAGCTCCTGTTAGACAGGTGCGTGTCGAGCCCGAGCCGTCCTGCCATGAGCTTTCCGCATGCCTGCCTACCCAGCCGGGGTGGATCTGTCCACCTCCGCTCTGCGCTTCCTCGCCCGTGAGCTGACCGCACGTCGTCTTGCGCAAGGGACACGATGGCGCCGGCTGGCCGCCGGACGGCAGGCGCTGCTCGTGCTGGCTCATCTACGATGCGGCCATACCTACGCCCAGCTCGCCGCCGGATTCGGTGTGGGCACCACCACCGCCTACCGGTACATCGCCGAGGCCGTCGACATCCTGGCCGCTCTGGCTCCAACCCTCGCCGAGGCGGTGAGGACAGCTTCCGGCAAGGCGTTCGTGATCCTGGACGGCACGTTGCTGCCGATCGACCGGATCGCCGCCGACCGACCCTTCTACTCCGGGAAACACAAGAAGCACGGCATGAACGTGCAGGTGATCGCCGACCCGGCGGGACGGTTGCTGTGGGCCTCGCCCGCGCTGCCGGGATCTGTCCACGACATCAAGGCCGCGCGAGCCCACGGCATCATCGGTGCCCTGGCGGGGGCCGGGGTGGAATGCTGGGCCGACAAGGGCTACCGGGGCGCCGCCGACACCGTGCGAGTTCCCTACTGGGGGCGCTGGGAGACTCTCTCCCCTGGCCAGCGGGCCGTCAACTGCTCACGCGCGAAGATCCGTGCACTCGTCGAACAGGCCATGGCCACCCTCAAAACCTGGCGGCTCATGCGCAAACTGCGATGCTCTACCAGCCGTATCACCAGCCTCGTCCAGGCCGTCCTCACGCTGCACCTGACATGCTCAAATTGAGGTTGGAAAAGGCTTATTGGCTCTAGACCTGCTAAAGCGCGTTGCATAAGTCACGTCAGACCGCGACAAGGAGGCTCATGGTGTGACGACAGGCAATTCCGCGACGCGCTACCGGGCCGGGGAATCGGCGGCGTCGTAGCGCTGCTGAGCGGCCTCCAGTGCCGGGCTGTGGGCGCTAAACCAGCTCAGCAGTGCGCACAGTTGCTGCGCCAGGCTCTGCCCGAGTGGCGTCAGGCTGTAGGTGACCTGCGGCGGGACGGTCGGTTCCACCAGGCGTTCGACCAGCCCGTACCGCACCATCGACTTGAGGTGCTGCGACAGCATCTTCTGGCTGATACCGCCGATGTGCTGGTGAAGGCCGGAGAAGCGCATCGGTCCAGGAACCAGCGCAGCGATGATCAACGCGCCCCACCGGCCGGTCACCTGGGCCATCACCGGCCGCGTCGGGCAGTCCCTGTCGAAAGTCCCTGCCGGAAGCTGGGCGAAAACATCCTTGAGCTGCTCACTCACCGTCATGCCACCAACTTACAAAGAGGTACGTACTTACGTAAGGATACCAACACATCTAGAGTCGACCCACAGAACCGACGGTCGAACAAGACGAATGGATTCAAAGTGTTCACAAGCCGTGTATCCCCGGCCTTCCTGGGCTGGGACCTCGGAGGCGTCGTTGTGCGCCGAGTCGACGAAATCGACATGTCACCGGCAACCAGCCAATTCCTGCTGCCCGATGCCACACCGGAACACCTGCAATACCCCTGGCTGCAACCCGACTTCACCGACGGCGCAACCCCCGCGATGCACATACACATCTTCGCGATCGAGGCCAACGGCAAACGCATCCTGGTCGACACCGGCATCGGCAACGACAAGCCCCGGCAGATACCAGACGCCGACCACCTGCAGACCCCGCTGCTGCACGCGCTGACCGTCGCAGGCTTCGCCCCGGACACCGTCGACCTGGTGATCACCACGCACATGCACATCGACCACGTCGGCTGGAACACTCACCTGGTCGACAGCCGCTGGACACCGACCTTCCCGAACGCCCGCTACCTCACCGACCGCAAGGAATGGGACTACTGGACCGCCGCCGCCGAAAGCGACGAAGAAGTCGCCCAGACCCACCGCGACTCCCTGCGCCCCATCCGTGACAACGGCCTGTACGACCTGCTCGACATCCCCGCCGCAGGCCATGAGGTGGCCGACGGCGTCCGCCTGGTACCGACACGCGGCCACACGCCCGGCCACCTGTCGGTAAAGCTGACCGGCACCGGCCGCAACGCGCTGATCAGCGGCGACAGCCTGCATCATCCCGTGCAACTGGCGTACCCCGACATACACACCATCGGCGACGTCGACCCCGCCGAGGCCCGAACCACCCGCCGCCGCCTCCTCACCGAACTGGCCGGTACCGATGACCTGCTGCTGGGCACCCACTTCACCCATCCCACCAGCGGCCGCGTCCAGCAGCGGGACAACCGATTCCAGCTGCTGGCCGATTCCCCCGCCCTTCTCCCGCCCAGCTCGCTCTAAAGATCCGCGCGCGACAACAGCACCCCAGGGTGCGTTCCGAAAGCGCTGGCCATAGCCACTCGTTGATGGCTGCGACCAGCACTGTCGCCTCGCAGCGGACGGCGAGTCTGTCGCATCTCGCGGCGACCGCGCGGTGGCGCTTGAAGCGATTGATTCCGCATTCCACCGCGTGGCACTCTTCGGAGCCGGCCGTGTCCAACTTCGATGGCCGGCCACCGCGGGAACCGCGCTTCTTACGGTTGGCGATCTCCTCGCGCTTCTCCGGAATGGTGCAGCCGATACCGCGATTGCGCAGGTAGGCGCGGTTCGCGCGGGAACCCCATGCCCTGTCGGCGCGCACCTTGTCCGGCCGGGTACACAAGCGGCCCGACCCAGGTCCTGCCCACCCGGAAACGCCCCAGGACCACCTGGAACACCGGCGAGCCACCGCACCGGCCGGCCGTGACCACAAATGACACCAGCTTCCGGGCCCGCTCGACCGCCAGGCCGAGCTTGGTCATCACCCCCACCCCGGGAGCGTCCGAAGCCGTGGCCGTCGGGCTCGGCGGAGACACCACCCGGCGGCTCGACCTACAGATCCCCCTTCCCCCGGGCACCCACCACGTACTGATGGGCACGGGCGATAGTCGCCCGTGCCGCCGAGACGTCCCAGGTGATCAGTCCCTCGGCGTCGGCCCGGGCCTGCAGTCGCTCGAAGACGCGCTGCCAGGTGCCATCGCGCTGCCAACGCCGGAAGAGGCCGTAGACCGTCGCCCACGGGCCGTACCGCTCGGGCACCACTCGCCAGGGGAGCGCCAGCGCGAGTGCGCCAGCGTACGCCGTCTATCAGCTGCCGCTTGGCGTGTGCCGGTGGCCGCCCAGACTGCTCCCCGAACAGGAGCAACGACTCCAGCATCGCCCACTACGCACTCGTCAGGCCACGCCTCACCATGAAGTGGACCTTGACACATCAAGATCCACTTCTGTGGCTGGCGCGGTGCGTCGCAGCGTGAGCGACCCCGGTCACCACGAGGCGGATGCCGAGCTATAGTCACAAGGTCGCGAAAAACGATGTTCCGCGGGTCCACCCGCCGGACATCGCACGTACATCGATGCAGATGGTTCTGATCGGTGAGCGTCTCCTTGCCGAGATCGGGCATCCCGTCCGCTTTTGGCGCTGACCATCGCCGGCGCGTGTCGGCGCAACAGAGGAGCGCAGCATGCAGAAGACCATCGCCATTGTCGGAGCAGGACTGGGCGGGCTGACGCTCGCCCGGGTGCTTCAGGCTCACGGCGTGGCCGCGACGATCTACGAGGGTGAGGCTTCGGCGAAGACCCGTGCGCAAGGCGGCCTGCTCGACATTCACGCAGAAACCGGACAGGTCGCGCTTCGCGCAGCCGGTCTGTACGACGCGTTCCTCGCTCTGGTCCGCCCGGGCGAGGACGCCAAGCGCGTGGTCGACCGCCACGGCACGATCCTGTTCGACATGCCTGCGGACCCCGGTTCGGCCCGTCCAGAGGTGGATCGTGGCGAACTCAGGCGCCTGCTCATCGACTCGCTGGCGCCTGGGACGATCAGGTGGGGTCACAAGCTCGCCTCGATCCGGCACCGTGTGGAGGGCGGCTACGACCTCGCCTTCGCGGAAGGTTCCGCCACGCGCGCCGGCATCGTCATCGGCGCGGACGGTGCCTGGTCGAAGGTGCGTCCGCTGCTCACCCCCGCCAAGCCTCTCTACAGCGGAACCTGCTTCATCGAGATCGCCCTCGCCTCGGGCGGCCAGGGCTGTCGGGCGAGCGTGGCCGCGATCGGCAGCGGCACGCTGATGGCGGTCGCGCCGGGCAAAGGCATCATCGCCCATCGCTACGCCGACGGGCACGTACGCGGATACGCGGCGCTGAACAAGCCCGAGGGGTGGATGCGGTCGATCGACTTCGGCGACCCGTCCGCTGGCCTCCGTCAACTTGCCGACGAGTTCGATGGCTGGTCGCCGCTGCTTACCGCCTTCGTGACACAGAGCGACGCGGAACCGTGGCTCCGACCCATCTATGCCCTGCCCGTCGGGCTCAAATGGGACAGGGTGCCCGGCGTGACGCTCGTCGGCGACGCCGCGCATCTGATGTCGCCCTTCGCCGGCGAGGGTGCGAACCTCGCCATGTACGACGGCGCTGACCTGGCGAGCAAGCTGATTGAGCAACCCGACCTCGAGGTCGCGCTCACCGCCTACGAGGAGCGGCTATTCCTGCGGAGTAGCGACGCCGCCGACCGCTCGGCGAAGAACCTGGAGATCTTCTTCGGCCGGGAAGCACCGCAGAGCGTAGTCACGCTATTCGATCATTCCTGACGCCTCAGTCCGGTTTCGCGATCTTGTCGCCGACCCGGCGGGGAACGGGCACGGCCATCGCGTGATCATCGGGGGTTGTGTGGACTCCTGAAGATCGTGCGGTGGCCGCACGGCATAGTCCAGATCCTGCCCGTTGGTGGGCGATGTTCGACCAGGTCATGGCCCGGATCGCGGGCCGGTTCCGGCGGGTTGAGCCCCGCGCGTCGGCCCGCTCCTACCTGCTCGGGCTGCTGTCGGGCGTGGAGCGGAAGAACTGCTGGGAGATGGCCGAGCAAGCGCACGACCTCAGGCTGACACGCGATCTCACTCCAGGGGAGTCACACCCGTCGGGGAACGCGACCGGTGGTCCGGACGGCGATGAGTACCACGATCGAGCCACCCGGCCGAAGCCGTGGGAGATCAGTGACGAACTGTGGGCGATGATCGAGCCGCTCCTGCCGATGAACGATGAGACCGAGGCCGCCGCGCCCCGGGCCGCCTTGGCTCAGCCCAGCGCTTCCATCAGGGCGGTGACATAGGCATCCAGCCGCTCCTCCACGGCTCGCGTCGTCAGCTCTGTCCTCCCCGCCTCCCGCCATGACTGGGCCACCTGCTGCACTTCTTCCGAGCACGCCAGCCCGTCCCGCACCCACCAGTACAGCCGCTCGCTCGCGGCCGCGGCCAGCACCCCGCCGGCCTCCTCATACGCCTCGGCGAACCGCAGACCCCAGGCCGGGCCGTGCAGTAGCGCGAGATTGGTGGAGCAGTGGGCCACATCGAGATCCGCCGGGCCCCAGGAGGTAGCCGCCCAGTCAACGACGCCCGTGATCCGGACACCTGCCGGCCTTGAGGGCTCCACGTCGAACAGCACATTGCCGGGTTGGAAGTCCCGGTGCAGGAATCGCCCTTCATAGCGCGGCGCGGGCCTGCGGATCACGTCGATCGCCGCGGCCCATGCCGCCGCGTCGGCGCCCCTCGGAGTCACGACGGTGTCGGCGGTCGTCAACGCCACATACGCCCGGGGCCGCTCGGCGGGTCGCAACGCGTGGATCGCCACGAGTTGACGGGCCAGCAGGGGAACGCGCGTCTCCAATCCCTCATCGTCCAGGACCGTGCGGCCCGTCAGATGTGTCATCAGGAGCGACGGATACTCGCAATGCGTGGCGGTCGGATCAACCGCGACCAGTCCGGGAGCCGGTACGGCGGTCCCCGCGAGCAGGCTCAGGGCGCCGGACTCCCTGTTCAGCCAGTCCCCGGCGTGCCCCAGGTAGAACGGGTCGACGAAGCTCCGCAGCACCAGGTGCCGGGTGGCTCCGTCCCGCGTGCCGATGGTCAGCCTCCGCATTTCGGCGGTGATGCCGCCGTGCAGTGCCTCTGTTGTGACTACCCGTTCACCCACCTCCAGGTGCCGGTTCACCCAAGCCAGTGTCAACGGCCGGACGACCGCTGCCCCATCGTGATTGATCACCGTTCCACCTCATCATCCCGACGGCGGGACACGCGGACGTTTTTCGCAACCGATGGATGTGCTGCTCAGTTGAAGACTCCACCGGCACGATGCGAACCGTAGCCAGCACCGACGTCCACCCGGCAATCTTTCCGCGAACCCAGCGGCAGCCGCATCACACAGCCGGGGCGGCGGCCCCGGCTGCCTCGGAACGGTGCGGGCCCCCTGGTCCGGGGCCCTGCTCTGCGGCCGACCGCATCCTCGGATACGGCCTGCTACGACACGAGCCGCAGAGGCAGGAAGAGCACCAGCCGGGCCCCAGTGCCGCTGCGGTGATCTGCCGGGATCTCTGTTGCGAGGGCAGAACCACTACCTGAGGTGAGGTGTTCGTGGGAAAGACGTAGTCGCCAACCATGGGTCACCCGGATGATCGACCTGCCTGCGACGGTGGTGTCGACCACCCTGGACGAACTTCTCGACTGGCCGGACGCGACCGTCGTGAGCGGTGACGCCGTCGACGTCGTCCCTCGCCTCAAGGAGGAGTCCGAAGTGCCGTTGCGCTCGCACGGCAGCATGTCGCTGAACCGGGCGCTGATGGTCGCCGGCCTGGTCGACCGCGTCCAGGTGACACTCCTCCCCGTGAGCACAGGTCAGACCCGCCTGCCACGAGAGGACACCCTCACCAGCACGAGGCGATCTGTTTGTCCCCGCCACCTTCCTGACATGGCCAGCAATCGGCGAATCCCCAGGGGCAGCTACCCCTCGCCGAAGTACAACGGCGACAGCCTGGCGCTCCACTCCGACTCATCCGCGTCAGGCGGCGTGACGTGGGCGAGGTCACCATCGATCGGGATGTCGAACTTCCGGCCGATCGGCGATAGCGACTCTAACCCGGCCGCGCAGCAGACCCAGTGCCTGAAGCCCGTAGGCCCATTGGACCCGATCGCGATCCCTGGCCCATCGGGCCGGATCCCGACCCATGGGCGGGGCGTCTGACCATGTGTTCTCATGAGCTTGCGTGCTGACTCCACATCGGCCCACAGGTGCCGCAAGCAACTGCTTGCGTCTATGGCGAGGTCCTCCGCTGCCCGTCCGCCTCCGGCTTCCCGACGGAAGCTCCATCTCCACTGGCGGGCGATCACTGCCGGACGCGCCTGTGATAGTTCACTCACCCGGAAAGCCGAATCAGACGAGGTCCCACTGGGAACGTCGCGGCCTCGTCCGGGGCGGGTGGGGAAG
>NZ_JAEEAP010000298.1 GCF_016103465.1 Streptomyces sabulosicollis
GTGGTGGTGGCGGCGGTGGCTGCGGCGGGGGTGCCTGACCCGCCGTTCTCACGGCCTTGCGGTCGTCGCGCCGTTCTTGCGGGCGTCGTGCCGTTCTCGCGGTCGTCGTGCCGTTCTTACGACGGCCATGTCCTTCATACGGTTGCCACGCCCGTTCTTACGGCCGTGAAGCGACGAGCCCGCGCCCGGCGCGCCAACGTGCGCCGGGCGCGGGCTTGTTGAACACTTGACCTAGGGAGCCCCCTAGGGGGTGGAAACCCGGCGAAGGTGGGTAAAAACGATGTGGCGCCCAGCATTTCATGATTCCGTATACCACCAATCGACCTTACGGCCCCACGTGGGCACGAGCCGCCGTCTGCGCATGCCCCTGGTCCCCCGCGGGGCGAGCTGGCCCATCTTTTTCCACTGCGTGCTTGCGGAGCCGATCCATGCTCACGACCCTCAAGACTGCCTACACCGATACCCGCGCCGCTGACCTCGCCTGGGGCCTGGGACGGGAACCGCTTCCCGCCCTCGCCGTGCTTGATCTTCAACTCCATGACTTCGCCGTCCAGTTGAGGCTTCTGGGCGCCTCGCACCAAGTCCTCCTCGACGGGGAGGGCAGCCATTGCTCCGAGACCGTGGCCTGTATGTCCGGCAACAGCACCCCGCTTCCGCTCGGGGTTTCCACCCTCGTCGACGGCCGCGAATACGAATTCGCGGCGCGTGTCGAGGAGTTGTCGCAAGGGGCCTTCGCCGGGCGCGCGCAGGAGCTGCTCGCGCTGGTGGCCGACCATCCGCACGGTCTGGCCGGTACGTTCCCCGGCAGCCCGAACGCGTTCACGGCGCTGCTCGCGCAGTGGAACGAGGGCACGGTGGGGTGGCGGACCTGGCATGCGTACCCCCAGGAGGGGCGGTTGGTCACCACCCGCACCTGTGTGGGGGCCCGGGTGCCGGCCGCGCTCCGGCCGCCGGGTGCGGGCGGGCTCGAGATGGGTGGCCTGCTGGGCGGTCGGCCGGGTGGCCTGGCGGACGACGGGCTGTCGGGCGGGGTGTCGGGTGGCCACGGGCTGTCGGGCGGAGTGTCGCCCCAAGTCCCGTGCGCGTAAAGGCGATCGAGAAGGGCCGAGAGGCCATCGACGCCAGATGTGTGAACGGCAATGCACTCGTGTGGGGGACGAGACGTAAGCGATATGTGACGTAGCGTTCCCTTTGTGATCGATTCGCCCATGTCCGCCGTCTCGGACGCGCCGTCGTCGCCGGAGTCCGGCCCTCCGGCGCGGCTGCCCGTGCGGGCGGGGCTCGGCCGCTTCCTCGTGCTCGGCACCGTCTTCGTCTGCGCCGCCTGCGGGCTCGTCTACGAGCTCGAACTCGTCGCCCTGGCCTCGTACGTGGCGGGTGACTCGGTCACCCAGGCATCCGTGGTGCTGTCCGTGATGGTCTTCGCCATGGGCGTCGGCTCGCTGCTGGCCAAGCGGCTGCGCTGCCGGGCCGCCGTGGGCTTCGGCGCGGTCGAGGCGGTGCTCGCGCTCGTCGGCGGCTGCTCGGCGATGGCGCTGTACGCGTGCTTCGCGTGGGGCGGTCATTCGCGCTCCGCGCTCGTCGGCTTCTCGTTCGCCATCGGTGTGCTCATCGGGGCCGAGGTGCCGCTGCTGATGACCCTGATCCAGCGGGTGCGCCGGCAGGACGCGGGCGGCGCGGTGGCCGATCTGTTCGCGGCGGATTACGTGGGCGCGCTGGTCGGCGGGCTCGCCTTTCCCTTTCTGCTGCTGCCCGCGTTCGGCCAGCTGACCGGCGCGCTGGTCACCGGCGCGGTCAACGCGGTCGCGGGCGGGGCGCTGGTGCTCTGGCTGTTCCGCCGCGACCTGAGCGTACGGGCGCGGTGGACGCTGATCGTCGCCAACGCGCTGGTGCTCGCCGCGCTGGCCGCCGGTGCCGTGCTGACCCCCTCCTTCGAGCGGGCCGCCCGGCAGGCCGTCTACGGACCGGGGGTGCGGGTCGCGCTGCGCACCGGCGAGCAGGAGATCGTGCTGGTGGGCGGGGGGACGAGCGGGCGGCCGCTGTCCCTCTTCCTCAACGGGCGGCTGCGGGTCAGCGGGCGCGACGAGGTCCGCTACCACGAGGCGCTGGTCCACCCGGCGATGGCCGCCGGACCGCGCGGCCGGGTGCTGGTGCTGGGCGGGGGCGACGGGCTCGCCGCGCGAGAGATCCTGCGGTACGCGAAGGTCCGGTCGGTGACCGTCGTGGAGCGGGACGCGGAGGTGGTGCGGCTGGCCCGGCGCGATCCCGGCCTCTCCGCGCTCAACGGCGGCGCCTACCGCGATCCGCGGGTGCGGGCGGTGACGGCGGACGCCTTCGACTGGCTGCGCCGGCCCATGGCGTACGACGTGGTGGTGTGCGATCTGCCCGCCCCCGAGCTCACCCCGAGCACCAAGTACTACTCCCAGGAGTTCTACGGCCTGGCCGAGCGGGTGCTGGCGCCCGGCGGCCGGCTGGTGGTCCACGCCGGGCCGCTGCGGTCCGATCCGCGGGCGTTCTGGACGGTGGACGCGACGATGCGCTCGGTCGGGCTGCGGACCACTCCGTATGTGATCGGCGCCCCGCGCCCCGGGCGCGGCGGCCCGCACGACTGGGGCTTCGTGCTCGCGGCGCGCTCATCGGTGGGGCTGCGGCTGGCCCCGCACCGGCCGCGGCCGCGTTCGCTGACGGAGGAGGGGCTGCGGGGGGCCCGCCGCACGGCCGAGCGTGCCCGCGAGCCGGGTCTGCCCCCGTCGACGCTCATGCGTCCGCGCTATGGGGAGTGACGTCCCGGCGGCCCGGCGGCGGGCGCCCACCCGCGTGCGGGGCCTGTCCGCGGGGGCCTGTCCGCGCGCCGGGGGCTCGCGTCGGCGGCGCGCGTCAGCGGCGCGCGGAAAGTTGCGCGGGAACGGGTCTCAGGGAACGTGCGATGGGTACTGTTTTGACCTATGGAGCATGAGGTGTTCGTTCCGTTTCCCGTCGACACCGTCCGGCTGGCGCTCGCGGAGCCCGCCCGCGTCGCCCGTTGCGTTCCCGGGCTCCAGCAGGACGCCGATGAGGCCGCGGGTCCGCTCGCCGGCCGGCTGCGGCTGCGCATCGGCGGGTCCACCATCACCTACCGCGGCGCGCTGCGCGTCGTCCGGCGCGCCGATGCCTTCGAGGTCGAGGGCGAGGGCTCCGAGGCGCGCGGCAGCGGCTCGGTGAAGCTCGCGCTGACCGTCACGCCGAAGCCCGTCGAGGGCGGTACGGAGCTGAACTGCTCCGGGACGGTCCACAGCGACGGGCGGCTGGCCGAGTTCGACGACGAGGCGGCCACGACGGTGGGCCGCCGCATGCTGGACCGGTTCGCCGCGGCGCTCACGGCCGGGCTGGAGACGTCCCCGATCAGCGCGCCCACGGAGGACGGGGCGACCGAGGACGAGGCCGCTGACGAGGCGGCCGACGCGGCCGCCGCGGGCGCGGCCGCCGCCGCGGAGGAGACCGGGCTGCCGACCGAGGCCGAGCTTCCGCTGTCGGCCGACGACATGGACATCGACGATGTCGGCGACCTCGAGGACCTGGACGAGGTGGACGCCGTCGAGGAGCCCGTCGGCTTCGGGGACCTCGGCGATCTCGACGACCTGGACGAGGAGCCCCCGGCCGAGGCCGCCCACGCCCGCCGCACGATGATCGGCCGCTCCACCGAGGAGGTCGACCACGCCCCGCCGCGCGGCCGCTACGCCCCGGTCCCCGCGCCCGAGACCGTCTCCACGAGCGCCACCCTGCGCTGGGCCGCGCCCGCCGCGGCCGTGGTGCTCGCCTCCGTCGTCGTCGTGGGCCGTCGCGTACTTCGCCGCCGCCGGTGACTGTGGGCGCATAGGCTCGGTGTTTGTGACCACCGAAGAGACAACGGAGACCAAGGGCGTACGGCTGACCGCCGGGGACGCCGAGCTGACCGTCTCACCCGAGAACGGCTGCCGCATCGGTTCACTGCGCATCGGCGGTACGGAGCTGTTGCGGCAGGGCCCGCGGTTCGGGTCGTTCCCGATGGTGCCGTGGTGCGGCCGCACCGGTCTTGGCCGGTTCCGCAACGGCGGGCGGACGCACCAACTGCCCGTCAACTCCCCGCCGCACGCGATCCACGGGACCGGCCGGAACGTCGAATGGAGCCCCGTCAGCACCGGGCAGTCCAGCGCGGCCTTCACCTATGACCTCGCCGACCCCTGGCCGTACGTGGGCCGGGTCACCCAGACCTTCGGGCTCTCCCCGGACAGCCTGACCGTCACCATGAGCGTGGAGACCGAGGGCGATTCCTTCCCGGCGCAGGCGGGCTGGCACCCGTGGTTCCTGCGGAACCTGGGCGAGGGCGGCCCCGATGCCGAGATCGCCTTCGACGCCGCATGGCAGGAGGAGCGCGGCGAGGACCACCTCCCCACCGGCCGCCGGATCGCGCCGAAGCCCGGCCCCTGGGACGACTGCTTCGGGATGCCGCAGGGGGTGGACGTCACGCTCACCTGGCCCGGTCGGCTCGAGCTGAAGGTCACCAGCCGGACGGAGTGGGTGGTCGTCTACGACGAGCAGGCGGAGGCGGTGTGCGTGGAACCGCAGTCCGGCCCGCCCAATGGCCTCAACCTCATGCCGCGCCTGGTCACCCCCATCGATCCGCTGGAGATCGCCATGACCTGGAGCTGGCGCACACTGGTCTGACACGGTCGGTGCCAGGGTGCGGAGCGGATGGGTCGCAGGCTGGCGAGCGGCCCGGTCTCACGGTACGGAGCGGCTTGGGGGGTTCCGAGGACCACCGCATAAGCTCATGCGCATGAGCGATGCGCGTGACGCCCTGCTGCAGCAGATCAAGGACAAGGCCGTGGTCCACGGCAAGGTGACCCTCTCCTCCGGGCGCGAGGCCGACTACTACATCGACCTGCGCCGGATCACCCTGGACGCCGAGGCCGCGCCGTTGGTCGGGCAGGTCATGCTCGACACCACGGCCGATCTGGAGTACGACGCGGTGGGCGGGCTGACGCTGGGCGCCGACCCGGTGGCCACGTCCATGCTGCACGCGGCGGCCGCGCGCGGGCGCCGGCTCGACGCCTTCGTGGTCCGCAAGGCCCAGAAGACGCATGGGATGCAGCGGCGGATCGAGGGCCCGGACATCGCGGGCCGCCGGGTGCTGGTGGTGGAGGACACCTCCACCACGGGCGGTTCGCCGCTGACCGCGGTGGAGGCGGCACGGGAGGCGGGCGCGGAGGTCGTCGCGGTCGCGACGATCGTCGAGCGCGGCGCCGCACCCGCGATCGCGGACGCCGGGCTGCCGTATCTCCCGGCGTACTCGCTCGACGACCTCGGGCTGAGCTGAATCGTGCGGGGTGGGGAGGTGGGAGGTTTCACGTGAAACCACCCACCCCCGTCCGTGTGGTCTCGGCGTGCGCCGTGTGGAGCAATCGACGGAGTCTGGGATTATGGCCCCGACGATGACGTCGCCCCTAGGTCAGGGCCAAGTACGACTAACCCGCACATACAAGGAGCGGTCAGATGCCCATCGCATCCCCTGAGATCTACAACGAGATGCTCGACCGGGCGAAGGCGGGCAAGTTCGCCTACCCGGCGATCAACGTGACCTCGACGCAGACTCTGCACGCCGCCCTGCGCGGCTTCGCCGAGGCGGAGAGCGACGGCATCGTCCAGATCTCCACCGGTGGTGCCGAGTTCCTGGGGGGCCAGTACAAGAAGGACATGGTGACCGGTGCGGTCGGCCTCGCCGAGCTCGCGCATGTCGTGGCCGAGAAGTACCCGGTCAACATCGCCCTCCACACCGACCACTGCCCGAAGGACAAGCTGGACGGCTATGTCCGTCCGCTGCTCAAGATCTCGCAGGAGCGCGTCGCCAAGGGTCAGAACCCGCTGTTCCAGTCGCATATGTGGGACGGCTCCGCCGAGACGCTCGCCGACAACCTCGACATCGCGCAGGAGCTGCTCGCCGAGGCGGTCAAGGCGAAGATCATCCTCGAGGTCGAGATCACCCCGACCGGCGGCGAGGAGGACGGCGTCACACACGAGATCAACGACAAGCTGTACACGACGGTGGACGACGCCCTGCGCACCGCCGAGGCCCTGGGCCTCGGCGACAAGGGCCGCTACCTGCTGGCCGCCTCCTTCGGCAACGTCCACGGCGTCTACAAGCCGGGCAACGTCGTCCTCCGCCCGGAGCTGCTGCGCGATCTCCAGGACGGTGTCGGCGCCAAGTACGGCAAGCAGGACCCGTTCTTCTTCGTCTTCCACGGCGGCTCCGGCTCCACGGAGCAGGAGATCCGCACCGCGCTGGAGAACGGCGTGGTGAAGATGAACCTCGACACGGACACCCAGTACGCCTTCACCCGTCCGATCGCGGACCACATGTTCCGCAACTACGACGGGGTGCTGAAGGTCGACGGCGAGGTCGGCAACAAGAAGACGTACGACCCGCGGAGCTGGGGCAAGCTGGCCGAGCAGGGGATGGCTGAGCGGGTCACCAAGGCGTGTGCGGACCTTCGGTCGACGGGCACGAAGCTGAAGTAGTCCTCCGGCTCGCCCCTTCGGGCCCGGCGCTCGCCTCTCCGGCGAGCCGCCGGGCCCGTTTGCGTTCTGGGCTGGCCCCGGAGGCGCCGCCCGGGGGATGATCCAGCTATGGCAGGTGTGCGACTGTCCGTGCCGGCCGGGCGGTGGCTGGTGTTCACCACCGTGCTGGGCTCCGCGATGGCCCTGCTCGACAGCACCGTCGTCAATGTCGCCCTGCCGCGCATCGGCCTCGACCTGGGCGCCGATCTTCCCGTGCTCCAGTGGACCGTCAACGCCTACATGCTCACCCTCGCCGGGCTGATCCTGCTCGGCGGGGCGCTCGGGGACCGGTTCGGGCGGCGGCGGGTGTTCGTCACCGGGGTGGTGTGGTTCGCGCTGGCCTCGCTGGCGTGCGGGCTGGCGCCGAACGCCGCGGTGCTCATCGCCGCGCGGGCGTTCCAGGGCATCGGCGGGGCGCTGCTGACTCCCGGGTCGCTGGCGCTGATCCAGTCGGTGATCCACCCCGATGACCGGGCGCGGGCGATCGGGCTGTGGTCCGGCTTCGGCGGCATCGGGGCGGCGATCGGGCCGTTCCTCGGCGGCTGGCTGGTGGACGGGCCCGGCTGGCGCTGGGTGTTCTTCATCAATGTGCCGCTGGCGGCGGTGTGTGTACCGGTCGCTTTGCGCCACGTCCCGGAGACCAGGGATCCGCAGGCGCGCGGCCGGTTCGACGTCCTCGGCGCCGCGCTGGGGGCGGCGGCCCTCGCCCTGGTCACCTATGCGCTGATCGCCGCGCCGCAGAAGGGCGCCTCGCCCGCCGTGGTGGTTCCCGGCGTCGCCGGGCTGGCGCTGGGGGCGGTCTTCATCGTCGTGGAGCGGAGGCTGCGCGAGCCGATGCTGCCGCTCTCCGTCTTCGCCTCCCGCCAGTTCAGCGCCGTCAATGTGGTGACCCTGTGTGTGTACGCGGCCTTCGGCGGCTTCTTCTTCCTCTCGGTGCTCGACCTCCAGGTGGTCGTGGGCTACTCCGCGCTCGCCGCCGGTACCGCGCTGCTGCCCACGACCACGCTGATGCTGCTGCTGTCGGCCCGTTCGGGAGAGCTGGGCAAGCGCATCGGCCCGCGGATCCCGCTGACCGTCGGCCCGCTGCTGTGCGCGGCGGGGATGCTGCTGATGACCCGGGCCGGGGAGGGGGCGGTGTACTGGCGGGACATCCTGCCCGCGCTGTTGGTGCTGGGCCTGGGCATGGTCGTGGTGGTCGCCCCGCTCACCGCGACCGTGCTGGCCTCGGTGGACGTCGCCCGCGCGGGCCTGGCCAGCGGCGTCAACAACGCGGCGGCGCGGGCAGCCGGGCTGGTCGCGGTGGCGGCGCTGCCGCTGCTCGCGGGGATGGGCCCGGAGGCGTACCGATCGGCGGACGCGTTCGCGAGCACCTTCCGGCGGGCGATGCCCATCTGCGCCGGGGTGCTGGTGCTGGGGGCGGTCCTCGCCTGGCGTACGGTGCGCTCGGACGCCCTGGAGCAGGCGGGTGCGGAGGTGGGGGCGGAGCCGGAGAGAGCCGGGGCCGCGGTGCCCGCCGGACGTGCGGAGGGCGCGGAGGGGGCGGAGGGCGCCGAGGGCGCGGAGGGCGTCGCGCGGGCGGCGGGGCCGCCGTGCCGCCCCGAGTGCGCCTACCACTGCGGGGTGTCCGCGCCGCCCCTGGACCCGGGCGAAGGGCGCCCCCGTACCTGACCCGCGTCCGCCGCGCGCCGGACGCGCCCCCGGATCCATGAGCCTCATGGCTTGAGCGTGTCGGGTGGGGCCCCGGACCAGGCAGACTGGAACCCATGGCCATTCACGAGAACCTGCTCGGGGGACCGCCCCCGACCCATCTGCCCGACGACCCGGAGCCGCGCGAGCTGCTCGCCTCCGGCGCGGCCCCGGCCGAGGTCGCCGCGAAGTACCCGGCCTCCTCGCTCGCCTGGGCGCAGCTCGCCGACGAGGCGTTCGAGGCCGGCCGGGTGGTCGAGTCCTACGCGTACGCCCGCACCGGCTACCACCGCGGACTCGACGCCCTGCGTCGCAACGGCTGGAAGGGCCACGGTCCGGTGCCCTTCGAGCACGAGCCCAACCGGGGCTTCCTGCGCGCCCTGCACGCGCTCGCGCGCGCCGCGCAGTCCATCGGCGAGCAGGAGGAGTACGAGCGCTGCTCGACCTTCCTGCGCGAGAGCTCCCCGACCGCGGCGGACACGCTCTCCTGATCCCGCCTCCTCCGGTCTGCCCCTTCCGGTCCGTCGTCTCTGATCTGCCGCGACAGAAGAGCTGCCGCGACAGATGAGCTGCCGCGACAGAAGAGCTGCTGGGACAGAGACCTGCTGGGACAGAACGAGGCGCACCGGGCCTGTGGGGTGTCCTGTGCCCCACGGGCCCCTTCCGTACTTGCCGATCGTCCGCGCTGCGCGGATGATGCGGTGCGGGGCCCCTTCGGCTGTGGGCCCCGAGGGGACCGGGGCTCCGAGACCGAAAGGAAGGGGCGGACCGCTACCCGGGAGCGAGCAGCACTCAGGAGATGCGATGTCGCAGCAGCCTGTCCCTGACCACGCCGAGTCCGAGGCCCCGAATCTGGACTTCGACGGCACCACGCCGTACGAGGACTACGTCCGGGCGTCCGTGCTCACCCACCTCCAGCACCCCCTCTCCGACGACCCCGGAGAGATGGTGTTCCTGGTCACCACCCAGGTCATGGAGTTGTGGTTCACCGTGATCGTCCATGAGTGGCAGACCGCCGCGCAGGCGCTGCGCGAGGACGACCTGCCCACCGCGATGGCCGCGCTCCAGCGCTCCGCCTACGAGCTGGAGTCGCTCAACGCCTCGTGGACACCGCTGGCCCATCTCACCCCCGGCCAGTTCAACGCGTACCGCTCCGCGCTCGGCGAGGGCTCCGGCTTCCAGTCGGCGATGTACCGGCGGCTGGAGTTCCTGCTCGGCGAGAAGTCCGCGTCCATGCTCGTCCCGCACCGGGGCGCGCCACGGGTCCACGCCGAGCTGGAGAAGGCGCTGACCGAGCCCAGCCTCTACGACGAGGTGCTGCGCTATCTCGCCCGCCGCGGCCTCGCCGTACCGGCCGAGGTGCTGGACCGCGATCCCGCCCTGCGCCATGAACCGGATCCGGGGGTGGAGCGGGTCTGGGAGGAGATCTACTCCGGTCCGCGCGACAGTGAGCTGATCCGGCTCGGTGAGGCGCTCACCGAGGTCGCCGAGCTGGTGTGGCGCTGGCGCAATGACCACCTGGTGGCGACCCGGCGGGCGATGGGCGCCAAGACCGGCACCGGTGGTTCGGCCGGGGTCGCCTGGCTGGAGAAGCGGGCGGCCAAGAACGTCTTCCCCGAGCTGTGGACGGCGCGCAGCCATGTCTGAGACGACGATCCCGACCGAATCGGCCGGGGCCGAGCCGACCGAGCCCGAGCCGACCGTCACCCGGCCCGGTCCGGCCGAGCCCGGTCCGGCCGAGCCCAGTCCGGCCGGGGCCGCTCTGGCCGACGAGGCCGCCGCGCTCGACGCGGCCGACCCGCTGCGCGCCAAGCGCGACGCCTTCACCCTCGACGACACCATCTACCTCGACGGCAACTCGCTGGGCGCGCTGCCCCGCGCCGTCCCGCCCCGCCTGGCGGACGTGGTCGCCCGCGAATGGGGGCGGCTGCGCATCCGCTCCTGGGACGAGAGCGGCTGGTGGACCGCGCCGGAGCGGATCGGCGACCGCGTCGGCCGGCTCCTCGGCGCCGCCCCCGGGCAGGTGGTGGTGGGCGACTCGACCAGCGTGAACGTCTTCAAGGCGGTCGTCGCGGCCGTACGGATCGCCCAGGAGCGCGGCGCCCACCGCGATCAGATCCTGGTCGACGAGTCCACCTTCCCCACCGACGGCTATATCGCCGAGTCCGCCGCCCGGATGACCGGATGCACCGTGCGGCCGGTGGCCGCGGGCGACGTCCCGACCGCCGTCGGCTCGCGCACCGCCGTCGCGCTCGTCAACCACGTGGACTACCGCACCGGCCGCCTCCACGACCTGCCCGGCACCACGGCCGCCGTGCACGCGGCGGGCGCGCTCGTGGTGTGGGACGTGTGCCACAGCGCGGGCGCCCTGCCGGTCGGGCTGGACGCCCATGGGGTGGACCTGGCGGTGGGCTGCACGTACAAGTACCTCAACGGCGGGCCCGGCGCGCCCGCGTACCTGTACGTCGCCCGGGCGCATCAGCCGCGCTTCGACTCGCCGCTGCCCGGCTGGAACTCGCATGCCGACCCCTTCGGCATGGCCTCCGCCTACACCCCGGCCGACGGCGCGGTCCGCGGCCGCGTCGGCACCCCGGACATCCTCTCGATGCTGGCGCTGGAGGCCGCGCTCGAGGTGTGGGACGACGTGACGATCGAGGACGTCAGGGCCAAGAGCCTGGCCCTGACGGACTTCTTCCTCCGCTGTGTCGAGGACCACGTCCCGGCGGGCCGCGTCCGGTCGATCACCCCCGCCGCACACGCCGAGCGCGGCAGCCAGGTGGCGCTGCGGTGCGCGGAGGCGGGGGAGGTGATGGCGGAGCTGGTGCGGCGCGGTGTCGTGGGCGACTTCCGCCGCCCCGATGTGCTGCGCTTCGGCTTCACCCCGCTCTACACGGGCTTCGCCGAGGTGGAGCGGGCGGCGCGGGTGCTGGCCGACGTACTGGAGGAGGGCTGACCGATGG
>NZ_JAEEAP010000299.1 GCF_016103465.1 Streptomyces sabulosicollis
CCATTTTCCCGTCCGCTCCCCCGCCACGGAACGGCGCGTACGCGGCGGAATGCGGACCGCCGCCTTCCGCCGCCTCCGCCGCCTTTCGCCGCCTTCCGAGTGCGCGCGAGGCCGTGGGGTGTCGTTCGGCCCAGTCCGCCCGTTCCTCCGCCACGGCTCCGGCGCGTACGCACGGCTCCGGCGCGCGCTCTCGATCAAGAGAGGTTAGGCTTACCTTCGTGAGCACGTGCGCGACCGCCTCCCGCGACCTGTCCGAGCCGCTCGCCGGGACGGCGGCCACCGCCTCCACCTGGCTGCTGGTGGAACAGCCCGGGCCCTGGGGCACCGAGGCCCTCACCGCCAGTCGGCTCGACCCGGCCGTAGGGCGCGCCCTGGAGCGCGCCGCCGAGGGCACCGGCGTACGGGTCGCGCTGATCCGCCGCCCGGGCCGCCACGCCGATCTGCACACCGGCGCCCGGCACCGGGTGTTCGTGGCCCACACCCGGCCCGACCGCTGCTGGATCCGCACCACCGCCCTGGACGACCCGGCACGGCTGCTCGGCCTGGACCTCGCCGCGCTGGGCGCGGGCGATCCCGGCGGACTCACCCTGCGGCCTCACGAGCCCCATGAGCCCCACGACCCCGCCGCCTGGGAGGAGTACACCGGCGATCCGCTGGTGCTGGTGTGCACCAACGGCAAGCGCGACCGCTGCTGCGCCCTCCTCGGCCGCCCACTCGCCGGTGAGCTGGCCGCCTCCGGGGTCCACGGCACCTGGGAGATCACCCATATCGGTGGCCATCGCTTCTCCCCCACCCTCGTCGTGCTGCCGCACGGCTACACCTACGGCCGCGCCACCGCGCAGGGCGTCAAGGACGTCATCGAGGCGCTGCGCCACGGCCGGGTGGTCACCGACGGCTGCCGCGGCCGCTCCGCCTGGGAGCGCCCCGGCCAGGCCGCGGAGCTGGCCGTCCGCGAGCTGACCGGCGAGGACGGGGCCGACGCGCTGACCGTCACGCGGACCGAGGGCGAGGCCCCGGGCTGGGCGGTGACCGTCGCACACCGCGACGGGCGGGCCTGGCGGGTGAGCGTCGCGCAACTCGCCGCGGCGCCGCCGCGGCCGGAGAGCTGCGGCTTCCCCCTGGGCTCCCCGGCCCGGATGGAGGTCGTCGGGATCCGGACCGCCCGGCGGCCCGCGCACGGCGTCAGGGCGATGGCCGCCGGGCGCGTCTGAGCCACCGGGCCCCAGCCCGGGTCCTGACCCGGATCCGCCCCGGTGCTGACCCAGGCCATACCCCAGGTCCTGCCCCGGTCCCTCCGCCCCGCCCTTGGTTACCCTTCGTTGCCATGAGCGCCGCGATACCGCCGGGGCCCGCAGCCACGGCCACAAGGTGGCGCATCGGCTGGCCCCGACGCGTCTTCTCCCAGGTCCTGCTGATGCAGCTGGCCATCGCCACGGGTGTCACCGTGCTCGCGACCGGCCTGTTCCTCGCGCCGCTCAGCGACCACCTCGACGACCAGGCGATGCGCCGCGCCCTCGCCATCGCCCAGACCACGGCCGCCGAGCCCCGGCTGGCCGAGGCGCTCCAGCACACCCGGCCCACGCCCGGCGGGCCGGTGCAGACCGAGGCGGAGCGCATCCGCCGGGCGACCGGCGCCGAATATGTCGTGATCATGGATCGGCGCGGGGTGCGCTGGTCCCACACCTCCCCGGATGAGATCGGGAAGCATGTCTCCACCGATCCCAGCGAGGCCCTCGAGGGCCGGGAGGTCATGGAGATCGACGACGGCACCCTCGGCCGGTCGGCCCGGGGCAAGGTGCCGCTGCGCGCCGGGGACGGCCGCATCGTGGGCGCCGTCTCGGTGGGGATCTCGTACGAGAGCGTGCGCGCCCGGCTCGTCGCCGCGGTCCCGGAGATGCTCGCCTACGCGGGCGGCGCGCTCGCGGTCGGCGCCCTGGCGGCGTACGTGGTCTCCCGGCGGCTCCAGCGGCGCACCCATGACCTGGCCTTCTCCGATATCTCCGCGCTGCTCGCCGAGCGCGAGGCGATGCTCCACGGCATCCGGGAGGGCGTCGTCGCCCTCGACGCCCACGGCCGCATCCGGCTGATGAACGACGAGGCGCAGCGGCTGCTCGATCTGCGACCCGAGGACACCGGGCAGCCCCTGGAGGCGGTGCTGTCCCCGGGCCGCACGGCCGATGTGCTGTCCGGGCGGGTCACCGGCGCCGATCTGCTGACCGTCAGCGGCGGCCGGGTGCTGGTCGCCAACCGGATGCCGACGGACGACGGCGGCGCGGTGGTCACTCTGCGTGACCGCACCGAACTGGAGCGGCTGGGCCGCGAGCTGGACGGCACCCGGGGGCTGATCGACGCCCTCCGGGCCCAGGACCATGAGCACGCCAACCGGATGCACACCCTCCTGGGCCTGCTCGAACTCGAGCTGCACGACGAGGCGATGGAGTTCATCACCGAGGCGATCGGGGTGCACCGGGCGACCGCCGAGCAGGTCACCGAGCGGGTGCGCGATCCGCTGCTGGCCTCCCTGCTGGTCGGCAAGGCCACGGTCGCCACCGAACGCGGGGTCTCGCTGTCCGTCGCCGGGGACAGCCTGCTGCCCAACCGGCTGGTGGACCCACCGGGGCTGGTGACGATCGTCGGCAATCTCCTCGACAACGCTCTGGACGCGGCGGTCGGCTCCCCGGAGCCACAGGTCGAGGTGGAGCTGTGCGCGGACGACCGTACGGTGCTGCTGAGGGTCTCCGACACCGGCCCCGGGATCCCCGCCGACCGGCGCGATGTGATCTTCACCGAGGGCTGGTCGACCAAGGAGCCGCCCGCGCACGGGAAGCGCGGCATAGGGCTCGCGCTGGTCCGCCGTCTCGCCGAACGCCAGGGCGGCAGCGTCCGCGTGTCCGACCGCGAGGGCGGGGGCGCGGAGTTCACCGTCGTCCTCCCCGAGGCGCTGGCCGAACAGCCGGCCGGGGACCCGCTGACCGCGACAGGAGAGCCACGATGACCCTTGGAACCGGACCGGGCGGGCCCCTGGAGGTGCTGGTCGTGGACGACGACGTCCGGGTGGCCCGGGTCAACGCCGCGTACGTCGGCAAGGTGGCCGGATTCCGCGTCGCAGGGCAGGCGCACACCGCCGCCGAGGCGCTGGCCTTCCTGGAGGGCACCCCCGTCGACCTGGTGCTGCTCGACCACTACCTGCCGGACGGGACGGGGCTGTCGCTGGTGCGGCGACTGCGGCAGCTCGGCCACCACACCGACATCATCATGGTGACCGCGGCCCGCGACATCGCGACCGTCCAGGCGGCGATGCGCCATGGCGCGCTGCAGTACCTGGTCAAACCGTTCACCTTCGCCGGACTGCGCGCCAAGTTGGAGGGGTACGCGGCGCTGCGCCGCGCGCTGGAGGGCGGTGGCGAGGCCGGGCAGGACCAGGTGGACCGGATCTTCGGCGCCCTGGGCGGCGCCTCCGCCGGCCCCGCCGAACTGCCGAAGGGCCACTCGGCGCTCACCGCGGATCTCGTCCGGGAGGTGCTGCGGGGCGCCGAGGGCCCGCTGTCGGCGCAGGAGGTGGCCGAGCGCTCCTCGCTGAGCAGACAGACCGCACAGCGCTATCTGAAGCTGCTGGAGCGCACGGGCCGGGTGCGGCTCAGCCTCAAGTACGGCGAGACCGGCCGCCCCGAGCACCGCTACGTCTGGGTCTGAGCCCCGCCTCGTCCTCAGGCCGCGCCCGCCCCGGTGAGAGCCCGCACCTCCGTCTCGGCGTGCTTGGCGGCATGGCCGGGAACGTCCGCGGGTGCGGGTGAGGTGACGGTCCCGAGCCAGCCCGCGAGGAACCCGAGGGGCACCGAGACCAGCCCCGGGTTCCGCAGCGGGAAGAGATGGAAGTCCACCCCGGAGAAGATCGCGTCCGGGCCGCCGGAGACCACCGGGGACAGCACCACCAGCACCACCGCGGGAAGCAGCCCCCCGTAGACCGACCACACCGCACCGCGCGCGGTGAACCGCCGCCAGAACAGCGAATACAGCAGCACCGGAAGGTTCGCCGACGCGGCGGCGGCGAACGCCAGCCCCACCAGGAACGCCACATTGAGGTCCTCGGCCAGCAGCCCGAGCCCGATCGCGGCCGCCCCGATCCCCACCGCGGCGATCCGCGCGACCGCCACCTCGCCGCGCGGCGTGCGGCCTGCCCGCCTGCTCAGCGAGCCGTAGAGGTCATGGGCGACGGAGGCCGAGGAGGCGAGGGTGATCCCGGCGACGACGGCGAGGATGGTGGCGAAGGCGATCGCGGCGACAACCGCGAACAGCACCGTGCCCCCGGTCGATCCGGCACCGCCGCCGAGGTCGAGCGCGAGCAGCGGAACGGCCGTGTTCCCGGCCGCGTTGGAGGTCCGTACGGCGTCGGTGCCCAGCACGGCGGCCGCGCCGAAGCCGAGCACGATCGTCATCAGGTAGAAGCCGCCGATCAGCCCGATGGACCAGATCACCGAGCGGCGGGCGGCACGGGCGGTGGGCACGGTGTAGAAGCGCGAGAGGATGTGCGGCAGCCCGGCGGTGCCCAGCACCAGGGCGAGGCCGAGGCTCACGAAGTCCAGCCGGGCGGTCCAGTCGCCGCCGTATGTGAGCCCGGGGGCGAGGAAGTCCACGCCATGGCCGCTGTGGCGCGCCGCGGTGCTGAGCAGGGTGTCGAGATCACCGCGGAAGCGGACGAGGACCAGGGCGGTCAGCACGATCGCCCCGCCCATCAGCAGCACGGCCTTCACGATCTGGATCCAGGTCGTGGCGCGCATCCCGCCCAGCGCCACGAAGACCACCATCAGGGTGCCCACACCGATCACCGTCCAGGCGCGGGCACGGCCGCCCGTCTCCCCGATCAGCAGGGCGACCAGACTGCCCGCGCCGACCATCTGGGCCACGAGGTAGAGCACACAGACCGTGACCGAGGAGACGCCCGCGGCGATCCGCACCCGGCGCTCCCGCATCCGGGCGGCCAGCACATCGGCCAGGGTGAACCGGCCGCAGTTGCGGACGAGTTCGGCCACCAGCAGCAGGACCACCAGCCAGGCCACGAAGAAGCCCACGCAGTACAGCACCCCGTCGTAGCCGAAGAGCGCGATCAGGCCGGAGATCCCGAGGAAGGACGCGGCGGACAGGTAGTCACCGGCGATGGCGAAGCCGTTCTCCATCGGGGAGAACAGCCGCCCGCCCGCGTAGAACTCCTCCGGCGAGCGGTGCCGCCGGCGCCCCGCCCAGGTGGTGATGGACAACGTGGCCGCCACGAAGACGCCGAAGAGCAGCAGCGCCAGGGTCCGCTGATCGCCGGTCACCGCCCGCGCCCCCGCATCATCTCCTGCGTCACCCAGCGGAGCTCGAGCGCGACCCGGTCCCGGCGCAGCCGTGCGTGCCGGGCGTACGCCCAGGTCAGCAGGAAGGTGGTGGCGAATTGCGCGAGCCCCGCGACCATGGCCACATTGAGCGTGCCGATGACCGGGCGGGCCATCAGATGGGGCGCGGTGGTGGCCGCGACCAGATACGCGAGGTACCAGACGAGGAACGCGGCGGACGCGGGGAGGACGAACCGGCGGTGGCGCCGGCGCACCTCCTGGAAGGCGGCGCTGCCGTGTACCTCCGTGTAGACCGCCTGGGCGGCGGGCGGACGCGCGCGCCGGGGTTCGCCGTCCGCGTCCTCCGCCTCGCCCCAGCCGGTCGCGAGCGCGTCGTACCACGGGTCCTCCAGCCGTGTCGCTCCCGTGTCGCGCGCGTTGTGCATGTCCACCCCGAACACTCCTTGTTCACTGCCGCATTCGCCGCGTGACCAAGGATGGGCAGATCAGAGAGATCCAGGACCCTTCAATACCGGACCTTCACCCCATCAGGTGACTCGGGTGATGAACGGGCCGGAAACGGCACTCCAGAAGCGGGCGGAGCGGGGAGACGCCGACGGGGTCCCCCGGGTGGGAGACCCCGCCGGACCGGCCCCGCCGGGGACCGGACGTCAGACGTCGATGCGCGACCGGTCCAGGGTCGCCGCCGAGTTGGTGATGAACTCCTTACGGGGCGCGACCTCATTGCCCATGAGCAGGTCGAAGGCGCGCTCGGCGGCCTCCAGGTCGCTGATGTTGATGCGCCGCAGGGTGCGGTGGCGCGGGTCCATCGTGGTCTCCGCGAGCTGGTCGGCGTCCATCTCACCGAGACCCTTGTAGCGCTGGATGCCGTCCTTGTAGCGGATCTCCCGGCGCTCCAGGTCCAGCAGCGTCTCCCGCAGCTCGTTGTCCGAGTACGTGTAGAGGTACTTCTCCTGGCCACGCTTGGGGTTGACCAGCTCCACCCGGTGCAGCGGCGGCACCGCCGAGAATACCCGGCCCTGCTCGACCATCGGCCGCATGTAGCGCTGGAAGAGGGTCAGCAGCAGACAGCGGATGTGGGCTCCGTCGACATCGGCGTCCGCGAGGAAGATCACCTTGCCGTAGCGCGCCTGGTCGATGTCGAACGTACGGCCCGACCCGGCTCCTATGACCTGGATGATCGCTCCGCACTCGGCGTTCTTCAGCATGTCGGAGACGGAGGACTTCTGGGTGTTGAGGATCTTGCCGCGGATCGGCAGCAGCGCCTGGAACTCGGAGTTCCGGGCCAGCTTGGCCGTGCCGAGCGCCGAGTCGCCCTCGACGATGAACAGCTCGCTGCGGTCCACGTCGTCACTGCGGCAGTCGGCCAGCTTCGCGGGCAGCGAGGAGGACTCCAGCGCGGTCTTACGGCGCTGCGCCTCCTTGTGCTGGCGGGCCGCGATGCGCGTGCGGGCCGCCGCCACGACCTTCTCCAGGACGGCGCGGGCCTGCTGCTTGGCATCCCGCTTGGAAGAGGTCAGGAACGCCTTGAGCTCCTTGGAGACCACATTGGCCACGATGCGGGAGGCCGCCGAGGTGCCCAGCACCTCCTTGGTCTGGCCCTCGAACTGCGGCTCGGCGAGCCTTACGGTCACCACCGCCGTCAGGCCCTCCATGGCGTCGTCCTTGACGACGTCGTCCTCGGCCACCCGCAGCAGCTTGGTGGTGCGCAGCGCCTCGTTCACCGTCCTGGTGATCGATCGCTCGAAGCCGGAGACGTGGGTGCCGCCCTTGGGGGTGGCGATGATGTTGACGAAGGACTTGACGGTCGCGTCGTAGCCGGTGCCCCAGCGCAGCGCGATGTCGACGCCCAGCTCGCGGGTGACCTCGGTGGGGGTCATGTGGCCGCGCTCGTCGAGGACCGGGACGGTTTCCTTGAAGGTGCCCTGCCCGGACAGCCGCAGCACATCGCAGACGGCCTTGTCCTGGGCGAGGTACTCGCAGAACTCGCTGATCCCGCCGTCGTAGCGGAAGGTCTCCTCGACCGGCCCCTCCTGCCCCTCCAGCCCCCGCTCGTCCCGGACCACCAGGGTCAGCCCCGGCACCAGGAACGCGGTCTGCCGGGCGCGGGCGTGCAGCGTCTCCACGGAGAGCTTGGCGTCCTTGAGGAAGATCTGGCGGTCCGCCCAGTAGCGGATGCGGGTGCCGGTGCGGGCCTTGGGGACCCTCTTGCCCTTGAGGAGGCCGCTGGACGGGTCGAACGGGGCGTCCGGCCCGGATTCGGTGAAGATCCCGGGGACGCCGCGGCGGAAGCTGATCGCGTGGGTCTTGCCGTCGCGGTCCACCTCCACGTCGAGACGGGCGGACAGCGCGTTCACCACGGAGGCGCCGACGCCGTGCAGACCGCCGGAGGCCGCGTACGAGCCGCCGCCGAACTTTCCGCCGGCGTGCAGCTTCGTCATCACGACCTCGACGCCGGACAGCCCCGTCTTGGGCTCGACGTCCACCGGGATCCCCCGGCCGTTGTCCCGCACCTCCACGGATCCGTCGTCGTGGAGGATCACCTCGATGTGATCGCAGAAGCCGCCGAGGGCCTCGTCCACCGAGTTGTCGATGATCTCCCAGAGGCAGTGCATGAGACCGCGGCTGTCGGTCGAGCCGATGTACATGCCGGGGCGCTTGCGCACCGCCTCGAGCCCCTCGAGGACGAGAAGGTGCCGCGCGGTGTAGTTACCGCCGCCCCGGTCTGCTCCGGTCAGCAGCGCAGTGGACGGCACGGACGTGTCGGCGGTCACGCGGTTCGCTCCTCGCTGAATTTCTGGTTGGCCCGGCTGTGGGCACGATGGTGGCATGGTCGCCCGTCAGAGCGTACCGAGGCTTGATAGAGCCTTTGTGCCGCCACCCGTTGAAACGTCCATGCTAGTCGCACCGGCCACCGTTTCGCTCGTACGTTCGATAGCTCACGGCGGTGACGCACACATCACGTTCCCTTTCAGGCATGAACCATTTAGGCTCCGGGCACGTCCTCATTCACAACCGGCAACCCGGCCGGGAGGACAAACCAGACAATCGACGCGAAGCATCAAAGCTAGGCAATACGGCTCATTCGCCGCCAAACGTCACCATCCGGCCTACTCAGAAGCAACTTTTGGGAAAAAGCCACGAGCGGGAACGATTTCAGGCTGGTTGGATGTTGACCCTGGTACGACAGCTCGTCGAGCTAGAGAAGAGGCGACGTGACTACTGTTCTGACCCCCGCGAGCCCGTTGACGGCCGCTGACCGCTGCGACCGCTGCGGCGCCCAGGCGTACCTGCGCGTCGTGCTGATCAGCGGTGGTGAACTGCTCTTCTGCGCCCACCACGGGCGCAAGTTCGAGCCGGAACTCAAGAAGATCGCCGCGGAAATACAGGACGAGACCGAGCGGCTCACCGCCGTTCCGGCGTCCGCGTCCGACGACGAACGCTGACGCCTCACACCCACGACGACGAGCGACGCCGGCCCAGGGCCGGATCCCGGGCGGTCTGCCCCCGAGTGGGGCGGCCGCCCACGCTCGTATCGTGGGTCTTTCGGCATGGTCCAAGGGCCCTGCGGGGCTCGCTCCAAGGGCCGCTCACAGGTTCTTCCCCAGGCGTTCCCGCTCCGCGTCAGCCATGGGCGGCCACCAGACCAGCCACCGCGGAGATCCTCGTGTAGACGCCCGGCCGCCCCGCCACGGCGCATCCACTGCCCCAGGACACCAGGCCCACCAGCCGTCCCCGGACCACCAGAGGCCCTCCGCTGTCCCCCTGGCAGGCGTCCCGCCCCCCGTCCGGCAGCCCCGCGCAGACCATGGAGCGCGGGTCGTAGTCCCCCTCCGCGTTGCCCGGATAGGCGCTCTCACAGACGGTGTCGGCCAGCACCCGGATCGTCGCGGTGCGCAGCGCCGAGGCATAGCTGCCATCACCCTCGGTATCGCCCCAGCCGTACACCGCGGCCCGTTCACCCGCCCCGTACGCCTGGTCGCCGGTGGCCGCCATGGGGATGGTGTAGGCCGCGGGCACCGCGACCCCCAGGGTGAGCACCGCGATGTCACCGGCCCGGTTGTCGCCCTCGTACGCCGGATTGACCCACACCCGCGCCGGCGGGTACTCCACCCCGTCCTTCTTCCGCAGGTCGTTGCGGCCGATGATCACCTTCAGGTCCCGCACCTCCTGCCAGTCCTTGCCGAGCACGCCACGGCTCAGACAGTGGGCCGCCGTGACGACCGTTGTGGGGCCCACCACCGCCCCGCCGCAGAACTGGCCCGACCTCTTGTCCCCGAAGAGCTCCCGGCTGGCCACGGCCACCGCCCAGGGCGCCTCGACCGTACGGGCCGGATGCCCACCGATCACCACCCGGTCGGCCGTCGCCGGCGCGGGCGCGGTGAGCACTATCGCGAGCGCGGCGGCCAGCGGCACCGCCAAGGCGATGAGGAGCGAACGGGGCGACCTGGGCATGCGGCCTCCTGACCATACGGAGCGAGACGCACACTCAGCGTTACCCCCTTCATCGCGAAGCGCATCCCGAGTGGGCCAAGCGGGGAACACGGGCCCGGAGGCACTTGGCGCCGCGCAGCACGAAGGCCGGGCTCCCCCGGAGGAAGTCCGGCCTTCGCGCGGTACCGCTTCCGCCGTACGGCGGCTATGCGACGGCGGTCCGCATCAGTCCAGGTAGTCGCGGAGGACCTGGGAGCGGGACGGGTGGCGCAGCTTCGACATCGTCTTGGACTCGATCTGGCGGATGCGCTCACGCGTCACGCCGTAGACCTTGCCGATCTCGTCGAGGGTCTTCGGCTGGCCGTCGGTGAGGCCGAAGCGCATCGAGACCACGCCCGCCTCGCGCTCGCTGAGCGTGTCGAGCACGGAGTGCAGCTGCTCCTGCAGCAGGGTGAAGCTGACCGCGTCGGCCGGGACGACCGCCTCGGAGTCCTCGATGAGGTCACCGAACTCACTGTCGCCGTCCTCGCCCAGCGGGGTGTGCAGCGAGATCGGCTCACGGCCGTACTTCTGGACCTCGATGACCTTCTCGGGGGTCATGTCGAGCTCCTTGGCCAGCTCCTCCGGGGTGGGCTCACGGCCCAGGTCCTGGAGCATCTGGCGCTGGACACGCGCCAGCTTGTTGATGACCTCGACCATGTGCACCGGGATGCGGATGGTGCGGGCCTGGTCGGCCATGGCGCGGGTGATCGCCTGGCGGATCCACCAGGTGGCGTACGTGGAGAACTTGTAGCCCTTGGTGTAGTCGAACTTCTCGACCGCGCGGATCAGACCGAGGTTGCCCTCCTGGATGAGGTCCAGGAAGAGCATTCCGCGGCCCGTGTAGCGCTTGGCCAGCGAGACGACCAGACGGAGGTTGGCCTCCAGGAGGTGGTTCTTGGCGCGGCGGCCGTCCTCGGCGATGATCTCCAGCTCGCGCTTGAGCTTGGGGGCCAGCTTGTCGGAGTTGGCGAGCTTGTCCTCGGCGAACAGACCGGCCTCGATGCGCTTGGCGAGCTCGACCTCCTGCTCGGCGTTGAGCAGCGGGACCTTGCCGATCTGCTTGAGGTAGTCCTTGACCGGGTCGGCCGTGGCACCGGCCGCGGCGACCTGCTGCGCCGGGGCGTCGTCCTCGTCCTCGTCGGAGAGCACGAAGCCCGCGTTCTCCGGCTCGGCCTCGGCGCCCTCGGGGCCGGGCTTGCCCGGCGCCTCCTCGATGACGTCCTCGGCCTCGAGGATCTCGTCGGTGACGTCCTTCTTTGCGGTGGTCTTCTTCGCGACCGTCTTCTTGGCGGCGGCGGTGGTCTTCTTGGCGACCGCCTTCTTGGCCACGGTCTTCTTGGCCGCGGCCTTCTTCGCGGGGGCCGCCGTGGCCTCACCGGCCGGGGCAGCGCCGACG
>NZ_JAEEAP010000029.1 GCF_016103465.1 Streptomyces sabulosicollis
TGTGGGGGGTGGCTGCACGGAACGCATCAGGGGCCGCGAGGGGCGGCCGTCGCATCAGCGCCCGCACTAGGTCTAGACCATACCGTCTGTCCGTTCACGGTCAAGACATGGGACGGAAGTGGTCTGGTCCACTGTCGACCCCGCCGATGTCACCTGTCGTCCCCGCCCATGTCACCGCCCCGGCCCGGGAATCCGGGCCGGGGCGCGCAACGGCCCGTACCGGCGGGCGATCAGACCGAGAGGGCCGTCAGCCGTCGCCGGTCGTGGGGAGAGGAACGGCGGTCCAGCCGCTCCTCCAGGCGGTCCCGGGCCGCCTCGCAGCGCCCCGCGGACACGAGCGCGTACAGCAGGGCCTCCTCCACGACCTCGCGCTGCGCGGCGCTGCCGCCCACACCGGGGAGCCGTGGCAGGAGGCGCTCCAATCCGCGTGCCGCGTCCGTCCAGCGCTCCTCCAGGATGTCCTCGAACGCCGCGCACAGCGGGGCGATGACACCGCGCTGCACCTCATCCGCGCGCAGGGCGTGGACCCGCAGCCGCCGCAGTCCCGGCAGGTCGTCCGCGGCGGTGAGGGCGATGGCGGAGTGGAGGGCGACGAACGCGGTGGCCGGACGCTCCAGGACGTCCGCGGGCGCCGTGTCCAGGACGTCGCCGATCGGGAACGGCCCCTGCCACGCGCCCGCCAGCCGGGCGCGCCACAGCAGCGAGCCGGAGTCGACCAGGGCGCGGACCCCGTCCACCTTCCCCGGCGACAATTGCTCCGCCCACCGGCGGCGGACCGCCGCCGTGTCCTCGAGGGCGAGTTCGTGCAGGGCGGCGTGCCAGGAGAAGTGGGCGCGGTGTGTTCCGCCGCGGCCCTGGTGGGCCAGCCAGCGTTCGAGCCGCTCGCGGCCCGCCTGGTGGTGGCCGGACTCGTAGTGCACATGGGCGAGGGCGTGCATGGCGTGGCCGGAGGCGGGTTCGGCGGCCAGAGCCCGCTCGGCCAGGGCTCCGGCCTCGTCGAAACGCCCCTGCTCCTGGCGCATGAAGGCGAGCAGGGAGGTGTGGAACCAGCCTCCCCCGTGCGCCGGGGCGGTCCGCTCGACCACGCCGAGCGCGGTGGTGCCGTCGAGATCGCGCAGACCGGAGAAGGTGATGGTGGGCACGGCGACGGCGAGCGCCAGCGCGTCGCCCGGGTACTCCTCCAGGTGGCGCAGGAGGGCGGCGTCGCCGTCCGCGGAGGTGCGCGGGACGCGGCGGGAGACGACGTCCACGAACGAGCGCTCGTAGTCGCCGGCCCGCTCGCGCACCGCGCGCCGGGCGTCGGCCAGGGCGCGCGGGACGTCCACGTCGGCCCCGCACTCATGGCCGATGAGGGCGAGCGCGGCGTGGCCGAGGGCGAATCCGGGGTCGAGCGCCACGGAGCGGCGGAGCGCCTGGGCGGCCCCGGTCCGGACCTTCAGCAGCCGGTCCACGGGTCGAGGACGGCCTCGGCGATGGCGGCGGCCTGTGCGCGGATCTCCGGGATGGCGGTGGTCTCCCACAACTCGCCGCGGCGGGGCGCGCCCAGGGTCCACAGGGCGCGTGCGGTGCCGCCGTCGGCGCCGCGCAGCCGTCCGTGGTCGGTGGCGACGCCCATGCCGAGCGGGCCGGGCATCGCGGCGCCCTGGTCGAGCAGGCTCCGCCACAGCGGGTCGGCCGTGCCGGAGAGCCGCAGGCCCGGCCCGGTACAGTCCACCACCCAGCCCACGGGCAGCGTGCGCGGTCCGTCGGCGGTGGTGAGGGACACGGTCAGGGAACCGTCGGGCCGGGTCGAGGCGGCGGCCACCCGCCCCTGGTACGTCCGCATCCGCCGGGTGCGGCGCATGCGCCCGACCGCCTCGGCGGTGGCCGGGGACATGCGGTGGCGGTGGGTGTTCCACAGGGAGCCGTCCCGCTCCACGAACTCGGCTCGCTCCGCGGTGGACATCGACGCCCAGATCTCGGCCGTGACCGGGCGCAGCCCGTCCACCGCCGGCCGCCAGTCGCCGTGGGTGCGCATCACACGGCCGATGTGCCGACGCACGGCGGCCCGCAGCGCGGCCAGGGACAGCCCGCGCAGTGGCGTCGCGCACGTGGCGGCGGGCAGCGGGTCCACCGCGTGTGCCTGCGGCAGCCTTCCGCCACGGGAGACGGTGTGCACCGTGCGGCCGGGGCGGTCGAGCGTCATGGCGACGTCCACCGCGGTCAGCCCGGTGCCGACGAGGAGTACGTCCTCCTTCCGCCCGTCCTGGAGGGCGGCGTCCAGGGCGCCCGGCGCCCAGGGGTCGGTGATGAAGCGGTCGTTGCCCCGCAGGGCATCGGGGGCCCAGGCGGCGGTGGCGGGGGACGGCCCGGTGGCCAGCACCACGCGGTGCGCCTCGACGGTACGGCCGTCGGCGAGTTCCAGCCGGGCAGGCGGTTCCCCGCCGGGGCGGGTGGTCCAGTGGCAGCCGGTGGCCCGGGTGCGCAGTCGGCGGACGGTGACGACGCCCTGGGCCGCCATGATGGCCCGGCCGAGGGTGTCGGCGAGGTAGGCGCCGTAGCGGTAGCGCTCCGCGAAGTCGCCGCCGCGCACGCCCGGTTCGCCGTGGTGGCACAGCCACCGCACGAAGTGCCCGGGATCGTCGGGGTAGCAGCTCATCCTGCCCGCCGGCACATTGAGGCGGTGGCGCGGGTCGAGGGTGGCGTAGGCGGTGCCGCGGCCGGCCTCCGGGGCCGGGTCGATCAGCAGGAGTGCGAACGGGACGCGGCGGCGTGCCGCGGTCTCGCAGAGCTGGATCGCCACCAGCGCGCCGGCGGCCCCCGCCCCCACGACGGCGACGGTCGTCGTACCCGGCCGTGACGTGCTACACGGCTCTGGCGATGCCATGTGATACCTCCTGCTTCCCCGGAACCGGCGGCGGAGCAGAACCGATGCCCCCGCTCACGCAACCGGTACCGTAGCCATCTAAGTTCACCAATTCAATGAACTTGGTGAACTCATGGCGAACAACGAGCCGTCCTTGGCCGCCCACCAGCGTGGATACCCAAGCCGGTGGTTTGGGGCCCCGGCCCATGAAACGGACGTGCGTGATAAGTTGCCCTGGTGCGGATCACAGCCAAGTCGGACTATGCCGTCCGGGCGATGGCCGAACTGGCGGCCGCGGAGGGCTCGCCCCTGACCGCCGAGCAGGTGGCGACCCGGCAGGACATTCCCCTGCGTTTCCTCTTCGGCATCCTGCGCGAGCTGCGCCTGGCCCACCTGGTGCGCAGTGTGCGGGGTCCGGAGGGCGGATATCTCCTGGCGCGCCCGGCCAAGGAGATCACCCTCGCCGACGCGATCCGCGCCATCGACGGCCCGCTGGCCAACGTGCGGGACGTGGGCCTCAGCGGTCTCGAGTACCCCGGAGCGGCCGCGGTGCTCCCGGATGTGTGGCGCGCGGTGCGGGCGAGTCTGCGGCAGGTGCTGGAGAAGACCACCTTCGCGGATCTGGCCGCGGGGGAACTGCCCCCGCTGGTCCGGGAGCGGGCGCGCGAATACCTCGACGACGTCCGCCACTACGACACCTGACCGGCCGGGGCCAGGGTCCTTCCTCCACGAAGACCCGTCAGAAGGACCCTCACGGCATCGGTGCCCCACCGATCCCCCGTTCACCGGCCCGAGTTCGGCGTTCCCGGGCGGGGAGGAAATCGTTCGCCGGGCGGGCCGCGCGCTGCTAGCTTGCGGCCGTGGATCTCTTCTCACACTCGTGGACGGCGTTGCGCACGGCGGTCGCCGAGCTCCCGGACGAGGACTTCGCCCGGCCCTCCGGCTGTGCCGGGTGGCTCGTACGGGACCTGGTGTGCCACCTGGTCATCGACGCCCAGGACGTCCTGATCACCCTGGTGACCCCCGCCGACGCCGAACCGACGCGCGACGCGGTGACCTACTGGGAGGTGGCCGACACCCCGCCGGCCGGTGACGACCCGCTCGACGCGCTGATCGTCCGGCTGGCAGCCGCCTACCAGGACCCGGGGCTGCTGAAGTTCCACCTGGACGACGTCGGCTCCGCCGCCGGGCGCGCGGCCGCGCTCGCCGACCCGGGCCTCCGGGTCGGCACCCGCGATGTGGTGCTCACCGCGGGCGACTACCTCTCCGCGTACGTCATGGAGTGGACCCTGCACCATCTCGACCTGATCGCCCACCTCCCGGGCGTGGCGGAACCTCCCGCCGAGAGCCTCGCCGGGGCACGCGAGATGCTGGAGCGGATCGCCGGGGCGGCGTTCCCCGCGGCGTGGTCCGATCGGGACGCGCTGCTGGTCGGCACCGGACGACGGGCCCCGACCGACGCCGAGCGGGCCGACCTGGGGCCACTGGCCGCGAAGCTCCCGCTGGTCCTCGGATAGCCCTGCTCCCTCCGGCTCCTCCGCGTGCCGTGTCCTTCCGGCCGGAGGGAGCAGGGCGCGGAGGCGGGATCAGTGGATGTCCCGCCCCGCCGGGTTGCCCTGGTGGGTGAAGGCGGCCCAGAGGTGGATCTGGTCGAGGTCGGTGCGGGTGGCTTCGCCGCGGAGTTCGCCGCGCAGGGTGGGCGGGGGCTCGCGGCGCGGGTCGAGCATCCAGAGCTGGGCCGCGCGCAGGGCGTCCACCGGGGCGAGGCCGTGGGTGGTGACGAAGTCGTGGAAGACGGCCATCATCAGGGCCGTCGGGGCGTCGTTCACGGCCCAGCGCGAGCCGATGACATCGGCCGCGCCACGGGCGACCAGGGCGGTGGACAGGGTCAGGGCCTCGTCGTGGTCGCGGGTGCTCAGGTCCGTCTCGCAGGCGCTGAGCACCACCAACGGGCCTGCGGTGCCCGGCTGTTCACCGACGGCGCCGTCCAGGATGCGGGCCACGGTCAGGCGTCCGGCGTCCTCAGGACCGGCCGGCGGGGCGGCGAGCCAGAGGGCCGAGCGCGTGGGATCCGGACCGGCCAGGGCGTGGCAGGAGATGTGCAGAACGGCCACCGGTGAGCCGCCGCCGGGCAGCGCGGCGAGGATGTCCTCGGGTGTCCCCGGCGCGTCGCCGACGTCGGCCGTGGAGAACTCGCCGTAGCGGAGGCCGTCGGGGTAGCAGGCCGTGTGCAGCGCCTCCGCCTCGATCTCGGCCCACACCAGGCTGAGTTCGGGGTCGGCGACCAGGATCTGCCCGGCGGTGGTGGGCAGCCGCTTCCGGGCCGCGGCCCGCAGGAACTCGGCGCCGGAGGGGGCGTAGCTGAGCACCGCTTCCTCGCAGGCGTACCGGTGCTCGCGCCCGTCGCTCCCGTACGGGGTGCGGGCCGCGTGCCAGGCGACGGCGCCGAGTGGCCCGCACGGCACCAGCACGATCCGCGGCGGCCGGTGGAGCGGGCCCACGGCGGCCAGGACCGGGCCCATCGCGGCGGGCCAGGCCCAGTCGCACAGCTCGCCCAACGCCGCTTCCCACCGCCCGTCCCACTCCGTCCGCCGTCCCGGGTCGGCGGTGGCGACGGCCGCCCCGGAACGCCGGGCGGTGGCGTCCAGATAGCGCTCCAGCGGCGGGCTGCCGGGGGTCAGCAGCGGCAGCTTCAGGACGGCGGGCCGGGCCTGGTCGGCGCCGGGGCGGAGGATCAGGGCGAAGCCGGGCATGCCGGGGTGCTGCCCGGGGACGAGGTGGACGAGCGCGTCGACGCCCGCGGCGGTGAGCCCGGCCCTCAGCGCCCGCGGGTCCGGCCGGCCGAGCAGGTTCGAGGCGTCCGCGCCGCTGCCCGCGCCCAGCGCCTCGAGGGCCCTGCGGCGCAGGCTGCCCGGGATCTGCGGCCCGGTGGCCTGGCCCGGCAGCCCGTCCGCACCGTCGGGCTGGAGCGGGTCCGGGGCGACCTCGGCGCGCCACTGCCGGGCCAGCTCCGGGTGTCCGCGGGCTTCGAGGAGTTCGGGAATGCCACGGGACGCGGCGGCGGACCGCAGCACCAGCGCCCGGCCCCGTTCCAGCGCGTCCACCGCCTCGGCCGGGCGTCCGGACACGGTGGTCCAGTAGGCCAGCCACAGCGCCTGTGCCGACGCGAAGCGGGCCACGGACAGGCCGTGCTCGGAGCCCAGTTGGAGCAGCACGTCGGCGGACAGCCTGGCCAGTGCCTCGCCTCTGGCGGCCAGGGCGGCCTCGCGGTCTGCGGCGGCGCGCGGTCCGCCGCGCCCGCCGCGCAGCCAGTGGGCCTCGGAGAGCTGGGTGAGGGCGTCGGCGGTGTGCGGCAGGCCGTCTCCCCGGGCGATCAGCTCACGGGCCCGGGACAGCTCGGTGACGCACTGGTCGAGCAGGTCCGGGTCGTCGAGGTGACGGGCCGCGTACAGCAGGGCCCGGCCGAGCTGGTACCGCAGCCGGAGTCCGTTGTGGGGGGAGGGCTGCGGCCCGTCAAGGACCCGGTGGACCTCCGCGATGGCCTCGTCCGCGGCGTCCCGGCTGGGCTCGGCCATGATCAGCTGGGTCAGCGCGGAGGCGCGCAGGGCGGGAAAGTACGGTGCGAGCATGGGGGCGATCCCCCGTGGGTCGGTCTCCACCACCTCCCTCAGATACCAGGCCGCGGCGCGGAGTTCCTCCGGATCCTGGGTACGGGCCGCCTGTTCCCGATGGACCTCGGCCAGGGTGGCGGCGAGGGCGAAGCGGTTCTCCTGGTCGGGCGGCAGGAGGGCGTACAGACCGGTCAACTCCACGACCAGGCGCGGCAGCGCGCCGAGGTCCCCGCTGCGGCGGGCCAGGCCCAGCTCCTGCTGGGCGGCGAACACCACCATGTTGAGCGTGCCCGTGGCCGACACCGAGCCCTCGCGGTCGTGAGCGCGCAGTTCCCTGGCCATCGCCAGGGCGGCGTCGGCGGTCCGGAGGCCGCCCCCGAGCGTCGCCGCCTCATGGAGGCGCCCGACCATGCCGATGGCCAGGGCGCTGCGGGCGGCCGCGGCCTTCTCGCTGTCCGCGGACAGCGTGGAGGCGATCTCGCGGAGCCGGGCGGCGCCGGCCTCCAGATGGGCGAGATCGCCCGTCTGGGACACCCGTACGGCATCGACCAAAGTGGCCAGCAGCTGCTCCAGGCCGACGTGCTCCGGGCCGCCGGAGCGGTCGTCGGGGTGCGGCCCCGGCTCCGGCATGGCCTCGTCCACCTCGTCGAAGTCCATCGTGCCGGGCACCAGGAAGTTGGCCCACACCAGCAGGATGGCGTGCAGCTTGGCGAGACGGGCCCGTTCGGGGACGTGCGCGGGCAGCCGCCGCAGGGCCCGCCGGGCGGCGTCCGCGGCGCGGCGGGCGCCCTCGGCCAGTGCCCGGGGGTCGCCCTCGCCCGACCTGAGCCCGGTCAGCAGTTCGCACAGCGGCGCGAGGTCCGGTCGGTCCAGGCCCAGGGCCGCCACTTCCGCGTGGGCCTCCTCGGGGGAGGTCGCGGTGCGGTCCACGGCCCGGTACAGCCATACCACGAGGTTCACGAACCGCGGTATGTCGTCCGTGGCCCAGCCCAGCACGCCCCGGACGGCGCCGGTCAGCGGGTCGCCGACGGGGCCACCGTCCTCGCCGTCGCCCTGGTGTCGCTCCTCGTCCACCCCGCGCTCCTCCCCCGTGTCCTGCCCCCGTGCCGGAACGGCGTCCTCACGCGTCCGGCAGCACTCCGGGCCGGAACTTCTCCACGCCGACGACCCGGTGGACGTGGTCCGGCTCGATGTAGACCGCCACCCGCACCTCGCCGGGGGCCAGCCAGGGGAACGTCTCCGTGCCCAGGTACTTCCGCGCGAGACGGTCCATCACCCGTACGGCCGGATCCCCCTCGACGAAGCGGACGGCGCGGCCCCGGATCTCCACCCGGTGATACGGGTCCTCGGTGTCCATGCAGCACAGCGACACGCGGGGGTCGCGCCGGAGGTTCTCCTCCTTGACCCGGCCCGCCGAGGTGTTGATCACCACCAGGCCGTCCTCCAGATCGGCCCACATCGGCGTCAACTGCGGCGAGCCGTCCGGGTTCAGCGTGGCCACCTGCCAGAACCGGGGCTCGTGAAGCCAGGTGCGGGTGATCTCGTCCAGTGTGGCAGCCATGCGGTCTCGCTCCTCTTTCGTGGGCCAAACCGTCAACGCATACCCTGGCCACCGCGGTTCCGAACACCCGGAGGTCGGGGAACGGCTGCCTCACCCCAGCCGCACTCCGTATGCTCACAGCATGATCGATGTGCCGCTCTCCGCGCTGGAAGTCGCCATGGTCCAAGCTGGTACGCGAGCCGTGGACACGCTACGTGACACCACCGCCTTCGCCCAGCGTCTCGACGCCCTCGGCTACCGCCGACTCTGGTACGCCGAGCACCACCACTCCCCCGCCATCGGCGCCTTCCCGCCCGTGGTCCTGACCGCCCACGCGGCCGCGTCGACCTCGGCCATCCGCCTGGGCTCCGGAGGTGTCCTGGCCCCCAACCACGCCCCCGTCATGCTGGCGGAGCAGTTCGGCACCCTCGCCGCGCTGCACCCCGACCGGATCGACCTGGGCATCGGCCGCGGTCCCGGCACCTTCGACGAGGCCACGGCCCGGGCGCTGCGGCGCGGCGCCGGTCCGACGACGGATGACGCGTACCGGGACGACGTGGCGGCCACGCTGCGGTTCCTGGTCGAGGAGGTCGCCCTCGGCACGCTCCCGGAGCCGTGGCTGCTGGCCTCCAGCGACGCCGGTGCGGCGCTCGCCGCGCGGCTCGGCCTGCCCCTCGCCTTCGCCCATCACATCCGCCCCGACAACACCCTCGCCGCGCTCGACCACTACCGTGCGCACTTCTCCCCGTCCCCCTGGTGCGCGAGCCCCCGGGTGCTGGTGTGCGTGGAAACCATCTGCGCCGAGACCGAGGACGAGGCCAGGTGGCTGGCGGGACCGATGAACGTCGTCAAGGCGGGGCTCCTCAAGGGGCACAGCGAGGTCCCGTTCCCCTCGCCCGAAGAAGCGTCGGCACACCCCTTCACCGCGGAGGAGCGGGCGGGCGTCGCGGCGTTCGGGGCCCATCAGGCGTACGGCACGCCCGAGACCGTCCTGCGGCGTCTGACGGAGGTGGCGAAGGCGACCGGCGCGGAGGAGCTGATGCTGGTCACACCGGTCTACGCCCTGGCCGCCCGGCTGCGCAGCTACGAACTCGTCAAACAGCACGCCGCCACCCCGTAGCCGACGGCCCCGCGGCGCCGGGCGGACAAGCTCACGGCGGGCGCCCCGGGCCGCTCATGGCCCGGGGCGCCGGTGCCTCACAAGAATCACACAAGGCCGTCTCCTACGGTTCCCGGCGACCAAGACGCACAACTCGTAGGAGGTTGCGCCATGTTCGGCAGTCGCCGTCCACGTGTCCTCGCCGCCTTGTGTGCGGCCCTGGCCGTCGCGTTGCTGGCCTCGTGTTCCAGAGTGGTGAACACGGCGGCCGAAGGTGCCTCCTCCGACACCGACGCCTCGCGTTCCGGCACCAAGCCCAACATCGTGTACGTCCTCACCGACGACCTGGCGTGGAATCTCGTGGAGTACATGCCGCACGTGCAGCGGATGCGGAAGGAGGGGACGACGTTCACCGGCTTCTTCGCCACCGACTCGCTGTGCTGCCCCTCGCGCACGTCCCTCCTCACCGGGCAGTACCCGCACAACACCGGTGTCTTCACCAACAGCGGCGACGACGGTGGCTACCGCGCCTTCATGAAGAACCGCAACGAGGAGAAGACCTTCGGACCCGCGCTGCAGCGCGCCGGCTACCGCACCGGATTCATGGGCAAGTACCTCAACGGATACCAGCCGGGCGACAAGAACGGCACCGACAAGCCCTACGTCCCCTCCGGCTGGGACGAGTGGGACGTCGCCGGGGACGGCTACCGGGAGTACGACTACGAGCTGAACGAGAACGGCGAGGTCGTGCCCTACGGGAAGGCTCCCGAGGACTATCTGACCGACGTCCTGTCGAAGAAGGCCACGTCCTTCATCGGCTCCTCGGCGGCGGAGAAGAAGCCGTTCATGCTGGAGGTGGCCACGTTCGCACCGCACGGCCCCGCCACGCCCGCGCCGCGTGACGAGGACACGTTCCCCGGGCTCAAGGCCCCGCGGACCGACGCCTACGACAAGGCGACCCGTAACGCGCCGAAGTGGCAGAGCATCTTGTCGCCGCTGACGTCGAAGGACAAGAAGGAGATCGACCGGAGGTTCGCCAAGCGCGTGCGCTCGGTCCAGGCGGTCGACGACATGATCGGTCAGCTGGAGAAGACGCTGGAGGAGAAGGGCCTGGCGGACGACACCTATATCGTGTTCGGCTCGGACAACGGCTTCCACATGGGCGAACACCGGCTCCGTCCCGGGAAGCAGACCGCGTACGACACCGACGTCAACGTTCCGTTGATGGTCACCGGCCCCGGTGTTCCGGCCGGTGAGAAGGTGTCCCAGCTGGCCGAGAACGTCGACATCAACCCGACCTTCCTCGACCTCGCGGGCGTGGATCCGCCGTCTACCGTGGACGGACGCAGCCTCAACGATCTGATGCACGGCCGGACGGAGGACGAGTGGCGCGATGCCGTCCTGGTCGAGCACCATCACGCGGTGTCCAAGAAGGACGATCCCGACGCGGCGCCCAAGGAGAGCGGCGACCCGCCGACCTACGCGGCGATGCGCACCGATGACTCCCTCTACGTCGAATACGCCGACGGGCAGCGGGAGTTCTACTCACTGGACTCCGACCCCGAGCAGCTGACCAACCGGGCGGCGTCCCTCTCGGCCGGCCAGCGGGCCGCCCTGCATCGCACCCTCACCGCCCTCCAGCGGTGCAAGGGCGCGAAGAGCTGCCAGGACGCGTCCGGGACCGACGGCTAGCGGCACCCCCGGCGTGGCGGCCCCTCAACGGCCCGCCACGCCGGGACACACGAACTCCACCCGGACCTCGTCGGCCAGCTTCAGCGCGCCCAGGAACGCGGTGTACGGCTTGATCCCCCAGGTGGACTGGGTGAAGGTCGCCGAGCCGCGCAGCGTCCCGTCGGGATCGGCGCTCCCGCGCACCGTCACCGGGTGGGTCCGGCCCCTGATGGTGAGGTCGCCTGTGACCTCGAAGGACTGGGGCGTACCGGTGATGTGGGTGGAGCGGAAGGTGATCGTGGGGTACTCCGCGGTGTGCAGCTGCCCCTTGCCCTCCAGCGTCCGTTTGATGTCGGCCCGGTCGCCGTCGGTGAGGGGCTTCAGCCCGCCGGTCCCCTCCCGGACGTCCAGCGAGTCCGTCTCGACCGTCACGCTCACCGACGACTGCTCGGGGGCGTCGGCCACCACCGCCATGTCCCCAGACCACCGGGTGGCCTCGAGCGTCAGATCGTGCCCCGCCCTCCGGCCGAGCCCGGTACGGCTGGTCCTGATCAGCAGTCGGGCGTCCGGCGGGCCTATCCGATACGTTCCGTCACTCAGTGTCATAGCACTCACCTCAGTGTGCGAGGGCCGGGATGACACCGCCCGCGAGCACCGCTTCCCGCTGCCGGGGCGAGAGGCGGTGGCGGACGGTGTACTCCTCGTCCCGGGTCGCGTTGCGGACGCGAAGCGCCGGGTCACCTCCCGCGGAGAGGGCCGCACGCAGTCCGGACACATGCAGCCGGTCGTCGGGCTCGATCCGGTCGTAGTCCGCGGGATCCGCGAATTCAAGGGGCAGTACACCGAAGTTGACCAGGTTCTGCCAGTGGATGCGGGCGTAGGACTTGGCGATGACGGCCCGCAGTCCGAGGTAGCGCGGCGCGATGGCGGCGTGTTCGCGGGACGAGCCCTGTCCGTAGTTCGCACCGGCGACGATGAGGTGCCCGGTGTCCTCGCGGACCGCCTCGGCGCGCCGGGGGTAGTCGGGGTCCAGCCGGATGAGGGTGAATCCCGCCAGCTTGGGGATGTTGGAGCGGTAGGGCAGGGCGTCCGCCCCGGCCGGGGAGATCTCGTCGGTCGAGACGTCGTCACCGGCCTTGAGGAGCACGGGGCCGTGAATGCTGTCGGGCAGCGGATCCAGCTCCGGCAGTGCGGAGATGTTGGGGCCGCGCTCCAGCTGGACGCGCGCGGCCTCGTCGGGCGGCAGCGGTGGTTCCAGCATGGCGTCGTTGTTCGAGGGCGGGTCGGGCGCCTCCGGCGCGGGTGGGGCCGCCGCCGAGACGCGCTCGGCCCAGTCGCGCGGGTCCACGATGGCACCGGTCAGCGCGGAGGCCGTGGCGGTCTCCGGTGAGCACAGCCACACCGCGTCGTCCGCGGTGCCGGAGCGGCCGGGGAAGTTGCGCGGGAAGGTGCGCAGGGAATTGCTTCCCGAGGCCGGCGCCTGTCCCATGCCGATGCAGCCGAGACAGCCCGACTGGTGGATGCGGGCACCGGCGGCGATCAGGTCGAACGTGGCGCCGCGGCGCGTCAGGTCCTGGAGGATCTCGCGGGACGTCGGGTTGATGTCGAAGCTCACCCCGGCCGGGACCTGCCGTCCGGCCACCATGGCGGCCGGGACGGCGAAGTCGCGGAACCCGGGGTTGGCGGAGGAGCCGATGACGGCCTGGGCGATGGGCTCTCCGGCGGCTTCCCTGACCGGCATGACGTTGCCCGGGGACGTGGGCCGTGCGATGAGGGGTTCCAGCGACGACAGGTCGATCTCCTCGTCGAGGTCGTAGGACGCGTCCTCCTCCGCGGTGATCTCGACGAAGTCATCGCCGCGCCCCACCCCGTCGAGGAAGTCGCGCACCGCCCCGTCCGAGGGGAAGACGGTGGTGGTGGCGCCGAGTTCCGCCCCCATGTTCGCGATGACGTGCCGGTCCATCGCGGTCAGGGAGGCCAGACCGGGGCCGTGGTACTCCAGCACACGATGGACGCCTCCCTGCACCCCGTGACGGCGCAGCAGCTCCAGGATCACGTCCTTGGCGCTGACCCACGGGGGCGGTTCCCCGGTCAGCCGGATGCCCCAGACCTCCGGCATGGTGAGGTGGAGCGGCCGTCCGGCCATGGCGAGCGCCACTTCCAGGCCGCCGGTGCCGATCGCCAGCATGCCCAGGGAGCCGCCTGCGCAGGTGTGCGAGTCCGAACCGGCCAGGGTCTTGCCGGGGGCGCCGAAGTGGTGCATATGGGTCGGGTGGGAGACGCCGTTGCCGGGTTTGGAGAACCACAGGCCGAACCGGCGGGCGGCCGAGCGCAGGAAGAGGTGGTCCTCGGCGTTGCGCTCGTCGGCCTGGAGGATGTTGTGGTCGACGTACTGGACGCTGGCCTCCGTACGGACCCGGTCCAGGGCGAGCGCTTCCAGCTCCTGCATCACCAGCGTGCCGGTGGCATCCTGCGTCAGCGTCTGGTCCACCCGCAGGGCGATCTCCTCCCCCGGCTCCATCCGGCCGGACAACAGGTGATCACCGATCAGCCGCTGGGTCACGGTGCCGTGCGCGCGGTCACGGGGCGGATCCATGAGCCACCGCCTTCCGGGCGGAGCGTCCGGGCCCTCCGGGCGCCCCTCGGCGGGTACCCCGATCCGCGCCGCGTCATCTTTTTTCCTGGCTCTTGACGAAAATCGGCGGGGCTTCGCATGCTGTGTTCATGCCAACCAGCTCCGAGAACAGCTCGCCCCTCCACAGACGCACACTGCTGGCCGGAGTCGCGGGGTCGCTGGGGGTGGCGGCGGGGCTTCCCGCGGCCGCTGCCCAGGCGTCGCCCCCAGGGGCCGCCGCGATGCGGCGCTACCCCTCGAACTGGCCCGAACCCGAGCCCTACGGCCTCGCGGACACCCGGCCGGACCTATGGCCGCGCGAGGACAACTCCTTCATCCTCCCGCTCGAACCGCGTCCCCGCGACCGGGCGCGCGGCCTGGTCTGGATGCGGGACACCTACGTCAACTGCTTCATCGTGGACGGCCGTCCGGTCTACGTGGCCACGGGCACCACCCGCGTGCCCGGACTCACCGCCGCCGCCCCGTGGAACGACGGCATCTTCGTATGGGTGGCCCCGTCCCTGCGCGGGCCGTGGAGGCTGGCCGACACGACCGGCATCCGGCCCGGCGCCGAGCGGGGCAAGGTGTGGTCGCCCGAGTTCGTCGGCGAGAACCGGCCCGGACGCACCGTCGTCGCGCCCTGGCAGGAGTACTGGTACGACGAGCGGTTCGGTAAGCGCGGCCAGGTCTGGGCCCCGGAGCTGCACCACTTCCGCGGCACGTGGTACATCGTCGCCTGCATGGGCGACCACTCCCGGAAGGTCGGTTCGTTCCTGCTGGTGAGCGAGGGCGGTGTCGAGGGCCCGTACCGGCTCATCGGGGGGAACCTCGACAAGCCCTTCGGCGAACCGCTCATCGGGGGGCCGGAGTTCATCGAGCCGGGCGCGTACCACCACATCGACGGCAGCCTCTTCACCGAGGGCGACGACGCGCGGCTCGTCCTGCACAACGACCTGTACGCGACGCTCCGGGACGACATGGAGGACATCGTCCCGACCAGCCACCTCCCGGCGTTCCGGCAGCGGCCCTACTCCCCCGAGCCGTATCTCGAGGGTGCGTACGTGTTCCGGCACGAGGGCGCGTACTACCTCCTCCAGGCCGCGTGGAACCGGATGTCGGTCCGTCCCGACGGCGGCACCCGCTACGCCTACGACCCACCCGGTCCGGGCCGTGCGCAGTACCACTACGACGCCGTCATCGCCGTCTCGGACACCTTCGAGGGGCCGTACTCCCCGCGGTGGACCGCGGGGGTCGGCGCCGGCCACAACAACGCCTTCGTGGACCACGGCGGCCGCCTGTGGGCCACGTTCTTCCGCAACCCGAACTTCGGCTACTGGTCCGACCCGTCACGCGTCGCCGACGCCGCCGTACCCGGTGTCGTGCGGCTGGAGTGGACCGGCCCGGAGGGCCGTCGCCTGTACGTCCGGCGCCGCCACCGGTGAACGGCGGTGTGCCCGTCAGCGCCCGTCGTCGCCGGCGGGTCCGCTCGTGGGGCCGTCGGTGGCGTCGTCCGTGTCGTCCTCGCCCTCCTCCAGCAGGCCCGCCGCCGCGCCCACGACGCGCGGATCGGGGGTGCCGACGACCTCCTCGTTTTTGTCGGTGTAGTCGAAACGGGCGAGCACACTGCGCATGGCCTCCACGCGCGCCCGCTTCTTGTGGAGGTCGCCATCGCGTTGGCCGTGTCATGGAATCCGTTGGTGAAGTCGAAGGCGAGGGCCGTGACGATGACGACCGCCACCAAGAAGGTGATGTGGTCCATTTCCTGCAAACAAGCTCAGGCCAATGCCCGGCGAACTCGAGGCAAAGGCCGTACAAGGACGACGCGCGCAGGTCGTGGGAATCGTTGTCGAGGGCGCCACCCCGGTGGCTTCGGCGATGGATCGGCCATCCGGGTCAACCATCTGGACCAGCCGTCCCGATCAGCGTCCTCACCCGGTCGGACGCCGCCGCGCGGCCCCGTCACGCGGGTCCCGCGGGCCTTGCCCCGGCCACCGCGGAGGCAGATCCCGTCCTGGTTCCTCGTCGCCCGGCAGGACAAGACCATCAACCCCCGGCAGGAGCGCTTCGAGGCCAGGCGCGCCCACGCGCACACCGTGGAGATCAACTCCTCCCACGTGGCCATGATCGCCCACCCCCAGGCGGTCACCGACCTCATCGTCAAGGCCGCCACGGCCACCGGCTCGGCCCGGCCGTCGCCCGCGGCCAACCCCTCCGGCTCCCCGCGCCCGGGCGGAGTCCCGGCCCGCCGACACGGCCGCCGCGTGGGTGACCGCGGGCGCGGCGGCGCTTCTCCTGAGCGGTGGGGCGCTCCTCGTCGGCCGACACCGGCGCCCGCGCTGACCGCCCGCCGACGGCTGCCGCCGACCACTGACGACCGCCACGATCACCGACGACCGGCGCGACCACTGGCGACCGGCGCGACCACTGGCGACCGCCACGACCGCTACGACCGCCACGACCGCTGACGACACCGGCGACCGTTGACGACACTGGCGGCCGCTGGCGGAAACCCCCTACAGCCATCCGCGCTCGCGGGCGATCCGCGCCGCCACGTGGCGGTTCTCCGCGCCGAGTTTGGCCGCGGCGGCGGACAGGTAGTTGCGCACGGTGCCGGGCGACAGCGCGGCGCGGGACGCGATCTCCGCCACCGGTGCCCCGTCCTCGGCCAGGGACAGCATCTCCGCCTCGCGGGGAGTGAGGGGCGACTCGCCCGCGGCGATCGCGTCCGCCGCCAGTTCGTGGTCCACGTAGCGGCCGTCCGTGTGCACCGTACGGATGATCTCCGCCAGCCGCCGCGCGGACACCGTCTTCGGTACGAAGCCGCGCACACCCGCCGCCAGCGCCTGTTTCAGCGCCCCGGCCCCGGCGTGGCTGGTGACGATCATCGAGGCGCACTCCGGCACCTCCTCGCGCAGTCGTGCCGCCACCGACACCCCGTCGCGCCCGGGCATCCGCAGGTCCAGCACGGCCACGTCGGGGCGGTGTGCCCGGCCCATGGCCAGCGCCTCGTCACCCGATCCGGCCTCCGCCACCACGGTGATGTCGTCCTCCAGCGCGAGGAGGGAGGCGAGCGCGCCCCGGATGAGGTGTTCGTCGTCCGCCAGCAGAACCCTGATCATTCGGCCGCCTCCCACGGAATCCGCGCGGTCAGGCGGAAGATACCGTCCGGGCGCCGTTCGGTGGACAGGGCGCCGTCCACCTCGGCCAGGCGCTCGCGCAGCCCCGGCAGACCGCTGCCGGTGCCCGGCCGGGGGTCCGCGTCCGCCCCGTCGTTCTCCATCAGCAGTGCCACCGAGCCCGAGACCGTCGCGCGCACCGACACCTCGCAGCGGGACGCGCCCTGTGCGTGGCGGAGGACGTTCGTCGTTCCCTCGCGGACCACCCAGCCGAGCGCCGCCTGCGTCCGGGCCGGCAGCCGCGCCGCCGGGCCGTTCTCGATCCGGCAGTCGATCCCGGCCGCTTCGAGCACGGACCGGGCCCCGGCCAGCTCGGCGTGCAGATCGGCGGTGCGGTAGCCGCGCACCACCGCGCGGATCTCCCGCTGGGACTCCTGCGCGATCCGCTGCACCTCCTCCATCTGGGCCACCGCCTCCTCCCGGCCCCGCCGCGCCAGTTCCACCGCGAGTTCGCTCTTCAACGCCACCACCGCGAGGTTGCGGCCCAGCACATCGTGCAGATCGCGGCCGAAGCGCAGCCGCTCCTCCGCCACGGCGAGGCGTGCCTGTGTCGCCCGCGCCCTGGCCAGCTCCTCGATCAACCGCACGCTCCATCCGGAGACCCGTATCGCCGTGGCCATGAACGGAACCATGAGCAGGCTGGCGCCGATCACGAGGGCCAGCGGCTCGCCCGACAGCCCGCACGCCGCCGCCGCGCCGAGCGCCACCACCGGCACCGCCCCGACCAGCGCCGCACCCTGGCGGCGCGGCAGCGCCAGCATCGGCGGGCCAGCGTAGAACATCAGCAGCCAGACCAGATACGGCGCCAGGTCCCGTTCACCGATCCGGTCCGAGGCCAGCAGCGCGCAGCCGAGCGCGGCCATCGTCACGGTGGCGGCGACGTACAGCGCGACCAGCCGGACCGGGAGCGGTCCGGCGCCGAGGTAGTGGAGCAGGGCGGCGCGGGCGAGCAGCCCCTGGACGGTGACGTGCACCGCGCCCGCCGCCGCCACCAGGGCCGACCCGAGGGTGCCGGGCTCCGAGGTGGCGAGCCAGAACGCCCACAGCGCCGCCTCGGCGGCGGCGAGGAAGACGACGGTGGCGAGGGTGTAGCGGCGGTAGCGCTCGGGGCCGTCCGGGCCCCCGAGCCGCTCCACCCAGGTCTCCACGCTCATGCTCATCGTCTCCATCACCTCGGGCCCGGCCGTCCTCAACCCCGCGGTCCCCAGCGGAACCACCGGCGTACGCCGAACACTGCCAGGCCCGTCCAGGCCAGCGCGAGCAGCGCCGCCCGGAGCTGGTCCACACCGTCCGGGCCGCCCGTCCAGCCGCCCCTCAGCAGGTCCATCACCGGCGAGAACGGCAGCCAGGCGGCGATGTCCGCCATGGGGTCCGGCATCACCTCACGCGGCGCGTAGACCCCGGAGGCGGCCATGGTCACCAGCAGGAAGGGCAGGAACGTCAGCTGGGCGCTCTCCGCGGTCCGGGTGAACGCCGCCGTCAGCGCCCCCGCGGCCACCAGCATCGCCACGCCGACGAACAGGCCGAACACCGCCAGATGCGGGGCGGCCGGCGCGTCCGCGTCCAGGAACGCGGTCATCCCGATCGCCAGCAGCACCGACTGCACGGCCGCCAGCAGGAACGCCGGGAGGGCGTTGCCGACGAGGATCTCCCAGTCGCGCACCTCGCCGGTGCGCAGCCGCTTCAGTACGAGGGTCTCGCGGCGCAGCACATACACGCCGACCAGGTTCGTGTAGACGGAGAAGAACAGCGCCATCGCCAGCGCGGCGGGCAGCATGACGGTGGCCACCGACAGCCCGGTGCCGCTCAGGTCCAGCTCCTTGACCACACCGCGCATCGCGAAGGCCATGACGCTCGGCAGGACCACCGCGGTGACCAGGGACGCCTTGCTGCGCAGCAGCAGCGTCAGCTCGGCGCGGCCGAGGGCGGCCAGGCGGTCCATGGCGGTGACCCGGGTGGGCGTGGCCGTGTGCGTCCGTCCCGTACGGGCTGCTGACGTCGTCATCGTGCCCCCTCGCTCTCCAGGCCCTTCGCGATCTCCATGAACGCCTCCTCCAGCGTGGCCGACCGGGCGTCGAGTCCGCGCAGCGCCACGTCCTCGTCCCGGGCCCACAGCAGCAGCCCCGTCGCGGTGCGCTGCAGATCGGCGGTCTCCAGCCGGACCGTCCGCCCGGTGTTCACCTGCCTGGTCACACCCAGCGGCGCCAGCGGCGGCAGATCGCCGAGGAAGAAGTCCGGGGGCAGTTCGAAGCTCATGCGCGAGGGGCGTTCGGCGACCACGTCGGCGACCCGTCCCGAGGTGGCGATCCGCCCCCCGTGCATGATCGCCAGCCGGTCGGCCAGCTGCTCGGCCTCCTCCAGGTAGTGGGTGGTGAGCAGCACCGTCGTGCCCTGTTCCTTGAGCTCGCGGATCAGCTCCCAGGTCTCGTGGCGGGACTGCGCGTCCAGGCCGGTGGTCGGCTCGTCGAGGAACAGCACCTCCGGCCGCCCCAGGAGGGCCAGGGCGAGGTCGAGGCGGCGGCGCTCGCCACCGGAGAGCTGCTTGACCCGGACCGCCCGCCGCTGGGTCAGTCGGGTCAGCTCCAGGGCCTCGGCCACGGGGCGGGCGCCGCTGGTGCACCCCGCCCACATGCGCGCGGTCTCGGTGACCGTCAGCTCGGTCGGGAAGCCGCCCTCCTGGAGCATCACCCCGATACGGGGGCGGACGGCGGCGCGGTCGCGGTACGGGTCGCGGCCGAGCACCCGAACGGTCCCGGAGGTGGGGGTGGCCTGGCCCTCCAGGACCTCGAGGGTGGAGGTCTTACCGGCCCCGTTGGTCCCCAGGAGCGCGAAGAGCTCACCGCGGGCGACGGTGAGGTCGACGCCGCGCACGGCCTCGAAGCCCTTGTAGTGCCGCCGCAGATCGGCGGTTTCGATGACGGTGTCCATGCCTTCCAGGCTCCCGGCGCGGCGGGGCCGGGAGGAGTGCGGTGTGTCATGAGTCCGCATGACATCTGTCATGCGGACTCATGACGGGCGTCAGACGTCCCGGACGGCGTCGGTCAGCGCCTGGTCGAGAATGGCGACGCCACGGGCGATCTCGTCGTCGCTCGCGGTCAGCGGGGGCGCGATCCGGAAGATGCCCCCCATGCCGGGCAACTGGACGATGTTCATGTGCAGCCCGAGCTCGAAGCAGCGCCGGGTGACGGCCGCGCCGAGCCGGTCGGCGCCACCGGCGCCCAGCACCTGGTCGCCGACCAGCTCCATCCCCAGCAGCAGCCCTCGGCCGCGGACGTCCCCGACGACATCGTGGCGGGTGGCGAGCTCGTCGAGCTGACCGCGCAGGGCCGTGCCCAGTTCACGCGCCCGCTTGTCGAGGTGGTCGCGGGCCAGGACGTCCAGGACGGTGTTGCCGACGGCCGCCGGAAGCGGGTCGCTGACATGGGTGGTGAAGAACAGGAACCCCCGGTCGTACGCCCGCTGCTCGATCTCCGGGCTGGTCAGCACGGCGGCCAGCGGCAGCCCCGCGCCGAGCGTCTTGGACAGCGTGAGGATGTCCGGGACGACGCCCTCGTGTTCAAAGGCGTACCAGTCGCCGGTGCGGCACAGCCCGGTCTGGGCCTCGTCGAGGATCAGCAGCATGCCCCGCTCCCGGCACTTCCGGGCCAGGGCGGCGAGACAGCCCGGCGGGAGTTCGATGACGCCGCCGGAGCTGAGGACCGGCTCGACCAGACAGGCGGCGAGACTGCCGACGGACTGGGCGTCGATCAGGTCGAAGCCCAGGTCGAGCTGGCGGCGCCAGTCGAGCGAGCCCTCGGCGCCGAGGATGTCGGGGTGGAAGCGGTCCGGGACCGGCAGCGCGAAGTTGCCCGGCGCGGCGGGCCCGTAGCCCTTGCGCCCGGCGCTGTAGGTGGCGTTCGCGGCGGCCTGGGTCATGCCGTGCCAGGACCGGGCGAACGAGACGATCTCATGGCGGCCGGTGACGAGCTTCGCCATCCGCACCGCGGCCTCGTTCGCCTCCGCCCCGGTGGTCAGGAGCAACGCCTTGTCGAGGGGGTCGGGCAGGGTCTCGGCGAGCCGCCGCGCGAGGTCGACGACCGGGCGGCTGAGCATGCCGCTGTGCAGGTGATCGAGGTGGGCGACCTGCTCGCGCACCGTGGCGACGATCTCCGGATGTGAGTGCCCGAGGATCGCACTCATCTGGCCGGAGGTGAAATCGAGCAGCTCGCGGCCGCTCTCGGTGAACACCGAGGTGCCCGCGGCGCGGGTGATGACCTCGGGGGTGAAGGCGGCTCGGCCGGAATAGCGGATGAGGTGGCGCTCCACGGCGCCACCGGCTGTCTCGGGATCCATGCCACCGACGGTAGGGACGCGCCGCTGCACGCGTCCATCGCACAGATCCGACCGTTCTGTTCGGTGAAACCGGACAGCGGCAACCGTAGAATCGCGCACATGCTCAACTCGGGCCGGCTGCGGCTGCTCAGCCTGCTGGAAACCCTGGGCACCGTCCGCGCGGTCGCCGAGACGCTGCACCTGAGCGCGTCGACGGTGTCCCAGCAGCTGGCGGTCCTGGAGACCGAGACCCGGTGCCGGCTGATCGAGCGGGCCGGGCGGAGGGTGCGGCTGACCCCGGCCGGTGTGCTGCTGGCCCGCCGGGGCCGGGAGATCCTGGACCAGATGGCGGAGGCCGAGGCCGAGCTGCACGCCCTGAACGACGAGCCCATCGGCACCGTCCGGCTCGGGACGTTCCAGAGCGCGATCCACACCCTCGCGGTCCCGGCGGCGACACGTCTGGCCACCACCCACCCGCGGCTCCACCTGGAACTGATCGAGCTGGAGCCGCACGAGGGCGGACCGGCCCTCCGCTCGGGCGAGGCGGACGTCATCGTCACCACCACCGACTACGCCGGTCTCTCGTGGGATGCGGACCTCGAGATCACCCCGCTGGGAACCGACCCGATCGTGCTGGTGCTGCCGCGCGACCACCCGCTCTCCGGCCGTACGACGGTGAACCTCGCGGCGTGCGCGGAGGAGACATGGGCGTGTGACCGACCGCGGTCGTACATGGCGGATCTGACCGTGCGGCTGTGCCGCGAGTCGGGGTTCGAACCCCGGGTGGCCTGCCGGTTCAGCAACTATCTGATGCTGCTGCAACACGTCGCGTCGGGCCGGTCGATCGCCCTGCTGCCCGCCCTCGCCATCACCCCGGACCACGCCGTCGTCACCCGTGGGCTCAGCACACCGGTGCACCGCAACATCGCCATCGCGGTGCGCCGCGGTACGACGCGGCGCGCCGCGGTGAGCGCGGTCGTGGCGGCCCTGCGCGACCACCCCGAGATCCCGGCCCTGTCCGCCCCCGGCCAACGGAACCAGCGCGACCAGCACCCCGCCCGGGACCGTTGAAGGGCCAGCACCCCGCCCGGGACCGTTGAAGGGCCGCTCGCCGAACGCCGATTCAGGTCCTTGCCGCTCCGGCCCCTCGTGGTATTTTCGGTGCCGCCGTGCGCCACCGCGAACCGAGGAGGTGAGACCGATCAACACTGTGACAGGTCGGGCCTCCTTCTCCCGCATGGCCTAGCCAGGGAGTGCCCGCGGAAGGCATCCCGAAAGGCTTGCGACGCCATGCGCTTCACCTCTGAGACGTCGTCCGACGGTGTCCGCGAACAGCTCTTCACCCTCGGTGGGATTCCCGGCGTGCTGTGGACGCCGGAAGGCGCCGCCGGCGCCCGTCCCCTGATCCTGCTGGGCCACGGCGGTGGCCGGCACAAGAAGGCCCCGGACATCCTGGCCCTTGCCCACCGCTTCGTGGCCGAGTGCGGTTTCGCGGCGGTGGCGGTCGACGTGCCCGGACACGGCGACCGGCCACCGCACGAGGAGTACAACCGGATCGCCACCGACAACCAGGCCCGGGTGGCGGCCGGAGCGGAACCGGCGCCGCTGATCGCCGGCTTCCAGGCGCTCGTGGCCCGCCAGACGGTTCCGGAATGGCAGGCGGTCCTGGACGCGGTGCGGCGGCTCGATCACGTGGGCGCCGGTCCGGTGGGCTACTGGGGGATCTCGCTGGGCTGCGGACTCGGCGTTCCGTTCGTGGCCGCCGAGCCCCGGGTCCGCGCGGCGGTGCTGGGCCTGGGCGGGGCCTCGGCCTCGGCCGGGGACGCCGCGCGGATCACCGTCCCGGTGGAGTTCCTGGTGCAGTGGGACGACGAGCGGGTGCCGCGGGACCAGAGCCTGGCGCTGTTCGACGCCCTGGCCTCGGCCGAGAAGACACTGCACGCCAACCCCGGTACCCACGGGGAGATCCCGGCCTACGAGCTGGACAGCACACTGAGGTTCTTCGTCCGGCACCTCGGCCGAGACCGCCGGGCGCCCTGAGGAGGGCGGGCCGGGCCAGGGGCGGCACCTCAGACGAGCCGGGCGTACTCGCGGAACTCCCAGTCGGTGACGTAGCGCCGGAACCTGGCCAGCTCATCGCGTTTGAAGGTGAGGAAGGCGTCGACGAACGGCTTGCCGAGCGCGTCGGTGAGCTGGTCGTCGGCTTCCAGGGCGTCAAGGGCCCGGCCGAGGTCGGTCGGCAGCAGGGCCGCCCCGCCCCTGTCGCGGCCCTCGCCGGTCATCGGCGCCGGGGGCTCCTCGGCGGCGGCGATGCCCAGGTGGGCGGCGGCGAGCAGACCCGCGACGGCGAGGTAGGGGTTGGCGGTGGCGTCGCCGAGCCGCGCCTCCAGGCGGGCGGCGCCACCGCGCTCGGGCGGGACGCGCACCAGGGCGTTGCGGTTGTCCAGGCCCCAGTTGATCAGCCAGGGGGCCGCGGTGTCCGGTCCGAAGCGCTTGTACGAGTTGACGGTGGGGTTGAGGAGCGCGGAGAGCGCGGGGGCGTGGGCGAGCACTCCCGCCAGGGCGTGGCGGGCCGAGGCGGACAGCCCGTAGGGCTCCCGGGGCGCGTCGAAGACGTTACGGCCGTCCGCGTCGACGAGGGACAGGTGGACATGGAACCCCGAACCCCCTCCGTCGTTGAACGGCTTGGCCATGAACGTGGCCAGCCTGCCCTCCGCATGGGCGAGTTCCTTGACCGCGGTCTTGAGACGAAAGGCCCGGTCCGCGGCGTCCAGCGCCTCGGAGTGGCTGAGGTTGATCTCGAACTGGCCGCTGTCGAACTCCCGGTTGCCGCCGCTGACGTCGAGCCCGAGGGCGTGCAGCGCCCGGAGGGTGCGCAGCAGGTGCCCGTCCGGATCGCCCTTGCGGCCGGTCGTGTAGACGTGGCCCGGGGCCGGGGCGTAGCGCCGCCAGCCGACGCGCGAGGCCGGCTCCGGGTCCGGATCGAGCAGGACGTACTCCAGCTCCGGGCCCACGACCGCGGTCAGGTCCGCGTCGAGCAGCCGCCCGATGACCTGGCGCAGCAGGTCCCGTGGCGATTCGGGCACGGGCAGTCCGGTGGCCGGGTCCCGGACGTCGCCGATGCACCAGGCCACGCCCGGTTCCCACGGCAGCGCGACGAGCGTGGTCAGGTCGGGGCGGACCAGGAAGTCCGGCATGCCGGACTCGAGGCCGCCCGGGATGTACGAGTGGTCGCCCAGCGCGCCGGTGTGGTAGACGGCCCGGCTGAAGGCGAGCCCGTGACCGGCCGCGTGGGGCAGGTGGTGCAGCAGGATGTCCCGGCTGCGGTCGGAGCCGATCATGTCGGGATAGGCGACCCGTACGACGTCGATGCCCTCGGCGGCGAGTGCCTCGGTCTTCCGGTGGACCCGGTCGGCTGTCTCGGCGCTCAATGGTCGCTCCCTGGAAGTGGGCCGGACGGTGTGCTCTGCTCTGGCCCCGTGCTCTGTCCCGGCCCCGGGGGTCCCGGTCCGGACCCCGGGGCGGCGGAGTTATTTGACGCCAAACGAGAGGGGCCACACGATACGAGGCGGTCGGGCCGCCCACAAGAGCCGCCGCGATACGGCCCGAGCGCGGCCAGGCCCAGGTCCGAGCGCGGCCACCGCCCAGGCCCGGACGCGGCCACCGCCCAGACCCGGACGCGGCCACCGCCCAGACCCGAGCGCGGCCATCGTCCAGCTCCGGGCGCGGCCGTCACCCGGCACCCGGCGCGCCCCGGGCTACATTTGAGCGCGACCGAATGACCCGGCGGCCCTGGCCGCCCGAAGCCGAGGAGGATCCACCGTGCCCGGGCGCCGCCGATCCAACGCCGAGACCGAACAGGCCGTCCAGGAACGACTCGGCGGCTTCGAGTTGCAGCGCGAGCAGATGGCCGCCGTCGCCAATATCCACCGCGCCGCCGCGGCCGTCCGCCAGCACCTGGAGAACTCCGCGCTGCGCCCGCACGACCTGACCTGGACCGGCTTCGTGGTGCTGTGGGTGCTGTGGATCTGGGGCGAGGCCGAGACCTGGTCGGTCGCGGAAGAGGCGGGCATCTCCAAGGGGACGCTGACCGGGATCGCGCGCACCCTCGAGTCGCGCCGGCTGGTGGCCCGCGCGCCCCACCCGGAGGACGGGCGGCGCGTCCTGCTCTCGCTCACCCCCGAGGGCGAGGAGCTCATGGAGCGCCTCTTCCCCGTGTTCAACGCGGAAGAGGCGTTCGTCGCCACCCCGTTGAGCCCCGAGGAGTGCCTGCGACTCGCCAACGGGCTGCGCGCCATCGTGGCGCAGCTGGAGGAGCACGGCGAGGAGCGCCGTCGGCAACTGCTCGACGGAAGGGATCTCGCCCCGCGACGTTCGGGCCGCCGCTCCCGCCAGTGACCCGCACCCCGGATGGCTCAACGCGCCCCGGACACCCCGTCGGAGCGGCACCCGGGCGCGGCACCCGGCCACCGCGGCGACCTTGACCCGGCCCGGCAGCGCGGCTAGCTTGTTTGGGGTCAAACGAAATGGAGGGCCGGGACATGCCCCAACAGCCGGACACAGCTGTGGGCGAGGCACGGATCGCCGGTGTCGCCGTGGACACCCGGCACTGGATCGGCGGCCGGCGCGTGGCGTCCGCCCACACCTTCCCCGATGTCTCACCGATCGACGGCCACCTCCTCGCCCGGATCGCCCGCGGCGGACCCGACGAGGCCGATGCCGCCGTGGCCGCGGCCAAGGCCGCCTTCCCCGGCTGGGCCGCCACTCCCCCGGCCGAGCGGGCCCGGGTCCTCCACGCCATCGCCGACGGTGTGGAAGAGCGCCTCGAAGAGCTGGCGATCGTCGAGACCACCGATAACGGCGCGCTTCTGCGCTCGCACCGCCGGGGCGTCATACCGCGCGCCGCCCGCAACTTCCGCTTCTTCGCGGACCGGCTGCTCTCCCTGGGCCACGAGGACTTCACGACCCGCACCGGCGGCTCCACCGGCCCCGGCCACACCAACCACGTCAGCTGGGACCCGGCGGGCCCCTGTGTGCTGATCACCCCGTGGAACGCCCCGCTGATGCTGGCCACGTGGAAGGTCGCCCCGGCCCTGGCCGCCGGGAACACGGTGGTCCTCAAGCCCGCGGAGTGGTCCCCGCTGACCGCCTCGCTGCTCGCGGACATCGCGGCCGGGGCGGGGCTGCCGCCCGGTGTCCTCAACGTCGTCCAGGGCCACGGCTCCGAGATCGGCGACGACCTCACCTCCCACCCGGACGTCCGCCGGATCAGTTTCACCGGCTCGGTGCCGACCGCCCGGCGCATCGCCGCCTCGGCCGCCGGGAACCTGACCCCGCTGAGCCTCGAACTCGGCGGCAAGTCACCGCTGTTGGTCTTCGCGGACGCGGATCTGGAGCTGGCCGTCGACCTGGCCGTGGAGCAGTTCGACAACGCCGGGCAGGTGTGTCTGGCCGCCACCCGCCTCCTCGTCCAGGAGTCGATCGCGGACGAGTTCACCGACCGCTTCCTGCGGAAAGCCTCCCGGCTGACACAGGGCGATCCGCGCGAGGAGGCCACCGACATCGGGCCCACCATCCACCCCCGTCAGATCGAGAGGATCGACGGCTTCGTGCGGCGGGCGCTCGCGGCCGGGGCCCGGGTGGCCCTCGGCGGCGGCTCCCACACCCGGCTCGGCGGTCTGTACTACCGGCCCACCCTCCTCACCGGCGTCGCCCAGGACTCGGAGATCGTGCAGGAGGAGGTATTCGGCCCGGTGCTGACCCTGCAGACCTTCGCGGACGAGGCGGAGGCGGTCCGCCTCGCCAACGACACCCGCTACGGGCTGGCCGCCACCGTGGCCACCGGCGACCACCGGCGCGCCGAACGCGTCACCGCCCGGCTGGTGGCGGGCACGGTCTGGGTCAACTGCTTCTTCGTACGCGATCTGCGGGCGCCCTTCGGCGGCTCCCGCCTCTCCGGCGTCGGCCGCGAGGGCGGCACCTGGAGCTTCGACTTCTTCTGCGACCTGAAGAACCGGGTGACCGCCCCGAAGGGATTCCACGGCCATGGGTGAGATCGTCGGGGCGGGTCTGCTCGCCCACGTGCCCACCATCGTGCTCCCCGAGGAGACCCGGCGCGAGCTCAACGAGGGCAAGGAGATCACCCTGGTCACCGGGCTCCGGCGGCTCCGCGAGGACGTCTTCGGGCGCGACGGCTACGACACGGTCGTCGTCCTGGACTCCCACTGGGCCACCACCGTCGAGTTCGTCGTGACGTCCCACGCCCGGCGCGCGGGGCTGTTCAGCTCCGACGAGCTGCCGCGGGGCATGTGCCGGATGCCGTACGACTTCCCCGGCGATCCCGAACTCGCCCACGCGGTCGCGCGGTTCGCCGATGAGCACGGCACCTTCATCACCCCGGTCGACGACCCCTGCCTGCCGATCCACTACGCCACCGTCAACCTCTGGAAGTTCCTGGGCGAGGGCCTGCCCGGCAAGCGGTGGATGACGATCGGGGTCTGCCAGACCGGCGACATGGAGGACCACCTCCGGCTGGGCCGGGCGCTCGCCGACGGCATCGCCGCCACGCCCGGCCGCCGTGTGCTCCTGATCGCCTCCGGTGCCCTCTCGCACACCTTCTGGCCGCTGCGCGAGATCCGGGACCACGAGGCCAGCGACCCGCGCCATGTCTTCACCCCGCAGGCGAGGGCGGCCGACGAGGAGCGCATCGCCTGGTTCAAGGAGGGCCGCCACGACAAGGTCCTCGACACCATGGACGCGTACTGGGAGTACCGACCCGAGGCGCGGTTCTTCCACTATCTGATGATGGCCGGTGCCCTCGGCGAGCGGGCGTGTGCCGCCCGGGCCCGCCAGTACGGCGCGTACGAGAACTCCGTCGGCACCGGCCAGGCCCACCTCTGGTTCGACCGCCCGGCCGACGGCTGGACCGGCACCGGCTCGGCCACGTCCGCCACCACGCACCGCCCCGACTGAGGAGAGCCGATATGCCCGAGTACCGCCGCGTCCTCCTCGACGGCGCCGTCGTGGAGACCGTCCGCGAGGGCGAGGAGCTCCGCACCGGCGACGGCCGCCGGGTCCCGGTCCGCGAGGCGCACCATCTGCCTCCCGTGGTCCCCTCCAAGGTGATCGCCGTCCACCTCAACCACCGCAGCCGCGTCGCCGAGTTCCAGGTCCGGCTCCCCGCCGCGCCCACCTACTTCCACAAGCCGACCTCGGCCCTCAACTCCCACCGGGGCGCCGTCGTCCGCCCCGAGGGCTGCAAGTGGCTCAACTACGAGGGCGAGGTGGCCATCGTCATCGGGCGGACCACCCGGAACATCGCGCCCCACCAGGCGGCGGAGCACATCGCGGGTTACACGGTCGCCAACGACTACGGACTGCACGACTTCCGGGACACCGACGCCGGTTCGATGCTCCGCGTGAAGGGGTCCGACACCCTGTGCCCGCTGGGGCCGGGGCTGGTCACCGACTGGGACTTCCGCGGCAAGTACCTGCGGACCTACGTCAACGGCCGGCTGGCGCAGGACGGGTCCACCGACGAGATGGAGTGGGACATGCACTATCTCGTCGCCGACATCGCCCGTACCATCACCCTCCACCCCGGTGACGTCCTGCTCTCCGGGACACCCGCCAACTCCCGGCCCGTGCACCCCGGCGACGTGGTCGATGTGGAGGTGGAGGGCCTGGGGCGGCTGACCAATCACATCGTCACCGGCCCGGCCCCGATCCGCGGCGATGTCGGAGCGCAGCCCACCGAGTCCGAGGAAGTCCTGTCCACCGCCCTCGGCGGCGACTGGGAGTTCCGCGGCATCCGCCCGCCCGGGCGGCCGTGAACCGAAGCCCGTCCGACCAAGGAGTGGACCACATGGATCTGAATGCCTGGCTCGCCACGGCCGTGGCGTCGAACACCGACTGGGTGAAGAGCTTCGGCCCCTACCAGGCCCATCCGGCGCTGGCGGTCGACGACGCCCGGTTCGCCGCCGCCTTCGACGTCTTCACCGAGCGGCTCAAGGACAACTACCCGTTCTTTCACCCCCGTTACGCGGGCCAGATGCTCAAGCCACCGCATCCGGCGGCGGTCGTGGGCTACCTCACGGCGATGCTGATCAATCCCAACAACCACGCCCTGGACGGCGGCCCGGCCACCGCCGAGATGGAGCGGGAGGCCGTCCAGCGGCTCGCCACCATGTTCGGTTACGACACCCACCTCGGCCACCTGACCACCAGCGGCACCATCGCCAACCTCGAGGCGCTCTTCGTGGCGCGCGAACTGCACCCCGGCAAGGGCGTCGCCTACAGCACCGAGGCCCACTACACCCACGGCCGGATGTGCGGTGTCCTCGGGGTGGAGGGCCATCCGGTCCCGGTGGACGACCTGGGCCGGATCGATCTCGACGCGCTGGAGCGGGTCCTGCGGACCGGCCGCGTCGGCACGGTCGTGCTGACCGCGGGCACCACCGGGCTCGGAGTCGTCGAACCGGTCCACGAGGCGCTGGCGCTGCGCGAGCGCTACGGCGTGCGCATCCACGTCGACGCCGCCTACGGCGGTTTCTTCACCCTGCTGGCCGGGGCACCGGGCCCCGAGGGCCTGCCCGAGGAGCCGTGGCGGGCCATCGCCGAGGCCGATTCCATCGTCGTGGACCCGCACAAGCACGGCCTCCAGCCGTACGGCTGTGGCGCCGTCCTGTTCCGCGATCCCTCGGTCGGCCGGTTCTACCTGCACGACTCGCCGTACACGTACTTCACCTCGGAGGAGCTGCACCTCGGTGAGATCAGCCTGGAGTGCTCCCGCGCGGGCGCGGCCGCCGCCGCCCTGTGGCTCACCTTCCAGCTGATACCGCCCACGCGGGAGGGGCTGGGGCAGTCACTCGCGGCGGGCCGGCGGGCGGCACTGCGCTGGGCCGAACTGATCGAGCGCTCGGAGCACCTGGAGCTGTACCAGGCCCCGGAGCTGGACATCGTCAGCTACTTCCCGGTGACCGATCCGGCCACGCTGTCGCGGATCGACGCGGCCGGCGTCCGCGTCCTGCGGGAGGGGATGACGGACAGCGACCCCGTCTTCGTGAGCACGCTCCGCGTCGGCGCTGATCGCCTGACGGCACTCCACCCGAAGCTCACCCGGGACGCCGACGGTGCCCGCATCCTGCGGAGTGTGCTGATGAAGCCGGAGTCCGAGGGCTATGTCGACCAGCTCCACGAGCGTCTGGAGCGGCTCGCGCGTGGGTGACGGCTGCCCACGCCCCCTCGGCCCATCCGCAGCCCGTTCGAAGGCCCATCGGCAGCCCATCCGCGTCAGGAGCGTGACGGCATGACCAGCGTCCGAGGCTACTTCCCGCCCAAGACCGCAACCGGCGCCGCGTCCCTCATCCCCTCCCCGCCGTGGCACTACTCCGGCGATCTGCTCACCATCGAATACCGCACCGACCCGGCGCGGGTGCGCGAACTCCTGCCCGAGCCGCTGCAGCCCGCCGACGAGGAGCCGGGAGCGGTCGCGCTGATCTGGGCCGACTGGCAGTCCTGCGCGACCGGCGGGCGGGAGCTGCTGGACCCGGTGCTCTCCCAGTACAAGGAGACCTTCGCGGTCGTCCGCTGCGCCTACCGGGGCCGGACGTACTCCCGCTGTGTCTACATCTGGGTCGACAAGGACTTCGCGATCGCCCGCGGGGTGCACCAGGGCTATCCGAAGAAGCTCGGCTCCATCCACCAGACCCGCCCGCACCCGTACGGGCCCGCCCCGCGCATCGGGCCCGGCGCCCGGTTCGGCGCGACCCTGGCCGCGGCCGACCGGCGCCTCGCCCAGGCCGTGGTGACCCTGCGCGAGCCGTCCGGGACCGGCGGCTTCGTCAACGGCCACCCGATGGCCCACCACCGCTGGCTGCCGTCGATCGAGAACGGCAAGGGCCTCGCCCTGGACGAGCTGGTCGAGTCCGGCGCCGCCTCCTTCGAAGGCGGTCAGCCGTGGGTCGGCGACGCCGAGCTGGAGCTGTTCGACTCCCCCACCGAGGAACTGGCCCGGCTGGAGGTCCGCGAGCCCATCGCCGCGTACTACCGCCAGGTCGGCGTGGTCTGGGACGGCGGCCGGCTGCTGGAGTCCGGCGCCTCGGGGGCGCGGTAGCGGCACGGGGCCGACGGCGGCCACCGCCGCCCCCGCGCCCCCCGTCTGCGACGATCTCTGCGTGGACTACCCGAACGACCAGGCCAGACCCGCTCGGTGAGCCGCTGACCACCTCGGTCGCCGACGCCGACAGCTTCCGCTATCTTCCGCCGGCTGTTCGGCGCCGGGGATCTGGCCCAGCGCGCCAACGCCGCCTTCGAACCTCTGTCCTCCATCGACGCCTGGACGTCGGCCACCGACAGCTGAGCCCGGCTCAGGCGGGACGTACCACGTACACGGCGCCCGCGTTCGCGGTGAAGGCCGTGACCCCCGGCTCCGGCCGGGTGGTGGCGACGGGTGCGTCCCCGGAGGTGATCCGCACGGCCTTCGCCGTGCGCAGCCGCGCCGGGCCCCCCGCCCGGGCCCTCAGCCGCGCCTCGCTCAGCGCACCGCCCCGCCAGCTGACGTCCACCTCGAAACCGCCCCGCGCCAGCAGGCCCCGCACGCTCCCGTCCGGCAGGTTCGGCGGGAGGGCGGGCAGCAGGTGCAGCTCGTCGTGCTGGCTCTGCAGCAGCCATTCGGTCACCCCGGCGCAGGCGCCGAAGTTGCCGTCGATCTGGAACGGCGGGTGCAGGTCGAAGAGGTTGGGGGCGGTGCGCTCGGGGGTGAGCAGATCGGTGAGCAGCTTGTAGGAGCGGTCCCCCTCCTGGAGCCGCGCCCAGAAGTTGATCTTCCACGCCAGCGACCACCCGGTCCCCGCGTCGCCGCGCTGGACGAGGGTGGTGCGCGCCGCGGCGAAGAGGTCCGGGGTGCGCGTCCGGCTGATCTGGTTGCCCGGATGCAGCCCGTACAGATGGGAGACGTGGCGGTGCTGCTGCTCGGGGGCGCCCGCGTCCCAGTCCTGCTGCCACTCCTGGAGCTGGCCCTGGGCGCCGATCTTCATGGGCGCGAGCCGTCCGCGCGCGGCGAGCACCCGGTCCCGGAAGGCGGCGTCGACGCCGAGGAGGTCCGCGGCCGAGGCCACGGCGCCGAACAGGTCCCGCAGCAGCTGCGTGTCCATCGTCGGCCCGGCGCACAGCGAGCCGCCGCCCCCGCTGTGGTGGGCGTTCTCCGGGGAGATGGAGGGGCAGGTGACCAGCGCGCCCGTGGTCGGGTCGGTCACCAGCGCGTCGAGGAAGAACTGGGCGGCGCCCTTGAGGACGGGGTAGCGCACCCGCAGCTTCCCCGTGTCGCGGGTGTACCGGTAGTGCTCCCAGATGGCCAGGGACAGCCAGGCGCCGCCCATGGGCCACATGCCCCAGAAGGCGCCGTCGACGGGGGCCGTGCCGCGCCAGGCGTCGGTGTTGTGGTGGGTGACCCAGCCGTCGGCGCCGTACTGGGTGCGCGCCGTCGACCGCCCGGCGACGGCCAGCTCGTCGAGCAGGGCGAAGACCGGCTCCCAGCACTCCAGGAGGTTGGCGGGGGCGGCCGGCCAGTAGTTCATCTCCGTATTGATGTTGATGGTGTACTTCGAGCCCCAGGGCGGGCTGGTCAGGTCGTTCCAGATGCCCTGGAGGTTGGCCGGCTGGGTGCCGGGGCGGGACGCGGCGATGAGCAGATAGCGGCCGTACTGGAAGTGGAGCTCGATCAGTTGTGGATCGCCGCCGGACGCGAAGCGGGCGACGCGCTCGTCGGTGGGCAGGGCCGCCGCGCCGCTGGTGCCCACGTCCAGCGAGGTACGGCGGAACAGGGCGCGGTGGTCCTCGACATGGCGATCGCGCAGCCGGCCGTACGGGCTGTTCGCCGCCGGGTTGAGGTCCCCCGCCGCCCGGCCCACCGCGTCGCCATGGGCGTTCTCCCAGTTCACATAGGTGGTGCCGATGGCCACCAGGACGGTGGCCGCGTCGGCGCCCCGGACGGTGACGGTCCCGCCCGCGCTGGTGGTGGTGCCGCCCTCGGCGAGCACCCGCACCAGCGCGCGGAACCCCACCGCGCCGTCCACCCCGCCCGTGGCGTCGCCGGTGCCGTCGAGCGCGGCGGTGAGCGGGTCGGGCGAGGACAGGGAGTTCTCCAGCGGGCTGTCGAACGTGGCGCCGAAGGACAGGGCGCCCTTGCCGGACGCGGTCAGCCGGACGACGATGACGCGGTCGGGAGCGCTGGCGAACGCCTCGCGGGTGTAGGTCACACCGTCGCGGGTGTAGGTGGTGGTGGCGATCGCCGAGTCCAGGTCCAGCTCGCGCCGGTAGCCGGACACCGTGCCGCCCGTCGGCAGTTGGAGGAGGAGGCTGCCGACGGTCTGGTACGGGGCCTGGCCACCGGGCACACCGAGGACATCGGAGTTGATCAGTGTCTCGGCCTCGGGCCATTTGCCGTCGAAGACGAGCTGCCGGATGCGGGGCAGGGCGGCGAGGCCCTTGGGGTTGTCGTACTCGTGCGGCCCGCCCGCCCAGAGGGTGTCCGCGTTGAGCTGGAGCCGCTCGGTCTCCGTCCCCCCGAACACCATCGCGCCGAGCCGCCCGTTGCCGAGCGGGAGTGCGCTCAGCCAGTCGGCGGCGGGCGCGCGGTACCACAGCGCCAGCGGCCGGTCCGCCGCCTCGTGGCCGCCGTGCGGCGCGGCGTGGGCGGACCCGGCGGGCAGACCGGCGGCGGCGAGGCCCGTGGTGGTCGTGGCGGCGAGGGCCATGAACCGTCGGCGCGGGACGTCAGGGGTCACTTGGCCACGCCCATGGCGTAGGTGATGCCGCCGAGGAGGTGCCGCCGGAAGGCGGGCTCGGCGTAGGACTCCCTGGTGTGGCCCAGGCCGGTGTAGAAGGCCCGGCCGCCCTTGTACGCCTGGTACCAGCTGATGGGGTGATCGCCGTTCATGGTGCCGCCGCTGTACGAGGACTCGTCCAGCGAGGCGAGTACGTGCACGGTGGCCGTGTCGCGGGGGTTGGTGCGGTAGTTGTACCACTCGTCGGTGCGCACCCATGTGTTCCCGAGGTGGGCCGTCGCCGGGTGGGCGTGGTCCTCGACCTTCACCGTGGCCTGCTGGATCGCCGGATGGGACTGGAACCACGCGCCGCACAGGCCGCCGTAGTACGGCCAGTCGTACTCGGTGTCGGCGGCGGCGTGCACCCCCGCGTAGCCGCCGCCCGCCGCGACATAGCCCTCGAATGCCGTCTGCTGGCCGGTGTCGAGGACGTCGCCGGTCGTGGACAGGAAGACCACGGCGGCGTAGCGGGCGAGGTTGCCGGGGGTGAAGGCGGTGGCGTCCTCGGTGGCGTCGACGGTGAACCCGGACTGGGCGCCCAGTTGCCGGATGGCGGCGATGCCGTCGGGGATGGAGTCGTGGCGGAAGCCCGCCGTCTTGGAGAACACCAGCACCCGGCCCGCCCTCGGCCGCCTGCGGACGGGCGCGGCCCACGCGGGCGCGTTCGCCGCGGTGATCAGGACGGCTCCGGCCGCGGCCTTCATCACCGAGCGGCGCGGGGCGGGGGCGGGCAGGTCGGGACGTTTCCTGTGCACGGGGAACCTCCGGGAGAAGGGCGATTCTCAAAGGGGGTTGGGCACAGGCGCGCGCCGTCGCGCCTAGGGCGCCGTACGGATGCGAGCCTCGGTGAGGGGAGGGGCCGCGTCCGCGGGCGTAAGGGGACCGTACCGAGTCGGCCCCACTTTGCAAAGCCCGTTGACAAAATCCTGTGTCCGGTCATCCGCTCACCGCCGCGTGGGCGCGGGACGGCCCGCCGAGCACGATCAGATCGATGTCCAGCAGGTCCACCAGGGACAGCGCTCCCCTGCCGATGGCCCCGGCCACCCGCCGCACGGCCTTCTCGGCCACCGGGTCACCGGCCCCCGCCGCCGCGCTCACCACCCGGTGGGCCTCGCGCGGATCGTGGGCGGCGCGCGGGCCGAGGGCCATGCCGAGCCGGGCGGCCGTCCCGGGAATGGACACCGGAGGATTGCACTCGGGCAGGATCTCCGGTCTGCCGTCCGCGTCCACCCGTTCCAGGGCGACGGCGCACAGCTGGCCGAACTCGCCCGCGTTGGCGCTGACCCCGCGGTGGATGTCGCCGCCCAGGAACAGCCCGGCGCCGACCCCGGTGCCCAGGTACAGATACACGAAGTCACGGGCGCGCCGGTCGCGCCCGATCCACCGCTCGCCGACGGCCGCGGCCGAGGAGTCCTTCTCCATGACGATGGGGCAGGGGAAGCGGTCCTTGAGCATGTACAGCAGCGGCACGTCCCGCCACACCGACAGCAGCGGCGGGTCGAGGACGGTGCCGGAGGCCACGTCCACGGGCCCGGGGGTGGCCACTCCGATGCCCAGGAATCCGCCGGGCCGCACCGCGCCATCCGCGGCGTCCAGCACACAGCGGCCCAACCGGGCGACGTAATGCGGCGGGGAGGAGTCGGCGTTCCCCTCCCCGCCGCGCGGGCCGTCCGGCGGTTTCGCCTCGGGACCTCCGGCGCGGCCCCGCTCGTCCCGGCTCAGCCGGTGGTGAAGGTGAAGTCGTCCAGATCGAAGAGGTTGCCCTGTCCGGTGACGCCCTTGAAGACGAGGTAGAGCGTGGTCGTCCCCGCGGGGGCGCCGCCGAGCGCGGCGCTCACGTCCCGGAAGTTCTCCCAGCCGCCGGTGCCGGGAACGGTCGCGCTGCCCAGCAGCGTCCCGGTGGGGCTGCCCGCGCGGACCTCGAGGGTGCCGCCGGGGCCGCCGGAGGAGATGCGGGCGGTGAGTCTGGTGGCGTTGTTCAGGAGGTACGGCTTGAAGGAGATCCAGTCGCCGTTGTCGGTGAAGCCGACCGTCTTGCCGCCGTGCGCGGTGGAGTGGCTCGCCTGCTCGATGCCCTGGTGGGCGGTGTAGTGCTCGGCCTGGCGGTGCTTCGGCTGGGTGACGTTCTGGTCGTGGGTGGTCAGCGGGGGCTGGCCGCTCGCTCCCTTGTCGGTGTATTCGGCGTCGAAGACCCCGAAGATATTGGCGTTCTCGTCGTGTTCCCCGTCCGCCAGTGTCTGCAGGGTGCCCGTGCAGCCGGTGGCCGAGGTGATGGGGTGGGCGTGGCTGTCGTGCCCGAGCAGATGGGTGATCTTCACCTTGGAGCAGTCGATGGTGCCGTCCTCCGGGTCACTGACCTTGATGCGGAAGGGCACCTTGTCGCCGAAGGTGAACAGCTGGCCGTCGCCGGGCAGTTCCAGGGTGACCGTCGGCGCGGTGTTGCCGACGGTGATGTGGACGCTCGCCGTGCCGGTCAGGCCGCCGGGGTCCCGGGCGGTCAGGGTGGCGGTGTAGGTGCCGTTGGCGGTGTAGGTGTGCGCCGGGCTGGCCTCGGTGGACTTCCCGCCGTCGCCGAAGTCCCAGCTGTAGCTGATGGCGTCGCCGTCGGGGTCGCTGGTGCCGGAGGAGGAGAACCTCACCTGGAGCGGGGCCTTGCCCGAGGTCTTGTCGGCCGCCGCCTGGGCGACCGGCGCCCGGCCGCCGACGACGTTCTCGATGCGGTACAGCGCCGAGTTGGCGTCACCCGCGCCCCATCCCGTGCCGTAGTCCAGGACGTACAGCGCGCCGTCCGGGCCGAAGGCCATGTCCATCACCTGGGTGCCGGTCCAGGGGAAGGCGTTGATGGAGCCGACCGTGCCGTCCGCGCCCTGCTCGATCCGCTTGATCCACCTGCGGCCGAACTCCCCCGCGAAGAAGTCGCCGTCGTACTCCTGCGGGAACTTCACCGGCGAGTTGAGATGGGCGTTGTAGCGGTAGACCGGGCCGCCCATCGGGGATTCCGAGCCGGAGCCGAACTCGGGCACGGATCCGCCGTCGTAGGGGATCCAGGCGGGCCGGGCCGGGGGCAGGTCGGTGAGGCCGGTGTTGTTCGGCGAGGTGTTCTTGGGCGCGGCGCAGTTGAAGGCGGAGCCGGAGGCGCCGGTGGCGAAGTCGAAGTCGATGTACGGCTGGTTCTTGCCGACGCAGTACGGCCAGCCGAAGTTGCCCGCCTTGGTGACCCGGGCGAACTCCACCATGCCCTGCGGGCCGCGGGTGGAGCTGGCGTTGCCCGCGTCGGGCCCGTAGTCGCCCACGTACACCACACCGGTGGCCTTGTCGACGCTCATCCGGAACGGGTTGCGGAAGCCCATCGCGTAGATCTCGGGGCGGGTCTTCGCCGTGCCGGGAGCGAAGAGGTTGCCCGCCGGGATGTCGTACGAGCCGTCGGCCTTGACCTTGATGCGCAGGATCTTGCCCCGCAGATCGTTGGTGTTGCCCGCGCTGCGCTGGGCGTCGAAGGCCGGATTGCGGCTCGCCCGCTCGTCGACGGGGGTGTAGCCGTCGGAGGCGAAGGGGTTGGAGTCGTCGCCGGTCGACAGATACAGATTGCCCTGGGCGTCGAAGTCGATGTCGCCGCCGACGTGGCAGCACATGCCACGGGAGGTCTTGACCTCCAGCACCGTCTTCTCACTGGACCGGTCCAGGGTGCCGTCGGTCCTGAGCACGAACCGGGAGAGCCGGTTGACGCCGTCGAACTTCGCGAAGTCCGCTGCCGCGCCGTTCTCCGGGGCGTCACCGGCCGGGGTGTTCAGCGGCGGCGCGTAGTAGAGGTAGATGAATCGGTTGCCGCTGAAGCCCGGGTCGACCCCGACGCCCTGGAGCCCCTCCTCGTCATGGCTGTACACCGGCAGGGTACCGGCCACCTTGGTGGTGCCGGCGGCGTCGGTCAGCCGCAGTGTGCCGTCGCGTGAGGTGTGCAGCACCGAGCGGTCGGGCAGCACGGCCAGGGACATCGGCTCACCCGTCTCGGCCACCCCCTTGGCGAGGGTGACCTGCTGGAACACGGGGGCAGCGGCCGTCCGGCCGGGGTCGGGCACCGCGTCCGCCGCCGGTGAGGTGAGGGTCAGGGCGGCTCCGGTGAGCAGCGTTCCGGCGAACAGCGCGAGGGATCGGCGCAGTCTCAGGCGTTTCCTGTGCACGGAAGTCCTCCGTAGGGGGTGGGGGATACTCACGGACGTGCTGAGCACAGGCGCGCGCCGCCGCGCCGCGGTACGGGGCTTCGGCAGGGTGGAGGGGACCCTCGTGCCCGTACTCGACACCGCCCTAGCCGTGGCCCGCCGACGCGGACGGCTCGCCCACGAAGGTCACGGGTTCGGGGCGGGAACATGTGGTGCCGACCGGGAGGGAGGTCCGCTCCCGGGCGGCGTCGAGCAGGGTGAGCATGACGTCCAGGACATGCCGGGCGAGCTCGGCGGAGGCCCGGTGCGGGCGGCCCGCCCCCAGTGCCCGCGCCAGGTCGGCCAGACCGTACCCCCGGGCGGAGCCCGCGTATCCGGCCGACGGCGCCAGCGGCTCCCAGGCGCCACCGCGCCAGAGCTCCACCGGGCCGTCGAAGGTGTTGGGGTCCGGCACCGACAACGAGCCCTCGCTGCCGTGGACTTCGATGCGCGGCAGCCGGGCCGCGTGCACATCGAAGCTCATCAGCAGTGTGGTGAGCGCGCCGCCCCGATGCTCCAGGACGCCCGTGACATGGGTGTCCACCTCGACGGCGAAGCGCTCGCCCGCGCGCGGCCCGCTGCCGACGCTCCGGTGGGCGCGCGGCCGGGAGGCCGCTCCGGTGACCCGGACCACCGGGCCCAGCAGGTGCACCAGGGCGGAGAGGTAGTACGGGCCCATGTCCAGCAGCGGCCCGCCGCCGGGCCGGTAGTAGAACTCCGGGTCCGGGTGCCACGCCTCGTGCCCGGCGGTGGTCATGAAGGCGGTGGCCGCCACCGGCGTGCCGATGAGCCCGTCGTCCACGGCCTTGCGCGCGGTCTGGGTGCCCGGGCCGAGCACAGTGTCCGGCGCGCAGCCGACCCGCAGCCCGGCCCGCCCGGCCGCGCCCAGGATGGCATCGGCCTCCGCACGGGTGCCGGACAGCGGCTTCTCGCCGTACACGTGCCGGCCCGCGGCGAGCGCGGCCAGCGCCACTTCGGCGTGCGCCGCCGGGATGGTCAGGTTGAGCACGGCGTCGACGTCCTCACGCGCCACCAGCTCGTCGACGGACGCGGCGACGGCCACGCCCCGCGTGCCCTCGGCGGCGGACTCGGCGCTCGCGGCGGCGGACTCGGCCCTCTTGGCGGCGGACTCGGCGCGGGCCCGGTTCAGGTCCGTCACGGCGGTCAGGCGCAGTTCAGGCAGGCGCGGCAGCGTGTCCAGATAGGCCCGGCTGATCTTTCCCGCCCCGACCAGCCCTATCCTCAGCGGCTCGCCCACATCGGCCCCCTCCCGGTCAGTGCCCGCCCCCGGGGCACACATCTGCTCGTCGCGTTCGGTGTCACGGCCTCTGCACGCTCCCGTCGGTGGTCGGCGGCAGGGCCCAGCGGTCGTGGCCCAGGGGCCCGGGCGCCGGGTACCGGCGCGCGGCGCTCTCGTCGAAGTCGGCGCCGAGTCCCAACGGCCGGAACGGACAGGCGGCCCCGCGCCTCCCCGGCGCCGGACGGCGCCCCGAGCACCGCGCACTGGATGCGGACGTGTCGGAAGCCGCGATGTCGCTGGTCTCGACCCGCACGATGAGGTGCGGGCAGCCCTGAGGTGCCGTCAGAAAGGCGCGTACGGCGGTGATGCGGAGCTTGTCGCCGCGCTCCTCCACCCAGGGGGCCTGGTCCGGCGGGAGGTGCGGTTCGCGAGGTGCGGACATACGCTCCCATTCCCATTCCATTCCCATGGCCGAATGGCGATCGTCCATCCGAACGTAAAGAGGGTTCGGGAGCGCTGTCAATGACCGTACCGGGATATGGCCGGACCCGGACGGCGGCGGCCCGCACGACGGGGG
>NZ_JAEEAP010000002.1 GCF_016103465.1 Streptomyces sabulosicollis
CGAACATCGGTCATACGCAGGCCGCCGCGGGTGTGGCGGGTGTGATCAAGATGGTGATGGCGATGCGGCACGGTGTGCTGCCGAAGACGCTGCATGTGGATGCGCCGTCGCGGCAGGTGGACTGGTCGGCGGGTGAGGTGCGGCTGCTGACCGAGACCACCGCGTGGCCGGAGACGGACCGGCCGCGCCGGGCGGGGATCTCCTCGTTCGGGGTGAGCGGGACCAACGCGCACACCATCATCGAACAGGCTCCGGAAGACCGTGATGGACGATCCGAGACGATGCCCCCCGAGGCGGACGAGGCCAAGGGGTCCATCGTCCTGCCGTGGCTGCTGTCCGGCAAGAGCGCGGAGGCGCTCGCCGCCCAGGCCGACCGGCTCCACGCCCATCTGAGCGCCCACCCGGAGCCGGCGCTGACGGATGTCGGCTTCTCCCTGGCGACGACCCGTTCGGCCTTCGAGTACCGCGCGGCCCTGGTCGCCGGGGACCGGGACGAGTTCCTGCGCGGCCTGAGGGCACTGGCCACCGGCGAGAACGCGGCGCAGGTCGTTCAGGGCACGGCACGGGCCGAGGACACCCTCGCGTACTTGTTCTCGGGCCAGGGTGCGCAGCGCCCGGGCATGGGGCGGGAGCTGTACGAAGCCTTCCCGGTGTTCGCCCGTGCGCTGGACGAGGTGTGCGCGCATCTCGATGTGCTGCTGGACCGTCCGCTGCGTGAGGTGATGTTCGCGGCCGAGGGCAGCGCGGACGCCCAGCTGCTGAACCAGACGGCGTTCACCCAGCCCGCCCTGTTCGCCATCGAGGTGGCGCTGTTCCGGCTGCTGGAGCACTGGGGTGTCACCCCGGATGTGCTGATCGGCCACTCGGTGGGAGAGATCGCCGCCGCGCATGTGGCCGGGGTGTTCTCGCTGGAGGACGCGTGCGCGCTGATCGCGGCGCGTGGCCGGCTGATGCAGGCGCTGCCCGAGGGCGGCGCGATGGTGGCCGTCCAGGCATCCGAGGAGGAGATCGCGCCGTCGCTGGCCGGGCGTGCGGCCGAGGTGAGCATCGCGGCCGTCAACGGCCCGGCCGCCGTGGTCATCGCCGGTGACGAGGAAGCGGCGCTGGAGATCGCCGAACAGTGGGCGGAGCAGGGCCGGAAGACGCGTCGGCTGCGGGTCAGCCACGCCTTCCACTCGCCCCGCATGGACGCCATGCTGGACGACTTCCGCAAGGTCGTCGAAGGGCTCTCGTTCGCCCCGCCCTCCATCGACCTGGTCTCCAACGTGACCGGCGCGGTGGCCTCGGACGCCGAGGTGTGCTCGCCGGAGTACTGGGTGCGGCATGTGCGGGAGGCCGTGCGCTTCCTGGACGGGGTGCGGGCACTCGAGGGACAGGGGGTGACCACCTTCCTGGAGGTGGGCCCCGACGGTGTGCTCTCGGCGATGGCGCAGGACTGCCTGGCGGAACGGGGCGAGCCCGCCTCGGCCCCCGTGATCGTGCCGGTGCTGCGCAAGGACCGTTCGGAGACCGTGGCCCTGACCACAGCGCTGGCCCGGCTGCACGTTCACGGGTCCGCCGTCGACTGGCCGTCGGCCTACGACGGTCTCGGGGCCCGCCGGGTCGACCTGCCGACCTACGCCTTCCAGCGTCGGCGCTACTGGGCCGAGAAGTCCACCGATGCGGCCGGTGCCGATGCCGGCATCCGCCACGAGGTGGATGCGCGGTTCTGGCAGGCCGTGGAGCGGGAGGACCTCGCATCGCTCGCGAGGACGCTGGACTTCGAGGACGAGGCGTCGCTGGGCGCCGTGCTGCCCGCCCTGTCGGCGTACTGGCGCAGCAGCCGCGATCAGTCCACGATCGATGGCTGGCGCTACCGGGTGGCATGGAAGCCGCTTCCGGACGTGGCCGAGGGGTCGTTGTCGGGGACGTGGCTGGTGGTGCTTCCGGCGTCCCGTGCCGGGGACGAGCTGGTCTCGGAGGTGGTCGCCGGACTTGAACGGCACGGCGCGGGCGTGGTGTCGCTCGTGCTGGACGAGCCGGACCTGGCCGGAGGCGTGCTGGCGGGGCGACTGCGTGAGGTGGTCGGGCAGACTCCCGAGCTGGGTGGTGTCCTGTCGCTGCTCGCCCTGGACGAGGCGCCGAGCCCGGGGTATCCGGCGCTGTCGGGTGGTTACGCGCTGAGCCTGGTGCTGGCGCAGGCGATGGTCGAGGCGGATGTTCCGGCCCGGTTGTGGAGCGGTACGCGGGGCGCGGTGTCGGTGGGGCGCTGGGACCGGCTGACCGGTGTGGTGCAGTCGCAGGTCTGGGGTCTGGGCCGGGTCGTGGCGCTGGAGCACTCCGCGGTGTGGGGCGGTCTGGTGGATCTGCCCGAGTCGCTGGACGAGCGCGGCGCGGCGCGGCTGGCCGGTGTGCTGTCCGCCGGGGACGGCGAGGACCAGGTCGCGGTCCGTGGCTCGGGGGTGTTCGCCAGGCGTCTGGTGAGGGCTGACGCGGGTGTGGGGGCGGAGCGGCCGTGGCGGGCGCGTGGCACGGTGCTGGTGACCGGCGGCACCGGCGCGCTGGGCGGCCGGGCGGCCGGCTGGCTGGCGCGCAACGGCGCCGAGCATCTGGTGCTGACCAGCCGTCGCGGCCTGGACGCGCCGGGCGCGCCCGAGCTGCGCGACGAACTCGAGGCGCTGGGCGCGCGGGTGACCGTGGTGGCGTGTGATGTGACGGACCGTGACGCGCTGGCCGCTGTCCTCGCTGACGTTCCGGAGGAGTTTCCGCTCAGTGCGGTCTTCCATGCGGCGGGTGTGGAGCAGGCCGCCGAGCTTCAGGGGATGAGTCTGGCGGACGCGGCGGCCGTGGTGTCCGGGAAGGCCGCGGGAGCCACGTGCCTGAACGAGCTGCTGGGCGACCGGGAACTCGACGCGTTCGTGGTCTTCTCGTCGATCGCCGGTGTGTGGGGCAGCGGTGGCCAGGCCGCGTACAGCGCCGCCAACGCCTATCTGGACGCACTGGTGGAGGAGCGCCGTGCGCGGGGACTCGCCGGTACCGCGGTGGCCTGGGGCCCCTGGGCCGACGGCGGCATGGCGACCGCGGAGGGGATGGAGGGCGAACTCACCCGTCGTGGCCTGCTCGTCATGGCCCCGGAGCTGGCCCTCGCCGCCCTGCAGGGCGCGATCGCCGGTGACGACGGTGTGGTGACGGTCGCGGACATGGACTGGGAGCGGTTCGCCCCCTCGTTCACCCTGGGGCGGCCGAGCCCATTGATCGGTGACCTCCCCGAGGTCGCGAAGGTGCTCGAGGCCGCGAGCGCGTCCGGCCGGGCGGATGCTTCGGCGGGCCTGCGGGAGCGGTTGACGGGGCTGACCGAGGCCGAGGTCGACCGGGCCCTGCTCGACCTGGTGCGTGGCCATGTGGCCGCGGTCCTCGGGTTCACCGGTGGGGAGGCGGTCGAGGCCGAGCGCGCGTTCAAGGAGCTGGGCTTCGACTCGCTGACGGCGGTGGAGCTCCGTAACCGGCTGAACGCGGAGACCGGGCTGGCGCTGTCGGCGACGCTGGTCTTCGACTACCCGAACGCGTCGATCCTGGTGGACCACCTGCGCGCCGAGCTGCTGGGCACGCGGGGCGCGGTGGCCGCGCCGGTGGCGACGGCGGCTCCGGTCGATGACGATCCGATCGCGATCGTCGGGATGAGCTGCCGCTTCCCGGGCGGGGTGCACAGCCCGGAGGACCTGTGGCAGCTGGTGGCCGGTGGTGGCGACGCCATCTCCGACTTCCCGTCCAACCGCGGCTGGGACGTGGACGGGATGTACGACCCGGACCCCGAGCGCTCGGGCACGTTCTACTCGCGCGAGGGCGGCTTCCTGCACGAGGCGGGCGAGTTCGACGCGGCGTTCTTCGGGATCTCGCCGCGTGAGGCGCTCGCCATCGATCCGCAGCAGCGGCTGCTGCTGGAGACGTCGTGGGAGGTGTTCGAGCGCGCCGGTATCGCTCCCACGTCCGTGCGCGGCAACCAGATCGGTGTGTTCGTGGGGGCCGCCACCTCGGGCTACGGGTCCGGTTCCGGCGAGCTGGCCGAGGAGCTGGAAGGACAGCTGCTGACCGGTAACGCGACATCGGTCGTGTCCGGCCGTATCTCCTACACCCTGGGTCTTGAGGGGCCCGCGGTGACGATGGACTCGGCGTGCTCGTCCTCGCTGGTCGCCCTGCACCAGGCCGCGCAGGCGCTGCGTCAGGGCGAGTGCGACATGGCGCTCGCCGGCGGTGTGACCGTGCTGGCCACGCCGGCGGCCTTCGTGGAGTTCAGCCGTCAGCGCGGCCTGGCGCCCGACGGGCGGTGCAAGCCGTTCGCGGACGCCGCGGATGGCACGGGGTGGTCCGAGGGTGTGGGCATGCTGCTGGTGGAGCGGCTGTCCGATGCGGAGCGCAACGGCCACCAGGTGCTGGCGATCGTGCGCGGCTCGGCGGTGAACCAGGATGGCGCGTCCAACGGTCTGACGGCGCCCAACGGGCCCTCGCAGCAGCGGGTCATCCGGCAGGCGCTGGCGAACGCCCGCCTGTCGGCCGCCGAGGTGGACGCGGTGGAGGCCCACGGCACCGGCACCATGCTCGGTGACCCGATCGAGGCGCAGGCGCTGCTCGCCACCTACGGCCAGGAGCGGCCGGAGGGCCGTCCGCTGTGGCTGGGCGCGCTGAAGTCGAACATCGGTCATACGCAGGCCGCCGCCGGTGTCGCCGGGATCATCAAGATGGTGATGGCGATGCGGCACGGTGTGCTGCCGAAGATGCTGCACGTGGATGCGCCGTCGCGGCAGGTGGACTGGTCCGCGGGTGAGGTGCGGCTGCTGACCGAGAACACCGCCTGGCCGGAGACGGGTCAGCCGCGCCGGGCCGGTGTGTCGGCGTTCGGTGTGAGCGGCACCAACGCGCACACCATCATCGAGCAGGCCCCGGTGTACGACGAGGCGGCGCGGGACGAGGCTCCCGCCGAGGACCATGGCGCTCTTCCCTGGGCGCTCTCCGGCCGGAGCCCGGAAGCCCTGCGCGCCCAGGCCGAACGGCTGAGGTCGCATCTGCTGGAGCGCACCGAACTGGGCGCGCTGGACGTGGGTTACTCGCTGGTGGCGACGCGCTCGGCCTTCGAACACCGTGCGGTGGTCACGGGCGCGGACCGCGCGGAACTGCTCCGGGGGCTCGAGGCCGTAGCGGCCGGTGAGACCGCGCCGGGAGTGGTGCGGTCCGTCGCGCGTACGTCGGGTTCGACGGCGTTCTTGTTCTCGGGCCAGGGTGCGCAGCGCCTGGGTATGGGGCGGGAGTTGTGCGACGCGTTCCCGGTGTTCGCCCGTGCGCTGGACGAGGTGTGCGCGCATCTGGACGTGCTGCTGGACCGTCCGCTGAAGGACGTGATGTTCGCCGCGGAGGGCAGTGCGGACGCCGGGTTGCTGGATCGGACGGGGTTCACCCAGCCCGCGCTGTTCGCGGTCGAGGTGGCGTTGTTCCGGCTGCTGTCCGCGTGGGGTGTGGCGCCGGATGTGGTGATCGGCCACTCCATCGGTGAGATCGCGGCCGCGCATGTGGCGGGGGTGTTCTCGCTGGAGGACGCGTGCACGCTGGTGGCCGCTCGTGGGCGGCTGATGCAGGCGCTGCCCGAGGGTGGCGCGATGGTGGCCGTCGAGGCGTCGGAGGAGGAGGTCGCGCCGTCGCTGGCCGGTCGCGAGGCCGAGGTGAGCATCGCGGCCGTCAACGGCCCGGCCTCCGTGGTCATCGCCGGTGACGAGGCGGCGGTGCTGGAGATCGCCGGGCAGTGGGCGGAGCAGGGTCGTAAGACGCGTCGGCTGCGGGTGAGCCACGCCTTCCACTCGCCGCGTATGGACGCGATGCTGGAGGACTTCCGCACGGTGGTCGAGGGGGTGTCGTTCGCCCCGCCGACCATCGCCCTGGTGTCCAATGTGACGGGCACGTCGGCGGGCGCCGACGAGGTGTGCTCGCCGGACTACTGGGTGCGCCACGTCCGCGAGGCCGTGCGGTTCGCCGATGGAGTACGGGCACTCGAGGCGCAGGGCGTGACCACCTTCCTGGAGGTGGGCCCCGACGGTGTGCTCTCGGCGATGGCACGGGAGTGCCTGACGGCGGAGGAGGCATTGGCCTCGGTCGTCGTGCCGGTGCTGCGCAAGGACCGCCCGGAGACGCAGGCGCTGACGACGGCCCTGGCCGAACTCCACGTCCACGGCACCACCGTCGACTGGGAACGGCTCTTCGCCGGACGCGGTGCGCGGAAGGTCGAACTGCCCACCTACGCCTTCCAGCGACAGCTCTACTGGCTGGAGGACAGCGGCCGTGCGCCGGGCGGCTCCGCCGCCGACAGCGTGGACGCCCGGTTCTGGGAAGCGGTGGAGCGCGAGGACCTGGAAACTCTGGCCGAGACACTGGAGGTTGACCGGGAGGGCTCGCTGAGCGAGCTGCTGCCCGCGCTGTCGTCGTACCGTCGGCAGCAGCGTGACCGGGCCACGGTCGACGGCTGGCGCTACCGCGTCTCCTGGAAGCCGGTCCCGGACATGACCAGCGGGTCCCTGTCGGGGACCTGGCTGCTGGTGGTGCCGGCCGGACTGGCGGACAGCGACGTCACCGCGTCGGTCCGCCATGGATTCGAGAAGCACGGCGCCCGGGTGGTGCCGGTGGCGGTGGCCGCCGCTACCGACACCGACGGGCTGAGCCGGGCGCTGCTCGGCGCGCTCGACGGCGAGTCCGAGATCGGCGTGTTGTCGTTGCTCGGCTTGGACGAGGAGCCCCTCGTCGAGGAGCCGGTGGTCGCGGCGGGACTCGCGCTCACCTTGCGGTTGGTGCAGGCCCTGGCCGGGTTGGACGTGGGCGTTCGGCTGTGGTGCGCCTCGCGGGGCGCGGTCTCGGTGGGGCGTTCGGACCGGCTCACCAGCCCGGTGCAGGCGGAGGTGTGGGGCCTCGGCCGGGTCGCGGCCCTGGAGCACCCCCGGATATGGGGCGGCCTGGTCGATCTGCCCGAGGTACTCGACGAGCGCGCCGTGGGGCGGCTGGCCGGTGTGCTGTCCGCCGAGGGCGCCGAGGACCAGGCGGCGGTGCGGGGCTCCGGTGTGTTCGTCCGGCGGTTGGCGCGTGCCGCGTCGTCGGGTGGCGGAGCCTGGCGGCCGACCGGCTCGGTCCTGGTGACCGGTGGTACGGGCGCGTTGGGCGCGCATGTGGCCCGTTGGGTGGTGCGCGAGGGTGCGCGACACGTCGTTCTCACCAGCCGCCGCGGCCTGGCGGCCGACGGCGCGCCCCAGCTGAAGGCGGAACTCGAGGCCATGGGAGCGCTGGTCTCGGTGGCCGCTTGTGATGTGGCCGACCGCGACGCGCTCACCGAGGTGTTGGCGGGGATCCCCGAGGAGTTCCCCCTGCGCGGGGTGGTGCACGCGGCCGGTGTGCTGGACGACGGTGTGCTGGACGGTCTGTCCGTCGACCGGGTCGCCGGGGTGCTCGGCGCGAAGGTGTCGGGCGCGAGGCAGCTGCACGAACTGACGGCACATCTGGACCTCGACGCGTTCGTGCTGTTCTCGTCGTTCGCCGGTGTCATGGGCGGCCCCGGACAGGGCGCCTACGCGGCGGCGAACGCCTACCTGGACGCGCTCGCGGTGCTGCGTCGCGGGGCCGGACTCGCCGGTACGGCGGTCGCCTGGGGGCCGTGGGCCGAGGCCGGAATGGCCGTGGAGGGCCGCGCCGGGGAACGGGTGCGCGGTGGCCTGGTGGCCGCGATGGACCCGGCGCTGGCCGTGGCGGCGCTCGGTTGGGCCGTCGGCCATGACGAGGCTTCGCTCGTCGTGGCGGACGTCGACTGGGAGCGCCTGGCCTCGGCACATGCCGCGTCCGGCGGCGGCGCCCTCATCAGCGACATCCCCGAAGCGCGCACGTACCTGACCGCGTCCGGCGGCGATGCCGGGACGGAAGCGGCCACCTTCGCCCAGCAGCTCGCCGGGCTGTCGGCGGCCGAGCGGAACCAGGCCGTACTGGAGCTGGTACGGGGGCACGCGGCCGCCGTGCTGGGCCATGCCTCGGCGGAGTCGGTCGAACCCGGCCGGGCCTTCCGGGACCTCGGGTTCGACTCCCTCACCGCGGTCGAGCTGCGCAACCGGCTGGACATCGCGACGGGGCTGCGGCTGCCGGCCACGCTGGTCTTCGACTATCCGAGCGCCGCCGAACTGGCCGACTACCTGGACGCCGAGGCGTTCGGCACCGCTCAGCCGGATGTGTCCGCGGCCGGGCCGCAGGCCGTCGCCGTGGCCCATGACCCGATCGCGATCGTCGCGATGAGCTGCCACTTCCCCGGGGATGTCCACACGCCCGAAGAGCTGTGGCGGCTGGTCGCCGAGGGCGGCGACGCCATCGCCGGGTTCCCCGCCGACCGCGGCTGGGACCTCGACGGGCTGTACGACCCGGACCCCGAGCGGTTCGGCACGTCCTACGCACGCGAGGGCGGCTTCCTCTACGGCGCCCCGGACTTCGACGCGGGGTTCTTCGGGATCTCGCCGCGCGAGGCGCTGTCCATGGACCCGCAGCAGCGGCTGCTGCTGGAGACGTCATGGGAGGCGTTCGAGCGGGCCGGTATCGCCCCGGAGTCGCTGCGCGGCACCCGGGCGGGTGTGTTCGTCGGAACGAACGGCCAGGACTACACCGGGCTGTGGATGGACGCGCCGGGTGACCTCGAGGGCCACCTGGGCACGGGCAGCGCGGCCAGTGTGGTGTCGGGGCGTATCTCCTACACCTTCGGTCTCGAGGGCCCCGCGGTGACGGTGGACACGGCGTGTTCGGCGTCGCTGGTGGCGCTGCACATGGCCATGCAGGCGCTGCGTCAGGGCGAGTGCGACCTGGCGCTGGCCGGCGGTGTGTCGGTGATGTCGACACCGGGCGCGTTCGTGGAGTTCAGCCGTCAGCGTGGACTGGCGCCCGACGGGCGGTGCAAGCCGTTCGCGGACGGGGCGGATGGCACGGGGTGGGGTGAGGGTGTCGGCATGCTGCTGGTGGAGCGGCTGTCGGACGCCCGGCGCAACGGCCACCCGGTGCTGGCGGTGGTGCGGGGCAGCGCGATCAACCAGGACGGTGCGTCGAATGGTCTGACGGCGCCGAACGGTCCGTCGCAGCAGCGGGTGATCCGGCAGGCGCTGGCCAGTGCGGGGCTGTCGGCGTCCGAGGTGGACGCGGTGGAGGCGCACGGTACGGGTACCACGCTGGGTGACCCGATCGAGGCGCAGGCGCTGCTGGCGACGTACGGGCAGGATCGCCCGGAGGGCCGTCCGCTGTGGCTGGGGGCCATCAAGTCGAACATCGGTCATACGCAGGCCGCCGCGGGTGTGGCGGGTGTGATCAAGATGGTGATGGCGATGCGGCACGGTGTGCTGCCGAAGACGCTGCATGTGGATGCGCCGTCGCGGCAGGTGGACTGGTCCGCGGGTGAGGTGCGGCTGCTGACCGAGACCACCGCGTGGCCGGAGACGGACCGGCCGCGCCGGGCCGGTATCTCCTCGTTCGGACTGAGCGGGACCAACGCGCACACCATCATCGAACAGGCCCCCGCCGTGGAGGAGTCCGCGGCCCCGGAGACCGTGACCTCCGGAACGGCCGAGTCGATGGCCGTGGTGCCGTGGCTGGTCTCCGGGAAGAGCCGGGAGGCGCTGCGGGCGCAGGCCGAGCGGCTGCATGCGCATGTGGCGGCCCGGGCCGACCTCCGCACGCTGGACGTGGGGTACTCGCTGGCGACCCGCTCGGTGTTCGAGCACCGTGCCGTGCTGGTCGGCGAGGACCGGGAGACCCTGCTGCGTGGCCTCGAGGCCGTGGCCCGGCACGGGATCGCCTCCGGCGTCGTCCAGGGGCGGGCCGTACCGGGTGGTAAGACGGCGTTCCTGTTCTCGGGTCAGGGTGCGCAGCGCCTGGGCATGGGGCGGGAGTTGTACGAGGCGTTCCCGGTGTTCGCCCGTGCCCTGGACGAGGTGTGCGCACACCTGGACGTGCTGCTGGACCGTCCGCTGAAGGACGTGATGTTCGCCGCGGAGGGCAGTGCGGACGCCGGGCTGCTGGATCAGACGGCGTTCACCCAGCCCGCCCTGTTCGCCATCGAGGTGGCGCTGTTCCGGCTGCTGGAGCACTGGGGCGTCACCCCGGACGTGGTGATCGGCCACTCCATCGGCGAGATCGCGGCCGCGCACGTGGCCGGGGTGTTCTCGCTGGAGGACGCCTGCACGCTGATCGCGGCGCGCGGCCGGCTGATGCAGGCGCTGCCCGAGGGCGGCGCGATGGTGGCCATCCAGGCGTCCGAGGAGGAGGTCGCCGCCTCACTCGCCGGCCGCGAGCACGAGATGAGCATCGCCGCGGTCAACGGGCCGTCGGCGGTGGTGATCGCGGGCCATGCGGCCGCGGTCCAGGAGGTGGCGGACACATGGAAGGCGAGCGGGACAAAGACTAGGCGTTTGCGGGTCTCGCATGCGTTTCACTCTTGCCTCATGGACAGTATGTTGGACGCGTTCGGCCACGTGGTCCGTGAGGTCTCTTTTGAACCGCCGACCATGGCGCTGGTGTCCAATGTCACCGGTGGGCTGGTATCGGAGGCGGAGACGTGTTCTCCGGATTATTGGGTTCGGCATGTGCGTGAGGCGGTGCGGTTCGCGGATGGGGTACGTTCGCTTAAGGCGTTGGGTGTGACCAGGTTCTTGGAAGTGGGTCCCGATGGTGTGCTCACCGCGATGGCTCAGGACTGCCTCGCGGAAAGCGCCGAAGACACCTCAGCGGCAATGCTGGTTCCCGTGCTGCGCAAGCAGCGCCCCGAAGCAGGGGCGTTGATGACGGCGCTGGCCGAATTGCATGCGCACGGTGGAGCGGTGAACTGGGAATCGGTATTCGCCGGGCGCGGAGCCGACAAGGTGGAGCTTCCCACCTACGCGTTTCAGCGCGAGCGGTTCTGGCCGGAGGTCTCCGCGGCCGGAGGCGTCCGTGACGCCGGTTCGGCCGCCGCGGATTCGGTGGACGCGCGGTTCTGGGAAGCGGTCGAGCGCGAGGATCTCGAAGCGCTCGCCGAGGCGCTCGACGTCGATGGCAATGCGCCGCTGAGCGCGGTCCTGCCCGCCCTTTCCGCATATCACCGGAGCAACCGCGAGCAGTCCACGATCGACGGCTGGCGTTATCGGGTGGTGTGGAAGCCGGTCGCGGACGTGGCCGGTGGGTCGCTGTCGGGGACGTGGCTGGTGGTGGTTCCGGCGGCCCGTGCCGAGGACGAGCTGGTGGCGGAGGTCGCCTCCGGGCTCGAGCGGCACGGCGCGGATGTGGTGTCGCTGGTGGTGGATGAGCGCCACCTTGACACCGAGGTGCTGGGGGAGCGGCTGCGTGAGGTGGTCGCCGACGCGCCCGCGCTCGGTGGCGTGCTGTCGCTGCTCGCCCTGGACGAGGAACCCTGCCCGGCACACCCCGCGCTGTCCGGCGGCTTCGCTTCCACATTGACGCTGGTGCAGGCGTTGGTGGAGGTGGGTGCCGAGGCCCCGCTGTGGTGTGCCTCGCGGGGCGCCGTGTCGGTGGGGCGTTCGGACCGGCTCGCCGGCGTGACGCAGTCGCAGGTGTGGGGCCTGGGCCGGGTCGTGGGGCTGGAGCACTCGGCGGTGTGGGGTGGTCTGGTGGATCTGCCCGAGGTGCTGGACGAGCGTGCGGTGGCCCGGCTGGTCGGTGTGCTGTCCGCCGAGGGCGATGAGGACCAGGTCGCCGTGCGTGGTTCGGGGGTGTTCGTCCGGCGCCTGGTGCGTGCTGAGGCCGGGGTCGGTGAGGGGCCGGAGCGGTCGTGGCGAGCCGGCGGTTCGGTGCTGGTGACCGGCGGCACGGGCGCGCTCGGCGGTCAGGTGGCCCGCTGGCTGGTCCGCAACGGCGCCGAGCATCTGGTGCTGACCAGCCGTCGGGGCCTGGGGGCTCCGGGTGCGTCCGAGTTGTGTGAGGAGCTTGAGGCTCTGGGTGCCCGGGTGAGTGTGGTGGCGTGTGATGTGGCCGATCGTGAGCGGTTGGCGGCGGTGTTGGAGGCGGTGCCGGAGGAGTTTCCGCTGCGGGCGGTCTTCCATGCGGCGGGTGTGGAGCAGGCCGCCGAGCTGGTGGGGATGGGTCTGGCGGATGCGGCGTCGGTGGTGGCGGGGAAGGCGGCGGGTGCCGGGCATCTGGATGCGTTGCTGGGTGACCGTGAGCTGGACGCGTTTGTGGTGTTCTCCTCGATCGCGGGTGTGTGGGGCAGTGGTGGGCAGGCCGCGTACGGTGCGGCGAATGCTTATCTGGACGCGTTGGTGGAGGACCGGCGTGCGCGGGGTCTCGCGGGTACCGCGGTGGCGTGGGGTCCTTGGGCCGAGGGTGGTATGGCGGCCGGTGAGGGCGGGGATCAGCTGGCGCGTCGTGGTCTGCCCGCGATGGCGCCGGGTCTGGCGATCGCGGCGTTGCAGGGTGCGGTCGCGGGTGATGAGGGTGTGGTGACGGTCGCCGATGTGGACTGGGAGCGGTTCGCCCCCGCGTTCACGATCGGGCGGCCCAGCCCCCTCATCGGCGACCTGCCCGAGGTCATAGCGGCCCTGGAGCAGGCCCGTGCCGCCGAGGAGAGTCACGCCGAGGGCGGAGCACGACTGAGGGAACGGCTCCTCGCGCTGGCTCCGGGCGAGCGGGAGCGCGCCGTGCTCGACCTGGTACGCGGTCACGCGGCCGCGGTGCTCGGATTCTCCGGTATGGAGGGCGTGGAATCCGACCGCGCCTTCAAGGAATTGGGATTCGACTCGCTCACGGCGGTAGAATTCCGAAACCGGCTGAACGCGGACACGGGGCTGCGGCTGCCGACCACACTGGTCTTCGACTATCCCAACGCAAGGTCTCTCGCGGAACACGTACGAGCGGGCGTCCTCCCCGACGAAGGGACTTCCGCCACTCCGCTGATCGCGGATCTGGAAAAACTCGAGGCATCACTCTCCACGGCTGAGCCGGACAATGCCGAGCGCATGGCCATCGCATCCCGACTCCAGACGCTCCTCGCCAAGCTGAACGGTGGCGAGGGCGGAGCGACGGACGCTGAGAGCATTACGCAGCGGCTTGACGACGCGTCGGACGACGATCTCTTCGATTTCATCGAAAATGAGCTCAGCTAAATGTGATCGCCGAGGTGCAGCTCTCTGGCCTCCTTTCATTCTTCAGTCTTCTTTGACTCGTAATAGGCAAGGTTTCCATGGTGAACGAAGATAGGCTTCGGGACTACCTCAAGCGGGTAACAGCAGATCTGCACCAAGCGCGCCAACGCCTGCGCGAGCTGGAGGCAGGAGAGCAGGAACCCATCGCGATCGTGGCGATGAGTTGCCGTTTCCCGGGTGGTGTGGGGAGTCCCGAGGATTTGTGGCGGCTGGTGGCCGGGGGCGGCGATGCCATCTCCGACTTCCCGGCCAACCGTGGGTGGGACGTGGACGGGATGTACGATCCCGATCCCGAGAGCTCGGGCACGTTCTACTCCCGTGAGGGTGGTTTTCTTCACGACGCGGCCGAGTTCGACGCGAACTTCTTCGGGATCTCGCCGCGCGAGGCCCTTGCCATGGATCCGCAGCAGCGCCTGCTGCTGGAAACCTCATGGGAGGTCTTCGAACGGGCGGGCATCGCTCCGGGGTCGGTGAAGGGCCGTCGGGGCGGTGTCTTCGTGGGGGCCTCGACCTCGGGCTACGGGACGGACGTCGACGAGTTCCCGGAGGACGTCGAAGGCCACTTGCTGACCGGCACGTCGACCTCCGTCGTATCAGGTCGTATCTCGTACACCTTCGGTCTTGAAGGACCCGCGGTCACGGTGGACACGGCGTGCTCGTCGTCGCTGGTCGCGCTGCATCTGGCGGTCCAGGCGCTGCGGCAGGGCGAGTGCGACCTGGCGCTCGCCGGTGGTGTCACCGTGATGACCAGCCCGGCCGCCTTCGTCGAGTTCAGCCGGCAGCGCGGTCTGGCGCCCGACGGCCGGTGCAAGCCGTACGCGGACGCGGCGGACGGCACCGGGTGGTCCGAGGGTGTGGGCATGCTGCTCGTGGAGCGGCTGTCGGACGCGCGGCGCAACGGCCACCAGGTGCTGGCGATCGTGCGCGGTTCGGCCGTCAACCAGGACGGTGCGTCCAACGGTCTGACGGCGCCGAACGGCCCCTCGCAGCAGCGGGTCATCCGCGACGCGCTGGCGAGCGCCCGACTGGCCCCGTCCGATGTGGACGTGGTGGAAGGACACGGGACCGGTACGTCCCTGGGCGACCCGATCGAGGCGCAGGCCCTGTTGGCGACGTATGGCCAGGACCGCCCGGAGGGCCGTCCGCTGTGGCTGGGCGCGCTGAAGTCGAACATCGGTCACACACAGGCCGCCGCCGGTGTCGCCGGGGTCATCAAGATGGTGATGGCGATGCGGCACGGGGTGCTGCCGCGGACCCTCCATGTGGACGAGCCGTCGCGGCAGGTGGACTGGTCGGCGGGTGAGGTGCGGCTGCTGACCGAGGCCACCGCGTGGCCCGAGACCGGGCAACCGCGCCGGGCCGGTGTCTCCGCCTTCGGTGTCAGCGGCACCAACGCGCACACCATCATCGAGCAGGCGCCGCCGGTCGAGGAGGAGGCCGGGGCCGGCCCGGTTTCCGACAGTGACACGGGTGTGGCCACGTGGCTGCTGTCCGGTCGTGGCCCGGACGCGCTGCGGGCCCAGGCCGCGCGGCTGAGGGCGTTCCTGTCGGAGCGGTCCGAGTGGAGTGCGCCGGATGTCGGCCATTCGCTGGTGGCCACACGGTCGATGTTCGAGCACCGCGCGGTGGTGTCGGGTGCGAACCGCGCGGAACTCCTCGCCGGGCTCGAAGCCGTCGCCGCGGGCGAGGTCGCTCCTGGTGTGCTCCAGGGCGTGGCGGGGACGGACGTCAAGACGGCGTTCCTCTTCTCCGGTCAGGGCGCGCAGCGCCCCGGGATGGGCCGGGAGCTGTATGACCGCCACCCCGTGTTCGCCCAGGCGCTGGACGAGGTGTGCGCGCGGCTGGACACGGTGCTGGACCGTCCGCTGCGGGAGGTGGTGTTCGCGGCGGAGGGGAGCGCGGACGCCGGGCTGCTGGACCAGACGGCCTTCACCCAGCCCGCGCTGTTCGCGGTCGAGGTGGCGCTGTTCCGGCTGCTGGAGCACTGGGGTGTCACCCCGGACGTGCTGATCGGCCACTCCATCGGTGAGATCGCCGCCGCCCACGTGGCGGGGGTGTTCTCGCTGGAGGACGCGTGCACGCTGGTGGCCGCCCGCGGCCGGCTGATGCAGGCGCTGCCCGAGGGCGGCGCCATGGTGGCGGTGCAGGCGTCGGAGGAGGAGATCGCCGGTTCGCTGGCCGGTCGCGAGGCCGAGGTGAGCATCGCCGCCGTCAACGGCCCGGCCTCCGTGGTCATCGCGGGCGACGAGGCCGCCGTGCTGGAGATCGCCGCCCAGTGGTCGGAACAAGGGCGCAAGACGAGTCGGCTGAGGGTCAGCCACGCCTTCCACTCCCCGCGCATGGACGCCATGCTGGACGACTTCCGCCGAGTCGTGCGGGGGCTGTCCTTCCAGCCCCCCACCCTGCCGCTGGTCTCCAACGTCACGGGGGAGCCGGTCGGGGCCGATGAGGTGTGCTCGCCGGAGTACTGGGTGCGGCATGTGCGCGAGGCCGTGCGCTTCGCCGACGGCATCCGCTCCCTCGAGGCCCAGGGCGTCACCGCCTACCTCGAAGTCGGCCCCGACGGTGTGCTCTCGGCGATGGCTCGGGACTGCCTGGCGGGAGAGGCGGCGTCGGCCCCGGTCGTGGTGCCGGTCCTGCGCAAGGGCCGCCCTGACGCCCAGGCTCTCGTGGCCGGGCTGACCGAGGCCCACGTGCACGGCGTGACGGTGAACTGGGAGCAGGTCTTCGACGGGCGGGGCGCCCGCAAGGTCGAGCTGCCGACGTACCCCTTCCAGCGTCAGCGCTACTGGCTGGAGGGCACGAGCGCGGTGTCCGGCGGTTCCGCCGCGGACACCGTGGACGCGCGGTTCTGGGACGCGGTGGAGCGCGAGGACCTGGAGGCGCTGGCCGAGGCACTGGATGTCGACGGCGGTGGTTCGCTCGGCGAGCTGCTGCCCGCGCTGTCCTCGTACCGGCGCCAGCAGCGTGACCGGGCCACGGTCGACGGCTGGCGGTACCGGATTTCCTGGAAGCCGGTCTCGGAGACCCCCGCGGCCACGCTGTCGGGGACCTGGCTCGTGGTCGTCCCCGCCTCCGGCGTCGACGACGCGTTCGCGGAGTCGGCGTCCGCCGCGCTCCAGCGGCACGGTGCCGATGTCGTTCGCGTGGTGGCGGACGAGGCCGACCTCGCCCCCGGCGCGCTGGCCGCACGGCTGCGCGAGATCGCCACCGATCCGTCCCGGATCGGCGGTGTGCTGTCCCTGGTGGGCGTGGACGAGCGGCCCTGCACCGAGCACCCGGAGGTCTCCCGTGGCCTCGCGCTGACACTGATGCTGGTACGGGCCCTGGCCGAGGCGGACATCCAGGCCCGGCTGTGGTGCGGCACCCGGGGTGCCGTGTCGGTGGGCCGCTCCGACCGGCTCGCCGGCACCGTGCAGGCGGAGATATGGGGTCTCGGCCGGGTGGCGGCCATGGAGCACCCCCGGATCTGGGGCGGCCTCGTCGATCTGCCCGGGACGCTGGACGAGCGCGCCGCCGCGCGGCTGGTGTGGGCGCTGTCCGCCGAAGGCGGCGAGGACCAGGTGGCGCTGCGCGGCTCCGGAGCGTACGTCCGGCGCCTCCACCGCGTCACGGTGGGCAACGGGTCGGCCGGGCGCGCGTGGCGGCCCCGGGGCTCGGTGCTGATCACCGGTGGCACCGGTGCCCTGGGCGCGCACGTGGCGCGCTGGGTCGTGCGCGAGGGCGCCGAACACGTGGTCCTGACGAGCCGTCGCGGCCCGGCGGCCGAAGGCGCCGCCGAGCTCACGGCGGAACTCGAAGGACTGGGCGCCGAGGTGACCGTGGCGGCCTGTGACGCCGCCGACCGCGATGCCCTCGCCGCGGTGCTGGCCGCCATCCCGGAGCGGTATCCGCTGAGCGCGGTCGTGCACGCGGCGGGCATTCTGGACGACGGTGTGCTGGACGGCCTGACCGTCGACCGGCTCGCCGGGACGCTGGCCGCGAAGGTCGAGGGCGCGCGGCACCTGCACGAGCTGACCGCGGAACTGTCACTCGACGCGTTCGTGCTGTTCTCCGCGTTCGCCGGTGTCGTCGGCAGTGCGGGCCAGGCCGCCTACGCGGCGGCAAACGCCCACTTGGACGCGCTGGCGCAGCAGCGCCGGGCCCAGGGCCTGGCCGCCACCGCGGTCGCCTGGGGCCCGTGGGCCGACGGCGGCATGGCCGCGAGCGGCCGCGCCGGGGAGCGGATCCGCGGAGGGCCACTGCCCCCCATGGCTCCCTCGCTGGCCGTGGACGCGCTGCGCTGGGCCGCGGGCCAGGACGAGGCCGCGCTGGTCGTGGCCGACATCGACTGGACCGGCATGGCCTCGATGCTGAGCGCGGGCCTCAGCGCCCTCGTCAGCGACATCCCCGAGGCGCGTGAGCTCCTGACCGACGTGACCGGGACCACCGGTCGGCCGGCGCCGGGCCACGACCTGCGGGACCAGCTGGCCGGACGGTCGGACGAGGAGCAGCGTCTCCTCCTGCTGGACCTCATCCGCACCCACGCGGCCTCCGCGCTCGGCCACTTCTCGGCGGAGTCCGTCGAGCCGGGCCGCGCCTTCCGGGACCTCGGATTCGACTCCCTCACCGCCATCGAGCTGCGCAACCGGCTCGACCTGGCCACCGGTCTGAGCCTGCCCGCGACGCTGATCTTCGACTACCCGACCGCCGAGGTGCTCGCCGACCATCTGTGGCAGGAGCTGGGCGGGGCCCACACGGAGGCGGCCACCTCGGCGGTGGCGCACCGGGTGCGGCCCGATGACGACGACCCCATCGCGATCGTGGCGATGAGCTGCCGCTTCCCCGGTGGCGTCGAGACCCCGCAGGACCTGTGGCGACTGCTGGCCGAGGGCGGCGACGCCATCGCCGGGTTCCCCGGCGACCGTGGCTGGGACGTCGAGGGCATGTATCATCCGGACCCCGAGCACCCGGGCACCTTCTACACCCGCGAGGGCGGTTTCCTCTACGGGGCGCCCCAGTTCGACCCCGGGTTCTTCGGGATCTCGCCGCGCGAGGCCGTGACCATGGACCCGCAGCAGCGGCTGCTGCTGGAGACGTCGTGGGAGGCGTTCGAGTACGCGGGCGTCAAACCGGCCTCGCTGCGCGGCACCCGGACCGGTGTGTTCGTGGGCACCAACGGCCAGGACTACTCCACGATCATGCTCGACGCCCCCGAGGACTTCGGCGGCCATGTGGGCACGGGCAGCGCGGCCAGTGTGGTGTCCGGCCGCATCTCGTACACGTTCGGCCTCGAGGGGCCGGCCATGACGGTGGACACGGCGTGTTCGTCGTCGCTGGTGGCGCTGCACCTCGCGGTGCAGGCGCTGCGCCAGGGCGAGTGCGATCTGGCCCTGGCCGGTGGTGTGTCGGTGATGTCGACACCGGGTGCCTTTCTGGAGTTCAGCCGGCAGCGCGGGCTGGCGCCCGACGGCCGCTGCAAGCCGTTCGCCGAGGGTGCGGACGGCACGGGCTGGTCCGAGGGCGTGGGCATGCTGCTCGTGGAGCGGCTGTCGGACGCGCGGCGCAACGGCCACCAGGTGCTGGCGATCGTGCGCGGTTCGGCCGTGAACCAGGACGGTGCGTCCAACGGTCTGACGGCGCCCAACGGGCCCTCCCAGCAGCGGGTCATCCGGCAGGCGCTGGCCAGCGCCGGACTGTCCGCCGCCGAGGTGGACGCGGTGGAGGCACACGGCACGGGCACCACGCTGGGTGACCCGATCGAGGCGCAGGCGCTGCTCGCGACCTACGGACAGGACCGCGCGGAGGGCCGCCCGCTGTGGCTGGGCGCCATCAAGTCCAACATCGGTCATACGCAGGCCGCCGCGGGCGTGGCCGGGGTCATCAAGATGGTGATGGCCATGCGCGCGGGCGTGCTGCCGCGGACGCTGCACGTGGACGAGCCGTCGCGGCAGGTGGACTGGTCGGCGGGTGAGGTGCGGCTGCTGACCGAGGCCACCGCGTGGCCGGAGACGGGTCAGCCGCGCCGGGCCGGTGTCTCCTCGTTCGGGCTGAGCGGAACCAACGCGCACACCATCATCGAGCAGGCTCCCGACCTCGAAGAGGCCGAGGCCCCGGAGCCGGCCGGGCCCGAGACGCCGGTGTCGGCCGCCGTGGTGCCGTGGCTGCTTTCCGGGCAGAGCCGGGAGGCGCTGCGGGCGCAGGCCGAGCGGCTGTACGGGCATGTGGCGGCGCGGGAAGACCTCGGCGTCCTGGACGTCGGACACACACTGGCCGCCAGGACGGTGTTCGAGCACCGTGCGGTGCTGGTGGGTGAGGACCGGGAGACCCTTCTGCGTGGCCTGCGGGCCGTCGCGGAGGGCGGAATCGCCTCGGGAGCCGTCCAGGGTCAGGCCGTGACGGGTGGCAAGTCGGCGTTCCTGTTCTCCGGTCAGGGTGCGCAGCGCCTGGGCATGGGCCGGGAGCTGTACGACGCCTACCCGGTGTTCGCCCGTGCTCTGGACGAGGTGTGCGCACATCTCGATGTGCTGCTGGACCGTCCGCTGAAGGACGTGATGTTCGCGGCCGAGGACGGCGCCGACGCCGGGCTGCTGGATCGGACGGCGTTCACCCAGCCCGCGCTGTTCGCGGTCGAGGTGGCGCTGTTCCGGCTGCTGGAGCACTGGGGTGTCACCCCGGATGTGGTGATCGGCCACTCCATCGGTGAGATCGCCGCCGCGCATGTGGCGGGGGTGTTCTCGCTGGAGGACGCGTGCGCCCTGGTGGCCGCCCGTGGCCGTCTGATGCAGGCCCTGCCGACCGGTGGGGCGATGGTGGCCGTCGAGGCGTCGGAGGAGGAGGTCGCGCCGTCGCTGGCCGGTCGTGCGGCCGAGGTGAGCATCGCCGCCGTCAACGGCCCCGCCGCCGTGGTCATCGCCGGTGACGAGGAAGCGGCACTGGAGATCGCCGGGCAGTGGGCGGAGCAGGGCCGCAAGACCCGTCGGCTGCGGGTCAGCCACGCCTTCCACTCGCCCCGCATGGACGCCATGCTGGACGACTTCCGTGGCATTGTCTCCGGCCTGTCCTTCCAGGCGCCGTCCATCGCCCTGGTCTCGAATGTGACGGGCGAGGCGGCGGACGCGGACGAGGTGTGCTCGCCCGAGTACTGGGTGCGGCATGTGCGCGAGGCCGTGCGCTTCGCGGACGGCATGCGGGCGCTCACCGCCCAGGGCGTCACCAGGTTCCTGGAGGTCGGCCCCGATGGTGTGCTGTCCGCGATGGCGCGGGACTGCCTGACGGAGGACCAGGCCGTGGCCTCGGCCGTGGTGCCGGTGCTGCGCAAGGACCGTCCCGAGGCCCAGGCGTTGACGATGGCGCTGGCCGAACTGCACGCCCACGGCGCCTCGGTGGAGTGGGAGTCCGTCTTCGCCGGGCGCGGCGCGCGGATGGTGGAGCTCCCGGCGTACGCGTTCCAGCGTGAGCGGTACTGGCCCGAGGTCTCCCTCTCCCTGCGCGGGTGGGGCGCGCCCGGCACCGTGGACTCGGTGGACGCGCGGTTCTGGGAAGCGGTCGAGCGCGAGGACCTCGAAGCGCTCACCGAGACGCTCGACGTCGACGGCGAGACGCCGCTGCGCGCGGTGCTGCCCGCGCTGTCCACGTACCACCGCACCAGGCGCGACCAGTCCACGATCGACAACTGGCGCTACCGGGTGGTGTGGAAGCCGGTCGCGGACGTGGCCGGTGGGTCGCTGTCGGGGACGTGGCTGGTGGTGGTTCCGGCGGCCCGTGCCGAGGACGAGCTGGTGGCGGAGATCGTCTCCGGGCTCGAGCGGCACGGCGCGGACGCGGTGTCGCTGGTGGTGGATGAGCGCCACCTCGACACCGACGTGCTGGGGGAGCGGCTGCGCGGGGCGATCGCCGACGCGCCCGCCCTGGGCGGCGTGCTGTCGCTGCTCGCCCTGGACGAGGAACCCTGCCCGGAACACCCCGCGCTGTCCAACGGTCTCGCCCTGACGCTGACGCTGGTGCGGGCCATGGCGAACGCGGGAACCGAGGCTTCGCTGTGGTGCGGTACGCGCGGCGCCGTGTCGGTGGGCCGCTCCGAAAGGCTCAGCAACCCGGCGCAGGCGATGGTGTGGGCGCTGGGCCGGGTGGCCGCACTGGAGCTGCCGCAGCTGTGGGGCGGTCTGGTCGACCTTCCCGAGGTGGTGGACGAGCGTGCGATCGCCCGGCTGGCCGGTGTGCTGGCCGCCGAGGCCGCCGAGGCCGCCGAGACCACCGAAGACCAGGTGGCGGTGCGCGGTTCCGGGGTGTTCGCACGCCGCCTGACCCGTTCGGCCGCACCCGCGACCGACGGGGCGACGTGGCGCACGTGTGGCACGGCGCTGGTGACCGGCGGCACGGGCGCGCTCGGCGGTCAGGTGGCCCGCTGGCTGGTCCGCAACGGCGCCGAGCATCTGGTGCTGACCAGCCGTCGGGGCCTGGGGGCTCCGGGTGCGTCCGAGTTGTGTGAGGAGCTCGAGGCTCTGGGTGCCCGGGTGAGTGTGGTGGCGTGTGATGTGGCCGATCGTGAGCGGTTGGCGGCGGTGTTGGAGGCGGTGCCGGAGGAGTTTCCGCTGAGGGCGGTCTTCCATGCGGCGGGTGTGGAGCAGGCCGCCGAGCTGGTGGGGATGGGTCTGGCGGATGCGGCGTCGGTGGTGGCGGGGAAGGCGGCGGGTGCCGGGCATCTGGATGCGTTGCTGGGTGACCGTGAGCTGGACGCGTTTGTGGTGTTCTCCTCGATCGCGGGTGTGTGGGGCAGTGGTGGGCAGGCCGCGTACGGTGCGGCGAATGCTTATCTGGATGCGTTGGTGGAGGACCGGCGTGCGCGGGGTCTCGCGGGTACCGCGGTGGCGTGGGGTCCTTGGGCCGAGGGTGGTATGGCGGCCGGTGAGGGCGGGGATCAGCTGGCGCGTCGTGGTCTGCCCGCGATGGCGCCGGGTCTGGCGATCGCGGCGTTGCAGGGGGCGGTCGCGGGTGATGAGGGTGTGGTGACGGTCGCCGATGTGGACTGGGAGCGGTTCGCCCCCGCGTTCACGGTCGGGCGGCCCAGCCCCCTCATCGGCGACCTGCCCGAGGTCCAGCGGGCGCTGGCGAACGCCGGAAACACCGAAGGCACCGGCGCCGGCTCCGCACTGCGGGAGCGTCTCGCGGGGCTCACCGAGGCCGAGATCGATCGGACCCTGCTCGACCTGGTGCGCGCCCACGCCGCCGCGGTCCTCGGCTTCGCGGGTGCGGAGGCGGTCGAGCCCGGGCGTGCGTTCAAGGAGCTGGGCTTCGACTCGCTGACGGCGGTGGAGTTCCGCAACCGGCTGAACGCGGAGACCGGGCTGGTCCTTCCGGCCACGCTGGTCTTCGACTACCCGAGCGCCACGGTGCTGGCGGACCATCTTCGTGCCGAGGTGCTGGGAACACAGGGCGCGGTGGCCGCGCCGTCGGCGGTGGTGGCCCCGGTCGACGACGACCCGATCGCGATCGTCGGGATGAGCTGCCGCTTCCCCGGCGGTGTGCGCAGCCCGGAGGAGCTGTGGAACCTCGTCGCGGCTGGTACGGACGCCATCACGGACTTCCCCTCCGACCGCGGATGGGACGTCGACGGGATGTACGACCCCGACCCGGACCGCTCCGGCACGTTCTACGCCCGCGAGGGTGGGTTCCTCGACGGGGCGAGCGAGTTCGACGCGGCGTTCTTCGGGATCTCGCCGCGTGAGGCGCTCGCCATGGACCCGCAGCAGCGCCTGCTGCTGGAGACCTCGTGGGAGGCGTTCGAGCGGGCCGGTATCGACCCGTCGTCCCTGCGCGGCAGCCAGATCGGCGTCTACGTGGGAGCCGCGACCTCCGGCTACGGAATGGGGCTGCACGAGATCCCCGAGGGGCTCGAAGGGCAGCTGCTGACCGGCAGCGCCACCTCCGTCGTGTCGGGCCGCATCTCCTACACCCTCGGCCTCGAGGGACCCGCGCTGACGGTGGACACCGCGTGCTCGTCGTCGCTGGTCGCCCTCCACCAGGCCGCGCAGGCGCTGCGCCAGGGCGAGTGCTCCATGGCCCTCGCCGGTGGTGTCACCGTGATGACCAGCCCGGCCGCCTTCGTCGAGTTCAGCCGGCAGCGCGGTCTGGCCCCCGACGGCCGGTGCAAGCCGTTCGCCGACGCGGCGGATGGCACCGGGTGGTCCGAGGGTGTGGGCATGCTGCTCGTGGAGCGGCTGTCGGACGCGCGGCGCAACGGCCACCAGGTGCTGGCGATCGTGCGGGGCTCCGCCGTGAACCAGGACGGTGCGTCCAACGGTCTGACGGCGCCCAACGGGCCCTCGCAGCAGCGGGTGATCCGCCAGGCCCTCGCCAACGCCCAGCTGTCGCCCGCCGACGTCCAGGTGATCGAGGCACACGGCACCGGAACGACGCTGGGTGACCCGATCGAGGCCCAGGCGCTGCTGGCCACCTACGGACAGGAGCGCCCGGAGAACCTGCCGCTGTGGCTGGGATCGATCAAGTCCAACATCGGTCACACGCAGGCCGCCGCCGGTGTCGCCGGTGTCATCAAGATGGTGATGGCGATGCGGCACGGGCTGCTGCCGCGGACCCTCCATGTGGACGAGCCGTCGCGCGAGGTGGACTGGTCGGCGGGTGAGGTGCGGCTGCTGACCGAGGCCACCGCGTGGCCCGAGACCGGGCAGCCGCGCCGGGCCGGTGTCTCCGCCTTCGGTGTCAGCGGCACCAACGCGCACACCATCATCGAGCAGGCCCCGGTCCCCGACGAGGCGGAATCCGCCCCGGCGGCACCCGCCGACGACCAGGGGGTGGCCCCCTGGGTGCTCTCCGCCCGGAGCCCGGAAGCCCTCCGCGACCAGGCCGAACGGCTGCGCGCCCACCTGCTCGAAGGCGAGTCCGGTGTTCTGGACATCGCCGAATCGCTGGTCGCCACGCGATCGGTGTTCGAGCACCGCGCGGTGCTGCTGGGCACCGAACGCGAGACGTTGCTGCGCGGCCTGGAGACCGTCGCCGCGGGCGACGACGCCCCCGGCGTCGTCCAGGGGCAGGCGGCCACGGGCGGAAAGACCGCGTTCCTGTTCACCGGTCAGGGCGCCCAGCGCCTGGGCATGGGGCGGGAGCTGTACGACGCGTTCCCGGTGTTCGCCCGTGCGCTGGACGAGGTGTGCGCACACCTCGATGTGCTGCTGGACCGCCCGCTGCGTGAGGTGATGTTCGCGGCCGAGGACGGCGCCGACGCCGGGCTGCTGGATCGGACGGAGTTCACCCAGCCCGCGCTGTTCGCGGTCGAGGTGGCGCTGTTCCGGCTGCTGGAGCACTGGGGTGTCACCCCGGACGTGCTGATCGGCCACTCCATCGGTGAGATCGCCGCCGCCCATGTGGCCGGGGTCTTCTCGCTGGAGGACGCCTGCACGCTGGTGGCCGCCCGTGGCCGTCTGATGCAGGCCCTGCCGACCGGTGGGGCGATGGTGGCCGTCGAGGCGTCGGAGGAGGAGATCGCGCCGTCGCTGGCCGGGCGTGCGGCCGAGGTGAGCGTCGCCGCCGTCAACGGCCCGGCCGCCGTGGTCATCGCCGGTGACGAGGAAGCCGCGCTGGAGATCGCCGGACAGTGGGCGGAGCAGGGCCGCAAGACCCGCCGGCTGCGGGTCAGCCACGCCTTCCACTCGCCGCACATGGACGCGATGCTGGACGACTTCCGCGCGGTCGCGGGGACGCTCACCTACCACGGCCCGTCCATCGCGTTCGTCTCGAACGTCACGGGTGAGCAGGCCGGTGCCGAGGAGGTGTGCTCGCCGGAGTACTGGGTGCGGCACGTGCGGGAGACCGTCCGCTTCCTGGACGGGGTGCGGACCCTCGAAGCGCGGGGCGTCACCGCGTACCTCGAACTGGGCCCCGACGGCGTACTGTCCGCCATGGCCCAGGACTGCCTGACCGAACCGGTCGACGACATCGCGGCCGAGGGCACACCGGCCCCCCTGCTGGTCCCGGTGGTGCGCAAGGACCGGCCCGAGCCCCAAGCACTCGTCGCGGCCCTCGCCGAGACCCACGTCCACGGCGGAACCGTCGACTGGCGGGCGTTCTTCGCCGGACGCGGCGCCCGGCGCGTGGACCTTCCGACCTACGCGTTCCAGCACCAGCGCTACTGGCTGGAGCCCGGCGTCGCGGCGGGAGACGCCGCCGCCTTCGGCCTCGACCCGGCCGACCACCCGCTGCTGGGCGGAGCCGTCCCCCTCGCGGGCGCCGACGGCCTGGTGTTCACCGGAACGCTCTCGCTGCACACCCAGCCCTGGCTGGCCGACCACGTCCTGCGCGGCGAGCCGGTCCTGGCCACCACGGCCCTCGTCGAACTGGCCATTCGCGCCGGTGACGAGGTCGGCCTCGGCAGGGTGGAGGAGCTCGTCGCCCAGGCGCCGCTGGTCCTCCCCCGAGGGGGCGGCGTCCAGATCCAGCTCGTCCTCGGCGAGGAGGACGAGTCCGGCACCCGTTCGCTGGAGGTGTACTCGCGGGCGGCCGGGCCGGAGGGTGAGGACGAGTGGATCTGCCACGCCAGTGGTGTGCTCGCCCCGGAGCCGGACGACGCCACGACCGCCGAGGCGGCGGCGCGCTTCGACTCCGCCGCATGGCCCCCGCCCGGCGCCGAGCGCGTCGACGTGGACGGCCTGTACGAGCTGCTCGCCGACGACGGCCTCGTCTACGGACCCTCGTTCCGTGGTCTCCGAGCCGTCTGGCAGCGCGACGACGAGGTGTTCGCCGAGGTCGGCCTGGCCGAGGAGTCCGTGGTGGACGCCCAGCGGTTCGGGCTGCACCCCGCCCTGCTGGACGCGGCGCTGCAGCCGCTCGGCCTCGGGGTGCTGGACGGCGTGGGGCGCGGCCGCATGCTGTTCAGCCTGGCCGGGGTGTCGCTGTACGCCTCCGGCGCCTCCGCGTTGCGTGTCCGGCTCGCCCGTACGGGTCCGCAGACCCTCTCCCTGGCCGCGGTCGACGGGGCCGGGGAAGCCGTGTTCTCCGCCGACACACTGACGCTGCGTCAGGTCGCGGAGCAGCCGGAGAGCCCGGCGCCGGACACGGCGGAGACCGAGGCTCCGGCCGAGGCGGCCACCGAGACCCGCGCCGAGGAGACCTCCGCCAAGCCCGCCCGTCGGCGCCGGACCACACGACGCACCGCCAAGCGGGGCGCCGGATCCGACTCCGGGCCGCTCGCCGCGCTGCGGGAGCGGCTGACCGGGCTCTCCGAGCCCGAACAGGACCGGGTGCTGCTCGATGTGATCCGCACCCATGTCGCGGCGGTGCTCGGACACGCCTCCGCCGACGCGGTCCAGGGCTCGCAGGCGTTCAAGGACCTCGGCTTCAGCTCGCTGACCGCCGTGGAGTTCCGTAACCGGGTGAGCAAGGCCACGGGCCTGCGCCTCCCGGCGACGGCGGTGTTCGACTACCCGACCCCCGCCGAACTGGCGAAGTTCGCCCGTGCCGAGGTGCTCGGCGCGCGGACCGGAGCGCTGCAGCCGGTGCCGGTCGCGGTGGCGGGCAACGACGAGCCGATCGTGATCGTCGGGATGAGCTGCCGCTACCCCGGAGGGGTGGCCACCCCCGAAGACCTGTGGGACCTCGTCGCCCAGGGCCGGGACGGCATCTCGCCCTTCCCGACGGACCGCGGCTGGGATGTGGAGAACCTCTACGACCCGGACCCGGACGAGTCCGGCAAGTGCTACACGCAGGAAGGTGGCTTCCTGCACGGCGCCAGCCTGTTCGACCCGGCGTTCTTCGGGATCTCGCCGCGTGAGGCGATGTCGATGGACCCGCAGCACCGACTGCTGCTGGAAACCTCGTGGGAGGCGCTGGAGCGGGCCGGTATCGACCCGGTCTCCGCGAAGGGCAGCCAGACCGGCGTCTTCGCGGGTGTGACCTACCAGGACTACGGCGGTGTCCTCGCCGGCTCCCAGGAGAGCGTCGAGGGACTCGTCGGCACCGGTGTCTCGCCGAGTGTGCTCTCGGGCCGTATCTCCTACACCCTGGGCCTCGAAGGGCCCGCCATGACGGTGGACACCGCGTGCTCGTCGTCGCTGGTCGCCCTGCACCTCGCGTGGCAGGCACTGCGCCAGGGCGAGTGCTCGCTGGCGCTGGCCGGTGGCGTGACGGTGATGTCCACCCCGATGTCGCTGATCGAGTTCAGCCGGCAGCGCGCCCTCGCCTCGGACGGCCGGAGCAAGCCGTTCTCGGCCGCCGCGGACGGCGCGAGCTGGGCCGAAGGCGTCGGCATGCTCGTCCTCGAGCGGCTGTCGGACGCGCGCCGCAACGGCCACCCGATCCTCGCCGTGGTGCGCGGTTCCGCGGTGAACCAGGACGGTGCGAGCAACGGCCTGACCGCGCCGAACGGTCCCTCGCAGCAGCGGGTCATCCGGCAGGCGCTGGCGAACGCCCGGCTGTCGGCGGCCGAGGTGGACGCGGTGGAGGCGCACGGTACGGGCACCACGCTGGGTGACCCGATCGAGGCGCAGGCGCTGCTGGCCACCTACGGCCAGGACCGCCCCGAGGGTCAGCCGCTGTGGCTGGGCGCCATCAAGTCGAACATCGGCCACTCGCAGGCGGCCGCGGGCGTGGGCGGCGTCATCAAGATGGTGATGGCGATGCGGCACGGTGTGCTGCCGAAGACCCTGCACCTCGACGAGCCTTCGCCCCACGTGGACTGGACGGAGGGTGACGTCGAGCTGCTGGCCGAGGCCAGGCCGTGGCCCGAGACCGGGCATCCGCGGCGTGCGGGCGTGTCGGCGTTCGGTATGAGCGGCACCAACGTGCACACCATCCTGGAGCAGGCCCCGGAGGTCGAGGCGGCCGAGGTCGCCGAGGCCGAGGTCGCCGACGGTCCGGTGGCGTGGCTCGTGTCGGGCAAGACCAACGACGCGGTACGGGCCCAGGCCGAGCGGCTGCGGGAGTTCGTGGCCGAGCGCCCGGAGCTGCGTGTCGCCGATGTGGCGCACTCCCTGGCGACGACCAGGTCCGCGTTCCAGTACCGGGCCGCGGTGACCGGGACCGGCCGGGAAGAACTCCTCGAGCGCCTGGCGGCAGTGGCCGAGGGCGCCAAGGCACCGGGCGTGGTCCGGGCCAGCGCCGTCGAAGCACCGGCCCGTTCGGTGTTCGTCTTCCCCGGCCAGGGGGCGCAGTGGAGGGGCATGGCGGTGGGGCTGTTGGAGTCCTCGCCGGTGTTCGCCGAGGCGATGGCCGAGTGTGAGACGGCCCTGTCGGCGTATGTGGACTGGTCGCTGACGGATGTGCTGCGCGGCGCCGAGGGCGCTCCCGGTTTCGACCGGGTGGACGTGGTGCAGCCGGTGCTGTTCGCGGTGATGGTGTCGCTGGCGAGGCTGTGGCGTTCGGTGGGCGTGGAACCCGACGCCGTCATGGGTCACAGCCAGGGCGAGATCGCCGCGGCCTGTGTCGCGGGCGCGCTCTCGCTGCAGGACGCCGCCAAGGTGGTGACCCTGCGCTCGCAGGCCATCGCGGCGGGGCTGGCCGGACGCGGCGGCATGGTGTCCGTCGGCTTGCCGGTGGACCAGGTCAAGGAGCGCATCGCCGCCTGGGACGGTGGGATATCCGTCGCGGCGGTCAACGGCCCCGGTTCGGTCGTGGTCTCGGGTGACCCGGGCGCGCTGGACGAGATGGTGGCCCAGCTGGAGGGTGAGGAGGTCCGGGTCCGCCGGGTTCCGGTGGACTACGCCTCGCACTCCGCACACGTGGAGGCGATCCACGACGAGCTGCTGAAGGTCCTGGCGGGTATCGAGCCGCGCGCCTCGCAGGTGCCGTTCTACTCGACGGTCTCCGGTGAGCTGGTGGACACCGCCGGTCTGGACGCCGAGTACTGGTACCGCAACCTGCGGCAGACCGTGGAACTGGAGGCCACCACCCGCACCCTGCTCGACAGCGGCCACGGCGTGTTCATCGAGGTGAGCCCGCATCCGGTCCTCACCCTCCCGGTGCAGCAGACCGTCGAGGCCGCCGAGGCCCAGGCCGTGGTCGTGGGCACGCTGCGCCGCGACGAGGGCGGCCTGGAGCGGTTCCTGACCTCGATCGCCGAGCTTCATGTCCATGGGGCCGACGTCGACTGGCGGAAGGTGTTCGCCGGACACGGCGCCCGCCGGATCGACCTGCCGACCTACGCCTTCCAGCGGCAGCGGTACTGGCCGCAGCCGGCCGAGGACGCCGGGCTCGGCAACGGCCCCGTGTCCGAGGCCGACGCGGTGGACGCCCGGTTCTGGGAGGCCGTCGAGCGCGAGGACCTCGAAGGACTGGCACAGACGCTGGAGCTCGACGGGGAGGCGCCGCTGAGCGCGGTGCTGCCCGCCCTGTCGTCGTACCGGCGAGGCAGGCGTGACCGCTCGACGGTTGACAACTGGCGCTACCGGATCAACTGGAAGCCCCTCATCGACCAGTCGTCGTCCGGCTCCGACCAGGAGCAGGGCGCCCCGATCACCGGTACGTGGGTGGTCGTCGTCCCGCCGGTCGACAGCGCCCGTGAACTGGCGGAGCGCATCGCACGGGACGTGGAGCGCCACGGTGCCCGCATGGTGCGGGTCGACCTGGACGAGACGGAGCCGGAGCGGTCGTCGCTGGCCGAACTCGTGCGGGCCGCGGCGCCCGGCACGCCCACCGCGGACGGAGCCGGGCAGGAGGGACCGCCCGCGATCGACGGAGTGCTCTCCCTGCTCGCGCTGGACGAGGAGGCGCTCGCCGAACACCCGGGCATTCCGCGCGGCTTCGCCGCGACCGTGGCCCTGGTCCAGGCGCTGAGCGACATCGACATCGATGTGCCGCTGTGGCTCGCCACCACCGGAGCCGTGTCCGTGGGCCGCTCCGACCGGGTCGGCAGCGTCAAGCAGTCCCTGGTGTGGGGTCTGGGCCGGGTGGTCGGCCTGGAGTACGCCCAGCGCTGGGGCGGTCTCGTGGACCTGCCCGAGTCGCCGGACGCGATCGACGAGCGGGCGCTCAACCGCCTGGTCGGCCTGATCGGGCGCTCCGGTGACGAGGACCAGGTCGCGGTGCGCGCCTCCGGGGTCTTCGCCCGACGGCTCGTCCGGGCGCCCTTGGGCGACACCCGGCCGGCCCGCGTCTGGGAGCCTCGCGGCAGCGTCCTGATCACCGGTGGTACCGGCGCCCTCGGCGGCCGCCTCGCCCGCTGGCTGGCCCGTGGCGGTGCCGAGCACCTGGTGCTGACCAGCCGCCGCGGCCTGGACGCGCCCGGCGCGGCCGAGTTGAGGGACGAACTGACGGCTCTGGGCGCGCGGGTCACCGTCGCCGCCTGTGACGCCGCCGACCGTGGCGCGCTGCGCGAGCTCCTCGACCAGCTGCCCGCGGAGTACCCGCTGACCGCGGTGGTGCACGCGGCCGGTGTGCTGGACGACGGCCTCATCGACACCCTCACCATCCCCCGGACGCAGGGGGTCTTCCGGCCCAAGGTGGACGCCGTGGTGAACCTCCACGAGCTGACCCAGGACCTGGACCTGTCCGCGTTCATCCTCTTCTCCTCCTACGCCGGGACCGTCGGTGGCGCCGGTCAGGGCAGCTACGCCGCCGCGAACGCCTTCCTCGACGCCCTGGCGCAGCAGCGCCGGGCCCAGGGGCTGGCGGCCACCTCGGTGGCGTGGGGCGCCTGGGGCGGCGGCGGTCTGGTCGACGAGGCCACCGCGGCCCAGCTGAAGCGGCGCGGTATGCCGGCGCTGGCGCCCGAACTCGCCGTCGACGCCCTTCAGCAGGTGCTCGACCACGACGAGGTGGACGTCACCGTCGCCGATGTGGACTGGGAGCGCTACGCCCCCGGATTCGCCGCGGCCCGGCCGCGTCCCCTCCTGAACGAACTGCCGGAGGTGCGACAGGCGCTGGAGGCGGCGGAGGCCGAGTTCGGCGCGGTCTCCGCCGGGCTGGCCGCGCGCCTCGAAGGGCTGTCGGCCGCCGAACGCGAGGCGGAGGTGCTCGACCTCGTCAGGTCGCACGCCGCCGAGGCGATCGGATACCCGAGCGCCGACGCGGTGGAGCCGGACCGGGCCTTCAGGGACATCGGGTTCGACTCGCTGACCGCCGTCGAGCTGCGCAACGGCCTGAGCACGGTGGCCGGTGTGAACCTGCCGGTCACCGTGGCCTTCGACTACCCCACGCCCACGGTGCTCGCCCGGTTCATCCTCGGTGAGGTACTGGGCACCGCGCCCGCGCCGGCCGATGACCTGCCGGTGGTGACGGGCACGGTCGTGGACGACGACCCGATCGCGATCGTGTCCATGAGCTGCCGCTTCCCCGGCGGGGTGCGCACTCCGGAGGACCTGTGGCGGCTGGTCTCCGAGGGCAGCGACGTGATCAGCGCCTACCCGACCAACCGTGGCTGGGACCTGGACGAGCTCTACAACCCGGACCCGGAGAACTCGGGCACCAGCTACTCGAGCGGCGGCGGCTTCGTCTATGACGCCGACGAGTTCGATCCGCAGTTCTTCGGGATCGCTCCGCGCGAGGCGCTCACCATCGACCCCCAGCAGCGACTGCTGCTGGAGACCTCCTGGGAGGTGTTCGAGCGGGCGGGCATCGACCCCGCGTCGCTCAAGGGAAGCCGGACCGGTGTCTTCGCGGGAAGCAACGGCCAGGACTACATCGGTCTGCTGCTGACCGCCCCGGGCGGACCTGAGGGGTACCTCGGCACGGGCAACGCGGCCAGCGTCGTATCGGGCCGTATCTCCTACACCTTCGGCCTCGAAGGACCGGCCGTCACGGTGGACACGGCGTGCTCGTCGTCGCTGGTGGCGCTGCACATGGCCGTGCAGTCGCTGCGCCAGGGCGAGTGCTCCCTCGCACTGGCCGGCGGTGTCACGATCATGTCCAGCCCGGGGTCGTTCGTGGACTTCAGCCGCCAGAAGGGGCTGTCGTCGGACGGGCGGTGCAAGGCGTTCGCCGCGTCGGCGGACGGCACGGGCTGGTCCGAGGGCGTCGGTGTGCTGCTGCTCGAGCGGCTGTCGGACGCGCGGCGCAACGGTCACCCGGTGATGGCGATCGTGCGCGGCTCCGCGATCAACCAGGACGGTGCCTCCAACGGCATCACGGCGCCCAACGGCCCGTCACAGCAGCGGGTGATCCGCCAGGCGCTGGCCAGCGCCGACCTCGCCGCCCACCAGGTACAGGCGGTCGAGGCGCACGGCACCGGCACCAGGCTCGGTGACCCGATCGAGGCGCAGGCGCTGCTCGCCACCTACGGCCAGGGGCGGCCGGAGGACCAGCCGCTGTGGCTGGGCTCCATCAAGTCGAACCTCGGGCACACCCAGGCGGCCGCCGGTGTGGCCGGGATCATCAAGATGGTGATGGCCATGCGCGAGGGCGTGCTGCCGAAGACGCTCCACGTCGATGAGCCCACGCCGCATGTGGACTGGACGGCGGGCGAGGTCCGGCTGCTGACCGCGCCGACCCCGTGGCCGGACAACGGCGAGCCGCGCCGGGCGGGCATCTCCTCGTTCGGCATCAGCGGCACCAACGCCCACACCATCATCGAGCAGGCCCCGGAGCCGGAGGCGGTGGAGCGGGTCCGTACGGACGACGCCCCCTCGACCGGCTCGGAAGCACTCCCCTGGACGGTCACCGGCAAGGGCGCCGAGGCGCTGCGCGCCCAGGCCAGGAACCTCCACGACTATGTGGCGGCCCACCCCGAGCTCGACCTCGACGACGTGGGCTACTCGCTGGCGGCCACCCGGTCCGTCTTCGACCACCGCGCCGTGCTCATGAACGGCGACCGGGACGGGCTGCTGAACGGTCTCGAGGCCATCGCCTCGGGCGCCACGGCCCCCGGAGTCGTCCAGGGATCCGTGGGCACGGCCGGCAAGACGGCGTTCCTGTTCTCGGGCCAGGGTGCGCAGCGCCCGGGCATGGGGCGGGAGCTGTACGACGCCTTCCCGGTGTTCGCCCGCGCCCTGGACGAGGTGTGCGCGTACATGGATGTGCTGCTGGACCGTCCGCTGCGTGAGGTGATGTTCGCAACCGAGGGCAGCGCGGATGCCGGGCTGCTGGATCAGACGGCGTTCACCCAGCCCGCGCTGTTCGCCGTCGAGGTGGCGCTGTTCCGGCTGCTGGAGCACTGGGGTGTCACCCCGGATGTGCTGATCGGCCACTCGGTGGGAGAGATCGCCGCCGCGCACGTGGCCGGGGTGTTCTCGCTGGAGGACGCGTGCGCGCTGATCGCGGCGCGTGGCCGGCTGATGCAGGCGCTGCCCGAGGGCGGCGCGATGGTGGCCGTCCAGGCATCCGAGGAGGAGATCGCGCCGTCGCTGGCCGGGCGTGCGGCCGAGGTGAGCATCGCGGCCGTCAACGGCCCGGCCGCCGTGGTCATCGCCGGTGACGAGGAAGCGGCGCTGGAGATCGCCGAACAGTGGGCGGAGCAGGGCCGGAAGACGCGTCGGCTGCGGGTCAGCCACGCCTTCCACTCGCCGCGCATGGACGCCATGCTGGACGACTTCCGCGACGTGGTCGCGGGCCTGTCCTTCCAGGCACCGTCGATCTCCTTGGTCTCCAACCTCACGGGCGCGTCGGCGGGAGCGGCCGAGGTGTGCTCGCCGGAGTACTGGGTGCGGCATGTGCGGGAGGCGGTGCGCTTCGCGGACGGGGTACGGGCCCTGGAGAAGCTCGGGGTGACCTCGTTCCTGGAGGTGGGCCCCGACGGTGTGCTCACCGCGATGGCCCAGGACTGCTTGACCATCGACGAGGCCGGAGGCGTTCTCACTCTCGTCCCCGCCCTGCGCAAGAACCGCCCCGAGACGCAGTCGCTGACCACGGCCCTGGCCGAACTCTACGTCCACGGCACCACCGTGAACTGGTCGACGGCGTTCGCCGGGCGCCAGGTGCGGCGGGTGGAGCTCCCCACCTACGCCTTCCAGCGTCAGCGCTACTGGCCGAAGGCGCCCGGCCCGATCACCGGGGACGTCGCCTCCGCCGGGCTCAGCTCTCCCAACCACCCGCTGCTGGGTGCCGGAGTCGAGCTGGCGGGCAGCGACGGATTCCTGTTCACCAGCAGGCTCTCGGTGCAGAGCCAGCCGTGGCTCGCCGACCACGCGATCGGGGGCGTGGCCCTGTTCCCCGGGACCGGGTTCCTCGAACTGGCCATCCGCGCCGCCGACCAGGTCGGCAGCGGCCGGGTCGAGGAGGTCACCCTGGCCACCCCGATGGTTCTGCCCGAGAACGAACCGGTCCAGGTGCAGCTCTGGGTGGGTGACACGGACGAGACGGGCTACCGCTCGCTCAGCCTGTACTCCCGTCCGGCCGACGCGCCCTCGGACGAGCCGTGGACGCAGCACGCGGCCGGTGCGCTCGCCCCGGTCGGCCCCGAGCCGTCGTTCGACCTGAGCGCATGGCCCCCGGCCGACGCGGAAGCCCTGGACATCAGCGACTTCTACGAGCGCTTCGCCGCCACCGGCTTCGCCTATGGCCCGGTGTTCCAGGGCCTGCGGGCCGCCTGGCGCTCCGGCGACGAGGTCTACGTCGAGGTCAGTCTCGGTGAGAAGCACGCGTCGGACGCGGCCGACTTCGGCCTCCACCCCGCCCTGCTGGACGCCGCCGTGCAGGCCGTGGTCTTCGTCGCCCTGGAGGATGTCGGGCTCTCCCGGCTCCCGTTCTCCTGGAGCGGGGTGTCGCTCCACGCCGGTGGCGCGTCCACACTGCGGGTGCGGCTCACCCAGCTGGGACCGGATTCCATCTCCCTCGCGGTGGCCGATGGAACCGGCCGCCCGGTGGCGACGATCGAATCCCTCGTGCTGCGCCCGGTGTCGGTGGAACACATCGACTCCGCCAGGACGTCGGAGTTCCGCGACTCGCTGTTCACGCTGGACTGGACCCCCGTTCCGGCCATCGCTCCGGCCGAGACGGCAACCGCGCGGTGGGCCGTGGTGGGCACCGACCACTACGGGCTGGCCGCCGGCGCGATTCCCGGAGCCGAGGTGACCGCCTACGCCGATCTCGACGCGCTGTGCGCCGCGATCGACGGTGGCGCCGCTGCCCCGGAGGCCGTGCTGGTCTCCTACGCACCGGGCCTCGACGACGAGGCGGCTCAGGGCAAGCCCAAGAGCAAGGCGAAGGGCAGGGCCAAGGGCAAGGGCAAGGCCAAGCGGGGTCTGGAGCCCGTGGATGCCATCCACACGGTGACGCACCACACGCTCGGCATGATCCAGAGCTGGCTCGGCGACCGCCGGTTCGACTCCTCCCGACTGGTCTTCGTGACCTCGGGCGCCATGGCGCCCGAGGACCGCGACGAGACCCCGGACCTGATCCACGCACCCCTGTGGGGCATGGTGCGGTCCGCGCAGTCGGAGAACCCGAACTGCTTCGTCCTGGTGGACCTCGACCCGCAGGAGCCCGCCGAGGCGTCCAAGGCGGCACTGCCCGCGGTGCTCGCCGGCGACGAGCCGCAGGCCGTGGTCCGCGAGGGCACGGTGCTCGGCCAGCGCATGGCCCGGGTCTCCTCGGGCACCGCGCTGCTGCCGCCCGCCGGAATACGGGAGTGGCGCCTGGACATGCACGCCAAGGGAACGCTGGAGAACCTGGCGCTGCTGCCCTGCCCCGACGTCACCGAAGCGCTGGGCGAGAACGAGATCAGGGTGCAGATGCGCGCGGCGGGGATGAACTTCCGCGATGTGCTCAACGCCCTGGGGATGTACCCCGGAGAGGCCGGGCCGCTCGGTGGCGAGGGCGCCGGCATCGTGACCGAGGTCGGTCCCGGAGTGACGGGCCTGGCGCCCGGCGACCGGGTGATGGGCATCTTCAGCGGGTCGTTCGGCCCGGTCGCCATCACCGACCGGCGCGTCGTCGCCCGGGTCCCGGAGGACTGGACGTTCGAACAGGCGGCCTCCACCCCCATCGTGTTCCTGACGGCCTACTACGCCATGGTGGACCTGGGCGCCCTCCAGGCCGGTCAGTCGGTGCTGGTGCACTCGGCGGCCGGTGGTGTGGGCATGGCCACGCTCCAGTTGGCACGGCACCTCGGCGCCGAGGTCTTCGGTACCGCGAGCGAGGGCAAGTGGGACACCCTGCGGTCGCTGGGTCTGGACGACGACCACATCGCGTCGTCGCGGACGCTGGACTTCGAGAAGCGCTTCCTCGATGTGACCGGTGGGCGCGGTATGGACGTGGTACTCGACTCGCTGGCACGGGAGTTCGTGGACGCGGGCCTGCGTCTGCTGCCGCGCGGCGGCCGGTTCCTGGAGATGGGCAAGACCGACATCAGGGTGCCGGAGGAGGTGGCCGCCGAATACGGCGGTGTCTCCTACCAGGCGTTCGATCTCATGGAGGCGGGACCCGATCGCATCCACCAGATGTGGGGCGAGCTGATCTCCCTGTTCGAGAGCGGGGTGCTGCGACCGCTGCCGGTGCGCACCTGGGATGTGCGCAGGGCGCCCGATGCCTTCCGCTTCATCGGCCAGGCCCGGCACACCGGCAAGGTGGCACTGACCATCCCGAGGACACTCGATGGCGATGGCACGGTGCTGATCACGGGTGGTACGGGTGGTCTGGGTGCGTTGCTGGCGCGTCATCTGGTGGTGGAGCACAAGGTTGAGCGTCTGGTGCTGACGAGTCGTCGTGGCGTGGAGGCGCCGGGTGCGGCGGAGTTGGTGGCGGAGCTGGCCGGGTTGGGTGCCGAGGCGCGGGTCGTGGCGTGTGATGTCGCGGACCGGGGGTCGGTGGAGCGTCTGCTGGCCGGGATCGGGTCGGAGCATCCGTTGTCGGCCGTGGTGCATGCGGCGGGTGTGCTGGACGACGGTGTGGTGGAGTCGCTGACGCCGGAGCGGGTGGACAAGGTGCTGCGTCCGAAGGTGGACGCCGCACTGCACCTCCACGAGCTCACCCGCGACCTCGATCTCGCCGCCTTCATCCTGTACTCCTCCGTCTCCGGTACCTTCGGCGGCTCCGGCCAGGCCAACTACGCGGCGGGCAACGCGTTCATGGACGCCCTGGCCCAGCACCGCAGGGCCGCGGGCCTCCCCGCAGCCTCGCTCGTCTGGGGGCCGTGGACGCAGGACGGCGGCATGACCACCGAGCTGGCCGACGCCGACGTCAACCGGATGACCAGGACCGGTATGGTCGCCCTCACGCCCGAGGCCGGGCTCGCGCTGTTCGACGCGACCCGGGATCTCGACGGTGCCGTCCTGGTGCCCATGACGATGGACATGGCGTCGGTGGGCGAGCACGTACCCGCGCTGCTGCGCGGGCTGGTGCGGGCCCCCGCACGCCGGACCGCGGAGTCGGGCGCCGTGACCACCACGGCCGACCCGGCCACCGAGCTCAAGCAGCACCTGGCCGGGAAGTCCGAGACGGAGCGCGAGCGCATCCTGGTGGACCTGGTGTGCGACCAGGTGGCCGTCGTCCTCGGCTACGCGTCGGGGCAGGCCATCGAGCCGGGACACGCGTTCAAGGACCTGGGATTCGACTCCCTGTCGGCCGTCGAACTGCGCAACCGGCTCAACGCGATCACCGGAACGCGGCTGCCGGCGACCCTGGTGTTCGACTACCCGACCCCGGCGGCGCTCGGACGATTCCTGAGCGAAGAGGTCACCCCCGCGGACGTGCCCACAACCGAGCCCGTCTTCGGAGAACTCGACCGGCTGGAATCCACCCTGTCGGCGCTCGGCTCCGACAGCGAGACGCACGCCAGGGTCATGGAGCGGCTCCAGGGCCTGGTGGCGAAGTGGTCCGCCGTCGGCACCGGGCCGGTGTCCGGCACCGCGACGGCGCTGGACGACGACGCGGATGACGACAGCGAGATCGAATCGGCCACCGCCGACGAGATCTTCAAACTCATCGACGACGAATTCGGAATGTCCTGACGTGGTGAGCTGGAACTCACAGAGTGTTTCAAGGGGCTGGGGATAGTGGCGGAAGACGAAAAACTCCTTGACTACCTCAAGAAGGTGACGGCTGACCTGCGTCAGGCTCGTCGGCGACTTCGACAGGTGGAGGAGCGGGACCGGGAGCCCATCGCCATTGTGGCGATGAGCTGCCGGTACCCGGGGGGTGTGAAGACGCCGGAGGATCTGTGGCGGCTCGTCGCCGAAGGCGGCGATGCCATCACCGAGTTCCCTCCGGACCGGGGCTGGGACGTCGAGGGCTTCTTCGACCCGGACTCGGAGCGCTCCGGCACCTTTTCCGTCCGTGAGGGCGGATTCCTGGAAACCCCCGGCGACTTCGACCCCGGCTTCTTCTCCATGAGCCCGCGGGAGGCGCTCGCCACCGACCCCCAGCAGCGGCTGCTGCTGGAAACCGCCTGGGAGGCGTTCGAGCGCGCCGGGATCGACCCGGCGTCGGTGCGGGGCAGCCAGGCCGGTGTGTTCGTCGGCGCCTCGCCCTCCGGCTACGGCGTCGGAGTGAGCGAGATGCCGGAAGGCGTGGAGGGGCTGATGCTCGCGGGCAACGCCACCTCCGTGGTCTCCGGGCGGGTCGCCTACACCCTGGGCCTCGAGGGCCCGGCCGTGACGGTGGACACCGCGTGCTCGTCGTCGCTGGTCGCCCTGCACTGGGCCTGCCAGGCGCTCCGTCAGGAGGAGTGCTCGCTGGCCCTGGCGGGCGGTGTCGCCGTCATGTTCACCCCGAGCATGTTCGTCGAGTTCAGCCGGCAGGGCGGGCTCGCCCCCGACGGGCGGTGCAAGGCGTTCGGCGCGGGCGCCGACGGCACGGGCTGGGCGGAGGGCGTGGGCCTGCTCCTCCTGGAGCGGCTCTCGGACGCCCGGCGCAACGGCCACCCGGTGCTGGCCGTCATCCGGGGCTCGGCCATCAACCAGGACGGCGCCAGCAACGGACTCACGGCACCCAACGGCCCCTCACAGCGGCGGGTGATCCGCCAGGCGCTGAAGAACGCGGGCCTGACGCCGGCCGAGGTGGACGCGGTGGAGGCGCACGGCACGGGCACGGCGCTGGGCGACCCGATCGAGGCGCAGGCGCTGCTGGCCACCTACGGCAAGGAGCGGCCGGAGAACAAGCCGCTGTGGCTGGGCTCGCTCAAGTCCAACATCGGCCACTCCCAGGCCGCCGCCGGTGTCGGTGGGGTCATCAAGATGGTGATGGCCATACGGAACGGCGTCCTGCCCAAGACGCTCCACGCCGACGAGCCGTCCACCCAGGTGGACTGGTCGGAGGGTGACATCCGGCTGCTGAACGAGTCCACCCCCTGGCCCGAGTCGGAGCAGCCTCGGCGGGCGGGCGTGTCCTCGTTCGGCATCAGCGGGACGAACGCGCACGCGATCCTGGAGCAGGCTCCGGAGGCCGAGGAGGTCGAGGAGGCCGAGGCCGAGGCGGCCGACGGCCCGGTGGCCTGGGTGGTGTCCGGCCGCAGCGCGGCCGGCCTGCGGGCTCAGGCGGCCAGGCTGCGGGAGTTCGTGGCGGAGCGCCCGGAGCTGAGCGTCGCCGATGTGGCGTTCTCGCTGGTGGGGACGCGGTCGGTGTTCGAGCACCGTGGAGTGGTGACGGGAGCCGGCCGCGAGGAGCTCCTGGAGCGGCTGGGCGCGCTGGCCGGGGACGAGGTGGCCTCGGGTGTCACGCGTGGCGTGGCGGACGTTCGTGGCCGCTCGGTGTTCGTGTTCCCCGGTCAGGGAGCGCAGTGGATGGGCATGGCGGTGGACCTGCTCGAGTCCTCGCCGGTGTTCGCGGCGGCGATGGCCGAATGTGAGACGGCCCTGTCGGCGTACGTGGACTGGTCGCTGACCGAGGTACTGCGTGGCGCCGGGGGCGCTCCGGGCTTCGACCGGGTGGACGTGGTCCAGCCGGTGCTGTTCGCGGTGATGGTGTCGCTGGCGAGGCTGTGGCGTTCGGTGGGCGTGGAGCCCGATGCCGTGATGGGTCACAGCCAGGGCGAGATCGCCGCGGCCTGTGTCGCGGGCGCGCTGTCGCTGCAGGACGCCGCGAAGGTGGTCACCCTGCGCTCGCAGGCGATCGCGGCGGGCCTCGCGGGCCGTGGTGGCATGGTGTCCGTCGGGCTGCCGGCGGACCAGGCCAAGGAGCGCATCGCCGCGTGGGACGGCGCGATCTCGGTCGCCGCGGTCAACGGCCCGGGTTCCGTGGTGGTCTCCGGCGACCCGGGGGCGCTGGATGAGATGGTGGCCCAGCTGGAGGGCGAGGAGGTCCGGGTCCGCCGGGTCCCGGTGGACTACGCCTCGCACTCCGCACACGTGGAGGCCATCCGCGACGAGTTGCTCAAGGTCCTCGCGGACATCGCACCGCGCGCGTCGGAGGTGCCGTTCTACTCCACGGTGACCGGTGAGCTGGTGGACACCGCCGGTCTGGACGCCGAGTACTGGTACCGCAACCTGCGGCAGACCGTCGAGCTGGAGGCCACCACCCGCACCCTCCTCAGCAGTGGCCACGTCACCTTCATCGAGGTGAGCCCGCACCCCGTGCTCACCCTTCCCGTGCAGCAGACCGTCGAGGCCGCCGAGTCCCAGGCCGTGGTCGTCGGCACGCTGCGCCGCGACGAGGGCGGCCTGGAGCGGTTCCTGACCTCCGCCGCCGAGGTGTTCGCGCGTGGCACCAAGGTCGACTGGCTCACCACGCTGGAGGGCCGTGGCGCGCGCCGCGTGGAGCTGCCCACCTACGCCTTCCAGCGCGAGCGCTACTGGCTCGATGGGTTCGGCCTGCCGCCCGGCGGAGGCGCGGCCGATGTCACCGGCTCCGTCGACCAGCGGTTCTGGGACGTGGTGGAGCGCCAGGACCTGGAGTCGCTGGCGGGGACGCTGGCGGTCGACAGCGAGGCGCCGCTGAGCGCGGTGCTGCCCGCCCTGTCCGCGTACCACCGCAACAACCGCGACCAGTCCACGATCGACGGCTGGCGCTACCGGGTGACCTGGAAGCCGCTCTCCGAAGGCGCCGACGGCTCGCTGTCGGGGACCTGGCTGGTGGTCCTCCCGGCATCCCGTGCCGGGGACGGGCTGGTGACCGAGGTTGCCGCCGGGCTCGAGCGGCACGGCGCGGATGTGGTCCGGGTCGCGGTGGACGAGCGGGACCTCGACGCGGACGTGCTGGCCGAGCGGCTGCGCGAGACGGCCGCGGAGACGCCCGGGCTGGGTGGTGTGCTCTCCCTGCTCGCCCTGGACGAGGAGCCCTGCCCGCGGTACCCGGCGCTGTCGGGCGGCTATGCGCTGACCCTGGTGCTGGTGCGGGCGATGGCTCGGGCCGAGATCCCGGCCCGGCTGTGGTGCGGTACGCGGGGCGCGGTGTCGGTGGGCCGTTCGGACCGGCTCACCAGCCCGACGCAGGCGATGGTCTGGGCGCTGGGCCGGGTCGCCGGGCTGGAGCTGCCCCCGCTGTGGGGCGGTCTGGTCGATCTGCCCGAGTCGCTGGACGAGCGCGCCGCGGAGCGGCTGGCCGGTGTGCTCTGCGCCGAGGGCGGCGAGGACCAGCTCGCGGTGCGCGGCTCCGGTGTCTTCGTACGCCGTCTCGTACGCTCGGCCGCGGCCGTTGGCGAGGGGACGGCATGGCGGGCGCGCGGCACGGTGCTGGTCACCGGTGGCACGGGCGGGCTCGGCGGCCAGGTGGCCCGCTGGCTGGTCCGGAGCGGTGCCGAACACCTGGTGCTGACCAGCCGCCGCGGCCTCGAGGCCGAAGGCGCCGCCGAGTTGAAGGCGGAGCTGGAGGGCATGGGCGCCGACGTGACGGTGGCCGCGTGCGACGCGGCGGACCGTGACGCGCTCGCCGCCGTCCTGGACGCCGTACCGGAGCACCAGCCGCTCACCGCGGTGGTGCACGCGGCGGGTGTCACGATCGCGGCCTCCCTGCTGGAGACCGAACTCGCGGACGCGGCCAGGGTGGTGTCGGGCAAGGTGGCGGGCGCCGTCAACCTGGACGAGCTGCTCGGCGACCGTGAGCTCGACGCGTTCGTGGTCTTCTCGTCCATCTCCGGTATCTGGGGCGGCGGCAACCAGGGCGTCTACGGCTCCGGCAACGCCTTCCTGGACGCGCTGGTGGAGCAGCGCCGGGCGCGGGGCCTCGCGGGCACCGCCGTCTCCTGGGGCCCGTGGGCCGAGGGCGGCATGGCGACCCGGGACGACGCGGGCGAGCAGCTGGCGCGGCGCGGACTGCCCGCGATGGCACCCGAGTTGGCGATCGCCGCCCTGGAGCGCGCGGTGGCCGGTGACGACGGTGTGGTGACGGTCGTGGACGTGGACTGGGAGCGGTTCGCGCCCTCGTTCACCGCGGTCCGTCCCAGCCCGTTGCTGAGCGACCTCGACGAGGTCCGGGCGCTGGAGACCAAGGGCGACGGTGGCGAGAGCGCCGACGCCGCCGGGGCCCAGCTGCGCGAGCGGCTGAAGCCCCTCACCGAGGGCGAGCGGGACCGGGCGCTGCTCGATCTGGTGCGCAAGCACGCCGCCGCCGTGCTCGGCTACGCCTCCGCGGAGATGGTCGAGCCGAACCGGGCCTTCCGCGATCTGGGCTTCGACTCGCTGACCGCGGTGGACCTGCGCAACCGGCTGGCCGCCGAGACCGGTCTCAGCCTGCCCGCCACGCTGGTCTTCGACTACCCCAGCGCCACCACGCTCGCGGCGCATCTGCGCACCGAGGTACTGGGCACCTCCTCCCCGGCATCCGCCACCGGATCCGGGGCCCCCGCCGGGTCCGGCGCGGACGACGAACCCATCGCGATCGTCTCCATGAGCTGCCGCTTCCCCGGTGGGGTGCGGAGCCCGGAGGACCTGTGGCAGCTGATCGAGAGCGGCGGCGACGCCATCTCCTCCTTCCCGTCGGACCGTGGCTGGGATCTGTCGGGGATGTACGACCCGGATCCGGACCGGCCGGGCACCTTCTACGCCCGTGAAGGCGGATTCCTGTACGACGCGGCCGAGTTCGATCCCGGCTTCTTCGGGATCTCGCCCCGTGAGGCCCTGGCCACCGACCCCCAGCAGCGGCTGTTGCTGGAGACCTCGTGGGAGGCGTTCGAGCGGGCGGGTATCAACCCCGCGTCGGTGAAGGGCAGCCAGGTCGGTGTGTTCGTCGGCTTCTCGGGCTCCGGATACGGCACCAACCTGGAGACGGTGCCCGAGGACGTCGAGGGCCATCTGCTGACCGGCAACTCCGGCAGCGTCGTCTCCGGCCGCCTCTCCTACACCTACGGGCTGGAGGGCCCCGCCGTCACGGTGGACACGGCCTGCTCGTCGTCGCTGGTGGCCCTGCATCTGGCCTGTCAGTCGCTGCGCCAGGGCGAGTGCTCCATGGCGCTGGTGGGCGGTGTCGCGGTGATGGCCACCCCGATGGCGTTCGTCGAGTTCAGCCGGCAGGGCGGGCTCGCCCCGGACGGCCGGTGCAAGCCGTTCTCGGCCGCGGCGGACGGTACGGGCTGGAGCGAGGGCGTCGATGTGCTGCTCGTGGAGCGGCTCTCGGACGCGCGGCGCAACGGCCACCAGGTGCTGGGCATCGTACGGGGCTCCGCCGTGAACCAGGACGGTGCGAGCAACGGTCTGACGGCGCCCAACGGCCCCTCGCAGCAGCGGGTGATCCGCCAGGCGCTGGCCAACGCCGGGGTGTCCGCCGCCGAGGTGGACGCGGTGGAGGCACACGGCACGGGTACGTCGCTGGGCGACCCCATCGAGGCACAGGCGCTGCTGGCCACCTACGGCAAGGAGCGGCCCGAGGACCGCCCCCTGTGGCTGGGCGCGCTGAAGTCGAACATCGGACACACCCAGGCCGCGTCCGGACTCGCCGGTGTCATCAAGATGGTGATGGCGATGCGGCACGGTGTGCTGCCGAAGATGCTGCACGTGGACGAGCCGTCGCCGCAGGTGGACTGGTCGGCGGGCGAGGTGCGGCTGCTGACCGAGGCCACCGCCTGGCCGGAGACGGGTCAGCCGCGCCGGGCCGGTGTCTCCGCGTTCGGCGTCAGCGGCACCAATGCGCACGCCATCATCGAGCAGGCCCCGTCGGACGCGGAAGACGAGCGACCGGCCGAGGCGACGGCTCCCGACGACCGTGGCGCGGCTCCCTGGACGCTCTCCGCCCGGAGCGCGGACGGACTGCGCGCCCAGGCACGGCGGCTGCGGGCCCATCTGACCGCACGGCCGGAGCTGAGCCTGAAGGACGTGGGCTACTCGCTGGTGGCCACCCGGTCGGTGTTCGAACACCGTGCCGTGCTGACCGGCGCGGACCGCGCGGAGCTGCTGCGCGGGCTCGAGGCCGTCGCCGACGGCGAGGAGGCCCCCGGGGTCGTGCGCTCGGTCGCCACTCCGACCGGCATCACCGCCTTCCTGTTCTCGGGGCAGGGTGCGCAGCGCCTGGGTATGGGGCGGGAGCTGTACGACGCGTTCCCGGTGTTCGCCCGTGCGCTGGACGAGGTGTGCGCGCATCTGGACGTGCTGCTGGACCGTCCGCTGAAGGACGTGATGTTCGCGGCCGAGGACGGCGCGGACGCCGGGCTGCTCGACCAGACGGGGTTCACCCAGCCCGCGTTGTTCGCGGTCGAGGTGGCGTTGTTCCGGCTGCTGTCCGCGTGGGGTGTGGCACCGGATGTGGTGATCGGTCACTCCATCGGTGAGATCGCCGCCGCGCACGTGGCCGGGGTGTTCTCGCTGGAGGACGCGTGCACGCTGGTGGCGGCGCGTGGCCGTCTGATGCAGGCGCTGCCCGAGGGTGGCGCGATGGTGGCCGTCGAGGCGTCGGAGGAGGAGGTCGCGCCGTCGCTGGCCGGTCGCGAGGCCGAGGTGAGCATCGCGGCCGTCAACGGCCCGGCCTCCGTGGTCATCGCCGGTGACGAGGCGGCGGTGCTGGAGATCGCCGGGCAGTGGGCGGAGCAGGGCCGGAAGACGCGTCGGCTGCGGGTCAGCCACGCCTTCCACTCGCCGCGCATGGACGCCATGCTGGAGGACTTCCGCAAGGTCGTCGAAGGGCTCTCGTTCGCCCCGCCCTCGATCGCGCTGGTGTCCAATGTGACGGGCAAGTCGGCGGGCGCCGACGAGGTGTGCTCGCCGGAGTACTGGGTGCGCCACGTCCGCGAGGCGGTGCGCTTCGCGGACGGGATGCGCTCCCTGGAGAACGCGGGGGTGACCAGGTTCTTCGAGGTGGGCCCCGACGGTGTGCTCTCCGCGATGGCACGGGAGTGCCTGACGGCGGAGGAGGCTTCGGCCCCCGTCGTGGTGCCCGCGCTGCGCAAGGACCGCCCGGAGGCCCAGGCGCTGACGGCGGCCCTGGCCGAACTCCACGTCCACGGCGTCACCGTGGACTGGGAGGCCCTGTTCGCGGGCCAGGACGTGCGCCGGGTCGAGCTGCCGACGTACGCGTTCCAGCGGCAGCGCTACTGGCTGGACGCCCCCGAGAGCGATGGCTCCGCCGCCCCCGCCGCCGCGGACGTAGGTGACGCCCGCTTCTGGGACGCGGTCGAGCGTGCGGATCTGGAGGCGCTGACCACCGCGCTGCACGTGGACGAGAACGCCTCGCTGACCGAGGTGCTGCCCGCCCTGTCGTCCTACCGCAAGGGCCACCGCGAGCGGTCCACGGTGGACGGCTGGCGCTACCAGATCGCCTGGACCGCGGTGTCCGAGCTCTCGGAGCGGACACTGACCGGGACCTGGATGGTCATGGTTCCGCGGTCGCACGCCGATCACGAGCTGGTCACCTCCGCGGTGACCATGCTGGAGCGGCAGGGCGCGGAGGTGGCGCGGATCGTCCTCGACGGCGCCGCGGACATCGACCGCGCGGCGGTCGCCGAGCGGCTGCGCACGGCGGCCGGGGGCGCTCCGGACGGGGCCGTCGGCGGGGTGCTCTCCCTGCTGGCCCTGGACGAGGACCCCTGCGCCGGGCACACGGTGGTGCCGCGAGGGCTCGCGCTGAACCTCGTCGCGCTGCAGGCACTCGTGGACGCCGGTGTCGAGGCCCCGCTGTGGGTGGCGACGCGAGGTGCCGTGTCGGTGACCGGATCCGACACCCTGCGCAGCGCCGCCCAGGCGCAGATGTGGGGCCTCGGCCGGGTCGCCGGTCTGGAACACCCCCGGCTCTGGGGCGGTCTGGTCGACCTCCCGGAGACGCTCGACGAGCGGGCCGCGGCCCGGCTGTCCGGTGTACTGGGCGGCGGCGCGGGCGAGTTCGAGGACCAGGTGGCGGTGCGCACGTCCGGTGTGTTCACCCGGCGCCTGGTGCGGGCCACCGCGCCGCGGACCACGGCCCGGCCGTGGACCGCGCGGGGCTCGGTGCTGGTCACCGGCGGCACCGGGGGAGTGGGCGGCCAGGTGGCCCGGTGGCTGGCCCGCGCCGGCGCCGAGCACCTGGTGCTGACCAGCCGCCGCGGCCCGGAGGCCGACGGCGCGGCCGAACTGCGCGACGAGCTCACCGCGTTGGGCGCCGAGGTGACCATCGCGGCATGCGACGCCGCCGACCGGGAGGCCCTGGCCGCCGTACTGGCCGCCATCCCGGAGCGGTACCCGCTGAGCGCCGTCGTGCACGCGGCGGGCGTCCTGGACGACGGTGTCCTGGACGCGATGTCGGTGGAGCGGGTCGCGGGCGTGCTCCGTCCCAAGGTGGACGGGGCCCGCAACCTGCACGAGCTCACCCAGGGCCTCGACCTCTCCGCGTTCGTGCTGTTCTCCTCGCTCGCCGGAGCCATCGGCGGCGCCGGGCAGGGCAGTTACGCGGCGGCCAACGCCTACCTCGACGCCCTGGCGGAGCAGCGCCGGGCCCAGGGCCTGGCGGCCACCTCGGTGGCCTGGGGCCCGTGGGCCGAGGGCGGCATGGCGGTCGACGGGGCGCTGGAGGACCGGCTGCGGCGCGGCGGCATGGCCGCGATGAGCCCGGAGCTGGCGGTCAAGGCCCTCCAGCAGGCCCTCGACCTGCAGGAGACCCACCTGGCCATCGCCGACCTCGACTGGGAGCGATTCGTACCCGCCTACACCGCCGTACGGGCCAGCCGGCTGCTGGACGAGGTGCCCGAGGCACGGCGGATCCTGGAGGCCGCGCTCGGCGGCGGGACCGCCACGCAGTTCGAGACCGGTGGCTCGGAGCTGCGCGAGCGGCTCGCCGGAATGTCGGAGGCGGAGCAGGAACGAGCGCTGCTCGACCTGGTCACCACGCAGGTGGCGATGGTACTGGGCTTCCCGTCGGTGGAGTCGGTCGAGTCCCAGCGGGCCTTCCGCGAACTCGGCTTCGACTCGCTGACCGCCGTCGAACTGCGCAACCGGCTGGACGCGGCGACGGGCCTGCGCCTGCCCGCGACGATCGTCTTCGACCACCCGACACCCGTGGCGCTCGCCCGCCGACTGCACACCGACGTCGTGCGGGACGGGGTCTCGGCGGCCGCACCGATCCTCAGCGAGCTGGACCGGATCGAAGCGGCGATGGCCACGATCTCCGCCGACGACGTGGACCGGCCGAGGATCACGACGCGCCTGCAGACGCTCCTCCTGAAGTGGGGAGAGGCGGAGCAGGATTCCAGCAACTCGGACAAGAAGGCGGTTTCGGACAAGATTCAGTCGGCGACGTCGGACGAGATGTTCGACTTCATCGACAAGGAGCTCGGGATCTCCTGAGCTGGCGCGGTCGGTTCCCGAGGGTCGTTCCTTACTACTTCCATGGGTGACATAACAATGAACGAAGAGAAGCTTCTCGACTATCTCAAGCGGGTGACCGCGGATCTCCAGCAGACTCGCCAGCGCCTGCTCGAGGCCGAGTCAGCGGACCAGGAACCGATCGCGATCGTCGCCATGAGCTGCCGGTTCCCTGGAGGGGTGAACTCTCCCGAAGACCTGTGGCGCCTGGTGGCGGAGGGCACCGACGCGATCTCGGAATTCCCCATGGACCGAGGCTGGGACATCGACGCCCTTTACGACGAGGACCCGGACCGTCCGGGCACCAGCTATACGACCCAGGGCGGTTTCCTGGAGAACGCCGACCAATTCGATCCGGGTTTCTTCAGGATCTCGCCGCGTGAGGCGCTGTCGATGGACCCGCAGCAGCGGCTGCTGCTGGAGACGTCGTGGGAGGCGGTCGAGCGGGCGGGCATCGACCCGATGTCCCTGCGGGGCAGCAGGACCGGGGTGTTCGTAGGAACCAACGGCCAGGACTACTCCATGCTCATGCTCGGCGCGGCCGAGAGCCTGGAGGATGTCGAGGGCCACTCGGGCACCGGCAACGCGGCGAGCATCGTCTCCGGCCGGATCTCCTACACCATGGGTCTCGAGGGCCCCGCGCTCTCCGTGGACACGGCGTGCTCGTCGTCCCTCGTGGCCCTGCACCTCGCCGTTCAGGCGCTGCGCCAGCGCGAGTGCACGCTCGCGCTGGCCGGTGGCATCACCGTGATGTCAACCCCGACGGCGTTCGTCCAGTTCAGCAGGCAGCGCGGGCTGGCGGCGGACGGCCGGTGCAAGCCGTTCGGCGCCGCGGCCGACGGCACCGGCTGGGGCGAGGGCGTCGGCATGCTGCTCGTGGAGCGGCTGTCCGACGCCAAGCGCAACGGCCACCAGGTGCTGGCCATCGTCCGCGGTTCGGCCATCAACCAGGACGGCGCGTCCAACGGTCTGACGGCGCCCAACGGCATCTCGCAGCAGCGGGTCATCCGCCAGGCGCTGACCAGCGCCCGGCTCTCGGCCGCCGAGGTGGACGCGGTGGAGGCGCACGGGACGGGCACCACACTGGGTGACCCGATCGAGGCGCAGGCGCTGATGGCCACCTACGGGCAGGACCGGCCCGCGGACCAGCCGCTGTGGCTGGGCGGCATCAAGTCGAACATCGGGCACACCCAGGCCGCCGCCGGTGTCGCCGGGGTCATCAAGATGGTGATGGCCATGCGGGAGGGCGTGCTGCCGAAGACGCTCCACGCGGAGGAACCCTCACCGCACATCGACTGGACCGGCGGCGCCGTCTCCCTGCTGCACGAGTCGACCCCGTGGCCGGACCGGGACCACCCGCGGCGCGCCGCCGTGTCGTCGTTCGGCATGAGCGGGACGAACGCGCACACCATCCTGGAGCAGGCTCCCGAGTCCGAGGTGGCCGAGGCCGCCGAGTCCGGGGTCGCCGACGGCCCGGTGGCGTGGGTCGTGTCGGGCCGCGGCGCCGAGGCCCTGCGGGCGCAGGCCGGGCGGCTGCGGGAATTCCTCACGGAGCGCCCGGAGTTGAGCGCGGCGGACGTGGCTCTCTCGCTGGCCTCGACCAGGTCCGCCTTCGAGCACCGGGCCGTGGTGACCGGGACCGGCCGTGAGCAGCTCCTCCAGCGTCTTGAGGCGGTCGCCGAGGACACCTCCACGGTGAACGGCGTGGTGCGGGGGAGGACCGGCGACGCCGGCCGCTCGGTCTTCGTGTTCCCGGGCCAGGGGGCGCAGTGGGCCGGGATGGCGGTGGGGCTGTTGGAGTCCTCGCCGGTGTTCGCGGAGTCGGTCGGCGAGTGTGAGTCGGCTCTGTCGGCGTATGTGGACTGGTCGCTGACGGATGTGCTGCGCGGCGCCGAGGGCGCTCCCGGTTTCGACCGGGTGGACGTGGTGCAGCCGGTGCTGTTCGCGGTGATGGTGTCGCTGGCGAGGCTGTGGCGTTCGGTGGGCGTGGAGCCCGATGCCGTGATGGGTCACAGCCAGGGCGAGATCGCCGCGGCCTGTGTCGCGGGCGCGCTGTCGCTGCAGGACGCCGCGAAGGTGGTGGCGCTGCGCTCGCAGGCGATCGCGGCGGGCCTCGCGGGCCGTGGTGGCATGGTGTCCGTCGGGCTGCCGGTCGACCAGGTCAAGGACCGTATCGCCGCCTGGAACGGCGCGATCTCGGTCGCCGCGGTCAACGGCCCCGGCTCGGTCGTGGTGTCCGGCGACCCGGGCGCGCTGGATGAGATGGTGGCCCAGCTGGAGGGTGAGGAGGTCCGGGTCCGCCGGGTCCCGGTGGACTACGCCTCGCACTCCGCACACGTCGAGGAAATCCGTCAGGAGCTGTTGCGGGTCCTGGCGGACATCGAGCCGCGTCCGTCGCGGGTGCCGTTCTACTCCACGGTGTCCGGCGAACTGATCGACACGGCCGGTCTGGACGCCGAGTACTGGTACCGCAACCTGCGGCAGACCGTCGAGCTCGAGGCGACCACCCGCACCCTGCTCGCCGACGGGCACGGCGTGTTCATCGAGGCGAGCCCGCACCCCGTACTCGCACTTCCCGTGCAGCAGACCGTGGAGTCCGCCGAGGCACAGGCGGTGGTCGTCGGCACGCTGCGGCGTGACGAGGGTGGCCTGGAGCGCTTCCTGACCTCCGTCGCCGAGATGTTCGTGTCCGGCGCCACGGTGGACTGGGCCGCCACGCTGGAGGGCCGTGGCGCCCGCCGCGTCGAGCTGCCGACCTACGCCTTCCAGCGCCGCCGCTACTGGCCCGACCTGACCGCCGTCCCGGAGACGGGGCCCGCGACCGGTGCCGCCGACGCCCCGTTCTGGCAGGCCGTCGAGAGCGGTGACGTCGACACGCTCACCTCCGCCCTGCACCTGGACGCCGACACCCTCGGTGCGTTGCTGCCCGCCCTGTCGGACTACCGCAGGCGCAACGTCGCCGGGGCCACCATCGACAACTGGCGCTACCGGGTCGTGTGGAAGCCGGTGACCGCCGGCACCACCGCGTCGCTCACCGGCACCTGGCCCATCCTCGTCTCCGAGGAGCAGGCCGGCAGCGAGCTGGTGACCGGGGTGCGCGACGCCCTCGCCCGCGCCGGGGCGCACACCGTGCTGGTGCCGGTCGACCCCGAAGCCGACCGCACCGTCTTCGCCGAGGCGATCGACGACGCGCTCGCCGCCGCGGCCGAGGAGACGGGGCGCGAGGGTGCCCACCGGGTGTTGTCGCTGCTCGGTATCGACGAGGAGCCCCACTCCTCACACCCGAGCCTGCCGCGCGGATACGCGGGCACCATCACCCTCATCCAGGCCCTGGAGGACCTGGGCCGTTCCATCCCGGTGTGGTTCGCCACCCGGGGCGCAGTGTGGACCGAGCCCTCCCGCCGGGCGCCGGTGGACGCGCCCAAGCAGTCTCTGGTGTGGGGCTTCGGACGTGTCGTGTCCGTGGAGCAGCCGGCGCGCTGGGGCGGCCTCGTCGACCTGCCGGGCGTGCTGGACACCGCCGCGGCCAGGCGGCTTGTCGCCGTGCTGGCCGGGATCGGCTACGAGGACCAGGTGGCGATCAGGCCGAACGGCATTGTCGCCCGCCGTTTCGTGCGCGCCGCCACCGGTGCCCTCGACCCCGGACGCCCCTGGAAGCCCTCGGGCACCGTCCTGGTCACCGGCGGAACGGGTGCCCTCGGCGGGCACGTCGGCCGCTGGCTCGCCAAGAGCGGCGCCGACCACCTGCTTCTCGTCAGCCGCAAGGGTAAGGACGCGTCCGGGGCAGCCGAGCTGGAGGCCGAACTGACCGGACTCGGCGCGCGGGTGGAGACCGTCGCCTGCGACATCGCCGACCGGGACGCGCTCGCCGCCCTCCTCGACGCCATCCCCGCGGAGCGCCCGCTCACCGCCGTCGTCCACACGGCGGCCGTCCTCGACGACGGCGTCATCACGTCGATGACGCCCGAACGCCTCGCCCGGGTGCTCGACGTCAAGGTGGAGGGCGCCCGCAACCTCGACGCGCTGACCGCCGACCGCGACCTGGCCGCGTTCGTCCTCTTCTCCTCCACCTCCGGCACCCTCGGCGGCCCCGGCCACGCCAACTACGCCCCGGGCAACGCCTTCCTGGACGCCATCGCCCAGGACCGCAGGTCGCGCGGGCTGCCCGCCACCTCGGTCGCCTGGGGCGGCTGGGCCCACGGAGGCATGGCCGAGGGCACCGTGGGGGAGCGGCTGAACAGGCACGGTGTCCGCCTCATGGACCCCGAGCTCGCCACTGCCGCCCTGCAGCAGGCGCTCGACCACGACGACGCCACCGTGGCCATCAGCGACATCGACTGGGAGGTCTTCGGCGCCGGTCTCGTCGCGGGACGCCCGCGCCCCGTCTTCGACGACCTGGCCGACGTGCAGACCCTCCTCGCGCGGGCGCGTGCCACCACCGAGACCGGTACGCCGGCCGACAGCGCCGAGGCGGGCATCGCCGAGCAGATCGCCGCCCTCCCCGCGGACGAGCGGCGCAAGGCGTGCCTGGACTTGGTGCGTGCGCACATCGCCCATGTGCTCAACCACCCGAGCCCGGACGACGTCGAGCCCGGACAGGCGTTCCGCGAACTCGGCTTCGACTCGCTCACCGCCGTCGAGCTGCGCAACCAGCTCAGTGCCACCACCGGCAAGCGTCTCCCGGCCACGCTGGTCTTCGACTACCCCACGCCGGCCGCCCTCGCCGACTACCTCGACGCCGAATTCGCCCCGCGCGACGGCACGGTCACGGCACCGGCCGCTCCCGCACCGGGGCCGGTCAGCGACGACGACCCGGTGGCCATCGTGGCGATGAGCTGCCGGTTCCCCGCGGGCGTCGACACGCCCGAGGCGTTCTGGAAGCTGCTCTCCGAGGGCCGCGACGCCATCACCCCCTGGCCGACCGACCGCGGCTGGGACACCGACGGCCTCTATGACCCCGAGCCCGGCCTGTCCGGCAAGAGCTACACCCGCCACGGTGGATTCGTGGACCGCCTCGCCGACTTCGACCCGGCGTTCTTCGGCATCTCGCCCCGCGAGGCCCTGGCCATGGACCCGCAGCAGCGGATGCTCCTGGAGACCTCGTGGGAGGCGTTCGAACGCGCCGGGATCGACCCGGAGACGCTGCGCGGCAGCCGCACCGGCGTCTTCGCCGGCACCAACCAGCAGGACTACGCCGGCCGCCCGCTCGCCGTCAGGGACGGTGCCGAGGCCCACCTCGGCACCGGCAACAACGCCAGCGTCATGTCCGGCCGTGTCTCGTACACCTTCGGACTCGAAGGACCCGCGGTGACGGTCGACACCGCGTGCTCGTCATCGCTCGTCGCCCTGCACCTGGCCGCCCAGGCGCTGCGCGCGGGGGAGTGCGACCTGGCGCTGGCGGGCGGCGTCACCCTGATGTCGACGCCGGGGCTCTTCCTCGACTTCAGCCGTCAGCGCGGCCTCGCCCCGGACGGCAGGTGCAAGGCGTTCGCCGACGGCACCGACGGCACCGGATTCGGCGAGGGCGCGGGCATGCTCCTGGTGGAGCGGCTGTCCGACGCCCGGCGCAACGGACACCCCGTCCTCGCGGTCCTGCGCGGCTCCGCCGTCAACCAGGACGGCGCGTCCAACGGTCTCACCGCCCCCAACGGCCCTTCGCAGCAGCGGGTCATCCGGCAGGCGCTGGCCAGCGGCGGGCTCACCCCGGCCGAGGTCGACGCGGTCGAGGCGCACGGCACCGGCACCACCCTCGGCGACCCCATCGAGGCGCAGGCCCTGCTCGCCACCTACGGACAGGGCCGCCCCGAGGACCGGCCGCTGTGGCTGGGCGCCGTCAAGTCCAACATCGGGCACACCCAGGCCGCCGCCGGTGTCGCCGGGGTCATGAAGGTGGTGCTCGCCCTTCAGCACGAGGCGCTGCCCAAGACGCTGCACATCGACCAGCCCTCCACCCACGTGGACTGGACGGAGGGCAACGTCCGGCTGCTGACCGAGGCGCGCGAGTGGCCCGCCACCGGGGAGCGGGTCCGCCGCGCCGGTGTCTCCTCCTTCGGCATCAGCGGCACCAACGCGCACGCCATCCTCGAAGAGGCCCCGGCGGCCCCCGAGCAGGAGCGGCCCCGGGCGTCCGGGGACATCCCGGTGGTGCCGTGGGTGCTCAGCGGCAAGACCGCCGACGCCGTACGGGGCCAGGCGCGGCGCCTGCTCGACCACCTCGACGCCGGGACCGACCACGACGTCCGCGACCTCGGCTACTCCCTCGCCACCACCCGGTCGGTGTTCGAGCACCGCGCGGTCGTCCTCGGCGCGGGCCTCGAGGAGCTGACCGCCGGCCTCACAGCCGTCGCCGCGGGCGAGACCGCCGCGGGAGCCGTCACCGGCGCCACCCGCAGGGGAGGCGGGCTCGCCGCCCTGTTCACCGGGCAGGGCGCCCAGCGGCTCGGCATGGGGCGGGAGCTGTACGACGCGTTCGAGACGTACGCCGAGGCGTTCGACGAGGTGTGCGCGCACCTCGACCCGCTGCTGGACCGTCCGCTGCGGGAGGTGGTGTTCGCGGCGGAGGGGAGCGCGGACGCCGACTTGCTGGATCAGACGGCGTTCACGCAACCGGCGTTGTTCGCGATCGAGGTGGCGCTGTTCCGGCTGCTGGAGCACTGGGGTGTCGCTCCGGATGTGCTGATCGGGCATTCGATCGGTGAGATCGCCGCCGCGCATGTGGCGGGGGTGTTCTCGCTGGAGGACGCGTGCACGCTGATCGCGGCCCGTGGCCGGCTGATGCAGGCACTGCCCGAGGGCGGCGCCATGGTGGCCGTCCAAGCGACCGAGGAGGAGATCGCCGCCTCGCTCTCCGGCCGTGAGGCCGAGGTGAGCGTCGCCGCCGTCAACGGCCCCACCGCCGTGGTCATCGCCGGTGACGAGGCGGCGGCGCTGGAGATCGCCGCCCAGTGGGCGGAGCAGGGCCGCAAGACCCGTCGGCTGCGGGTCAGCCACGCCTTCCACTCGCCCCGCATGGACGCGATGCTGGACGACTTCCGCAAGGTCGCCGAAGGGCTGTCGTTCGCCCCGCCGGCCATCGCCCTGGTCTCCAACGTCACGGGCGAGGCGGCCGGTGCGGAGGAAGTGTGCTCGCCGGAGTACTGGGTGCGGCACGTGCGGGAGGCGGTCCGGTTCGCGGACGGCGTACGGACGCTCGAGGCGCGGGGCGTGACCAGGTTCGTCGAGGTCGGCCCCGATGGTGTGCTCACCGCCATGGCGCGGGACTGTGTGGAGGACCGCCCCGAGGGCACCGCTGTGCCGGTCATGGTGCCGGTGCTGCGCAAGGACCGCCCCGAGACGCGGACGCTGGCGACGGCGCTGGCCGAACTCCACGTCAGCGGCGCGCGGGTGGACTGGGAGCGGGCCTTCGCCGGAAGCGGCGCCCGCAAGGTCGGACTGCCCACCTACGCCTTCCAGCGGGAGCGCTACTGGCTGGAGGCCCTGGCGTTCGCCAGCGATGTCACCGCCGTGGGGCTCACCCCGCCGGTGCACCCGCTTCTGGGCGCCGCCGTCGAACTGCCCGACGCGGACGGCTTCCTGTTCACGGGCCGCCTTTCGCCGCAGACGCATCCGTGGCTCGTCGACCACGCGGTCCAGGACACGATCATCCTGCCCGGCACCGGCTTCCTCGAGCTGGCGTTGCACGCCGCCGACCAGGTGGGATGTGACCGGGTCGAGGAACTGACCCTCATGGCGCCCATGGTGCTGCCCGAACGGGGCGCGGTACACCTCCAGCTGGCGGTGGGCAGGCCGGACGAGAACGGCACCCGCTCGCTGAACGTGTACTCCCGGCCGGAGGACATCACCCTGGAACAGCCGTGGACACAGCACGCCTCCGGTCTGCTGTCGCGGAGCGGGGTACAGGACGACTCCGGACGGGCCGACCTCACCGTATGGCCCCCGGAGGGTGCGGAGCCGATCGGCACCGAGGACGTCTACGACCGGATGGCCGCGGGCGGCGTCGTGCACGGCCCGGCCTTCCAAGGGCTGCGCTCGGTGTGGATCCGTGGTGACGAGGTGTTCGCCGAGGTGCGTCTGCCCGAGGAGAACGCCTCGGACGCCGAGGAGTTCGGCCTGCACCCGGCCCTGCTGGACGCGGCGGTCCAGGCCGTCATGTTCGTGCCGCAGGAGGAGTCCGGCCTTGCCCGGCTTCCGTTCTCCTGGACCGGCGCCTCGCTGCGGGCCACGGGCGCCTCGGAGCTGAGGGTGCGCCTCAGCTCGGTCGGACCCGACTCCATCGGTCTGTGGATGGCCGACGCGAGCGGCCGTCCGGTGGCCTCGGTCGACTCCCTGATGATGCGGGCCGTCGCGGAGGGGCAGATCCAGTCGGCCGGTTCCCAAGCGGCCGGACACGACTCGCTCTTCCGGCTGGACTGGACCCCCGTCCCCCACGACACACTGCGGCCGGCCTCCGAAGGGACCTGGGCCGTGCTGGGCACGGACGGCCTGGGGGTGCGCTCCGGCCTGGAGGCGGCGGGCACCGACGTCGCGTCGTACGCGGATCTGGCCGCGCTGTACGAAGCGCTCGGTTCGGGCGCCACGCCGCCGGACGTCGTCATGGTGGCGGGCACCGCGGAGCCGGTCGGCCTCGACGACGGCGCGGACCTCGCCGAGCGGGTGCGCGGTGTCACCCACCGCGCACTGGACCTGGTGCGGTCCTGGGTCACCGACGAGCGGCTCGCCGACTCCTGCCTGGTGTTCGTGACGCGCGGCGCGATGGGCGCCCGGTCCTCCGACGAGGTGCGCACCCCGGCCGAAGCCGCCGTGTGGGGGCTGCTGCGCTCCGCGCAGACCGAGCACCCCGGCAAGTTCCTCCTGGTGGACCTGGACCCGGAGCAGCGCGGCGACACGGCCTCGGCGCTCCGGGCGGCGCTGGCCGCCGAGGAGCCGCAGGTGGCCGTGCGCGACGGACAGGTGCTCGCCGCCCGGCTCGCCCGGGTGGCCCTGGTGGAGGACCGGCCCGAACCGGAGACCAAGCCGTTCGACGGTCGTGGCACGGTGCTGATCACGGGAGGCACGGGCGGTCTGGGCGCGCTGCTGGCGCGTCATCTGGTGGTGGAGCACAAGGTTGAACGTCTGGTGCTGACGAGTCGTCGTGGCGTGGAGGCGCCGGGTGCGGCGGAGTTGGTGGCGGAGCTGGCGGAGCTGGGTGCCGAGGCGCGGGTGGCGGCGTGTGATGTCGCCGACCGGGCCGCGGTGGCGGAGCTGCTGGCGGGGATCGGGTCGGAGCATCCGTTGTCGGCCGTGGTGCATGCGGCGGGTGTGCTGGACGACGGTGTGGTGGAGTCGCTGACGCCGGAGCGGGTGGACAAGGTGCTGCGTCCGAAGGTGGACGCCGCACTGCACCTGCACGAGCTGACCCGCGGCCTCGACCTCTCCGCGTTCGTGGTGTTCTCCTCGGCCGCCGCGAACTTCGGTGGCGGCGGCCAGGCCAACTACGCGGCGGCCAACGCCTTCCTGGACGCCCTGGCTCACCAGCGCCGCGGGCTCGGCCTCCCCGCGGTCTCCCTGGCGTGGGGCATGTGGGAGCAGCGGAGCGCGATGACCGGGGATCTGGGCGAGGCCGACCTCCAGCGCATGGCACGGGCCGGGCTGAACGCGCTCAGCTCGGAGGAGGGCCTCGCGCTGTTCGACGAAGCGCTCGGTGCCGACCAGGCCGTGCTGGTGCCGACCCATCTGGACCTCGCCGCCCTGCGCGTCCAGGCCCGCACCGGCGAGGTGCCCGCTCTGCTGCGCGGCCTGGTGCGCGTCCCCCGGCGCCGGACCGTGGCGTCGGGCAGCGCGGGGTCGGGCGCCGGGTCGCTGCGGGACCGCCTGGCCGGCCTCTCCGGGGCCGACCAGTACCGGGCCCTGCTGGACCTGGTGCGGGTGCAGGTGGCGACGGTCCTCGGCCATGGTTCGCCGGATGCGGTGGATCCCGACATGGCCTTCAAGGACATGGGCTTCGACTCCCTGACCACGGTGGAACTGCGGAACCGGCTCAACGCGGAGACCGGGCTGCGGCTGTCGGCCGTGCTGGTCTTCGACCACCCGACCCCCACGGCGCTGGTGGAGCACCTGCGGGAGGAACTCCTGCCGGACGGCGGTGCCGGGGAGCCCGTGGTCTTCGCCGAGCTCGCCAAGCTGGAGCCGCTGCTCTCCCACGTGATGGACGACGGCGAGGCGCGCACGAAGGTCGCCGGGCGGCTGAAGGAGCTCCTGGAGAAGCTGGGCGAGGTTTCCGACGACGCCGACTCCACCGTCGAGGTGGCCGAACGGATCGGATCGTCCTCCAACGACGAGCTGTTCGACTTCATCGACAACGAGCTCGGACTGTCCTGAACCGTTGATCGGCGCCCTCAGACCCTGACTGCAAAGAAAGAGACGACAATCGTGAGCGAGACGAAGCTCCGCGACTACCTCAACAAGGTGACGACCGATCTGCACCGCACCCGTCTGCGCCTTCGGGAGGTGGAGGAGAAGAACCGGGAGCCGATCGCGATCGTCGCGATGAGCTGTCGCTTTCCTGGCGGCGTCACCTCCCCGGAGGAGCTGTGGCGTATTGTCGCCGACGGCGTCGACGGGCTCTCACCGTTCCCGAAGGACCGGGGCTGGCACGAGGAGCTGTACAACCCCGACCCCGACAGCCACGGCACCAGTTCGGTGAACGAGGGCGGGTTCGTGCACGACGCCGCGATGTTCGACCCCGTGTTCTTCGGGATCTCCCCGCGTGAGGCGCTGGCGATGGACCCCCAGCAGCGACTGCTGCTGGAAGCGTCCTGGGAGGTCCTGGAGCGGGCGGGCATCGACCCGCTGTCCGTCAAAGGCACCACCGGCGGCGTGTTCATGGGTGCTGCCTTCCAGGGATACGGCACGGTCGGCCCGATCGAGGCAGAAGAGGTCGAGGGCTATCTGGTGACAGGGGGGAACACCGCCGTCACCTCCGGCCGGGTCTCCTACGTCCTCGGCCTCGAGGGCCCTGCGGTGACGGTGGACACGGCGTGCTCATCGTCCCTGGTGACGCTGCACCTGGCCGCGCAGGCACTGCGCCAGGGCGAGTGCGACTTCGCCCTGGCCGGCGGCGTCACCGTGATGTCCAGCCCTGGAGCGTTCACCGAGTTCAGTCGTCAGGGAGGACTCGCGTCCGACGGCCGCTGCAAGCCCTTCGCGGCGGCCGCGGACGGCACCAACTGGTCCGAGGGCGTCGGCGTGCTGCTCGTGGAGCGGCTGTCCGACGCCCGCCGCCACGGCCACCCCGTACTGGCGGTGATGCGCGGCTCCGCGGTGAACCAGGACGGTGCCAGCAACGGTCTCACCGCCCCCAACGGCACGTCGCAGCGCAGGGTGATCCGTCAGGCGCTCGACAACGCGGGAGTCACCCCGGACGAGGTCGACGTGGTGGAGGCGTTCGGCACGGGCACCTCACTGGGCGATCCCATCGAGGCGCAGGCGCTGATCGCGACCTATGGCCAGGACCGGCCGGCGGACCGGCCGCTGTGGCTGGGATCCATCAAGTCCAACATCGGCCACTCCCAGGCGGCGGCGGGTGTCGCGGGGATCATCAAGATGGTGATGGCCATGCGGCACGGCGTCCTGCCGAAGACGCTGCACGTGGACGAGCCGACCCCGCATGTGGACTGGTCGTCGGGGGCCGTGGAGCTGCTGACCGAGGCCCGGCCCTGGCCGGAGACGGGCCGGCCCCGCCGGGCGGGGATCTCCTCCTTCGGCATCAGCGGCACCAACGCGCACACCATCATCGAGCAGTTCACCGAAGCCGAGGAGCCGGAGCCGGACGGTTCCGAGACCGGGGCTCCCCGCCCCCTCGCCTCCTCCGTCGTGCCATGGCTGATCTCCGGCAAGGGCGAGGCCGCGCTGCGGGCGCAGGCCGAGCGGCTGTACGCCCATCTGACGGTCGGGAGCCCCGTGGAGGGCGACGATCCCACGGCGGCGTCCGTAGCGGACATCGGCTACACCCTGGCGGTGTCCCGATCGGCGTTCGAGCACCGCGCCGCGGTGATCGGCGAGGACCGCGAGAGCCTGCTGCGCGGCCTGCGGGCCGTGGCCCAGGGCGAGGTGGCCCAGGGCGTGGTCAGCGGGCGGGCGGCGAAGGCGCACCGGGCGGCCTTCGTGTTCCCGGGCCAGGGGGCGCAGTGGGTGGGTATGGCGGTGGGGTTGCTGGAGTCCTCGCCGGTGTTCGCGGAGGCGATAGCCGAGTGTGAGTCGGCTCTGTCGGCGCATGTGGACTGGTCGCTGACGGATGTGCTGCGCGGGGTTGACGGTGCTCCCGGTTTCGACCGGGCGGATGTGGTGCAGCCCGCGCTCTTCGCGGTGATGGTGTCGCTGGCGGAGCTGTGGCGTTCGGTGGGTGTCGAGCCGGATGCCGTGATGGGGCACAGTCAGGGTGAGGTCGCCGCGGCCTGCGTCGCGGGCGCGCTCTCGCTGGAGGATGCCGCGAAGGTGGTGGCCCTGCGGTCGCAGGCGATCGCGAGGGGGCTCGCGGGCCGTGGTGGCATGGTGTCGGTCGGACTGCCGGTCGACCAGGTCAAGGACCGTATCGCCGCCTGGGACGGCGCGATCTCGGTCGCCGCGGTCGATGGCCCCGGTTCCGTCGTGGTCTCCGGTGACCCGGGCGCGCTGGATGAGATGGTGGCCCGGCTGGAGGGTGAGGAGATCGGGGTCCGCCGGGTCCCGGTGGACTACGCCTCGCACTCCGCCCACGTGGAGGAGATCCGCGAGGAGCTGCTGAAGGCCCTGGTCGATATCGAGCCGCGCTCCTCGACGGTGCCGTTCTACTCGACGGTCTCCGGTGACGTGGTGGACACGGCCGGTCTCGACGCGGAGTACTGGTACCACAACCTTCGGGAGACCGTGGAGCTGGAGGCCACCACGCGTCGTTTGCTCGATGCGGGGCACACCGTGTTCATCGAGGTGAGCCCGCATCCGGTGGTGGCCCAGCCGGTGCAGCAGACGGTGGAGGCCGCTGAGACGCGGGCGGTGGTCGTGGGGACACTGCGGAGGGATGAGGGCGGGCCCGAGCGGTTCCTGACCTCCGCCGCCGAGCTGCATGTCAGCGGCGTCGGTGTCGACTGGCGGAAGGCGTTCGAAGGCCAGGGTGCCCGCCGGGTCGATGTGCCGACCTACGCCTTCCAGCGCCAGCGCTATTGGCTGGACTCGGAGGCGGCCGTCGGCGACGTGGGATCGGTGGGCCTCAGGGCGGTACCGCACCCCCTGCTGAACGCCGCGGTCTCGCTGGCGGGCGGCGGCGGAGTGCTGCTCAGCGGGCGGCTGTCGCTGGCCACGCACCCCTGGCTCGCCGACCACGCGGTGCAAGGCGTGGCGCTGGTGCCCGGGACCGCGTTCCCGGAGATGGCCGCACAGGCGGGGGACCAGGTCGGGTGCGGCCGCGTCGAAGAGCTGGTGCTGGAGGCTCCCTTGGCGATGCCCGAGCGCGGAGGGGTGCAGATCCAGGTCGAGGTGGGGGAGCCCGACGCCTCGGGCCACCGCGACGTCAGCGTGTACTCACGGATGGAGCCGGCCGGCGACGAGGCCGACCTCGAGGAGCCGTGGGTGCGGCACGCTCACGGTGTGCTCACGCCGCCCGTCCCGGCGGCCTCCTTCGACTTCGCGAAGTGGCCGCCGTCCGGGGCCAAGCCGGTCGACGTCTCCGGCGGCTACGAGCACGCCGAGGAGCATGGGCTGCACTACGGTCCCGCGTACCGCGGGTTGCGGCGTGCCTGGAAGCGCGGCGACGCGGTGTTCGCCGACGTCGAGCTGCCCGAGGATCAGCGCGGCATCGCGAAGTACTTCGGTCTGCACCCGGCCCTGTTCGACGCGGCCCTCCAGGCGATCGGCGCGAACAACGCGTTGCGCGGAGGTGACGACGCGCCGAGCGCGGGGAACCTGATGCCGTTCTCGTGGCGGGGATTCTCCCTGGAAGCCGTCGGTGCCGGGGCGCTGCGAGTCCGGATCATCCCGGACGGCCGGCAGGCCGTGTCGCTGGCCATCGCCGACACCTCCGGCCGCCCGGTGGCTTCCGTCGATTCCCTCGTTCTCCGGCCCATGCAGGCCGCCGCGTTGCGACACGTGGGCCGGACGGCCGGTGACGCGTTGCTGCGCATGGAGTGGACAGCGGGCGCGGCGAAGCCTGCCGAGGGCGTGGCACCTGGCTGGTGGGCGGTGCTGGTCGACGACTGCCTCGGCGTGGGCGACGCCCTGGAGGCGGCGGGCTTCTTCCCCGCCGATGTGTACCCGGACACCGAGGCGCTGAGCGACACCTTGGCGGCGGGCACGAGCATGCCCGGAATGGTGGTCCTGCCGGTGGCTTCGGCCGGCCCCGCCGTGGTGGACGAGGTCCACACACGGGTCGGTGAGGTGCTGGAGACCGTTCAGTCGTGGGTGGCGGACGACCGGTTCGCGGACACTCCGCTGGTGGTGCTGACACAAGGCGCCGTTGACACTGGCGACGGTGTGCGGGACCTGGCGGGTGCGGCCGCGTGGGGTCTGCTGCGGTCGGCGCAGTCGGAGCACCCGGGACGGCTGGTGCTGGTCGACACGGATGATGTCCAGCGCGCGGTGGCACTGCTCGCGGGCGTGGTAGCCGCTCGTGAGGAGCAGGTGGTGGTGCGTTCGGGCGAGGTCCGCCTGCCGCGTCTGGCCCGCTCCCTGCCCGCGGGTGACGCTCCCGGGCCGGAGGTGTTCGGTACCGGCGCCGTACTGGTGACGGGGGGCACGGGTGCTCTGGGTGGTGTGGTGGCCCGGCATCTGGTGGCCCGGCACGGTGTCAAGAAGCTCGTGCTGCTGTCCCGACGTGGTACGGAGACGGACGGCGCGGCCGAGGTGCGGGCCGGATTGGAGGCCGCGGGCGCCCAGGTGGTCGTCACGACGTGTGACGCCGCGGACCGTGAAGCGCTGGCCGCGGTGTTGGCGGGACTGCCCGGGGAACTCGCGTTGAGCGCCGTGGTGCATGCGGACGAGGAGTTCGACGACGGGCCGTTCGCATCGCTGACACGCGAGCGGGCGAGCGCGGTGCTGCGGGCGAAGGCGGACGCGGCCTGGAATTTGCATGAGCTGACCACGGGCATGGACCTGTCGGCGTTTGTGCTGTTCTCATCGACCGCGGGTCTGCTCGGCGCGGCGGGGCAGGGTAACTACGCCGCGGCGAATGTGTTCCTGGACGGCCTCGCGTCGTTGCGTCGCACTCAAGGACTGCCGGGTGTCTCGCTGGCGTGGGGCCGGTGGGCCGAGGACAGCGGCGTGACACCGCCCGGGCGGGACGATGTGGCGCCCACCGGTCTGGTACCGCTCTCCTCCGAGGAGGGGCTGGAGCTCTTCGACGCGGGCGTCATCTCCGACACGGCCGTGGTGATTCCCGCCCGGCTGGACATGCGTGCGCTGCGCGCCCAGGACGCCACGCTGCCCGCCGTGTTCCGTTCCCTCGTCCCGGATCCGCCCGTCCGCCGTGCGGCTCGGGCGGCGGAGTCCGAGGTGGACCACCCCGCCCAGTTGCGGCAGCGGCTGGCCGGGTTGTCGGCGGCCGAGACGGACGAGGTGCTTCTCGAACTGGTGCGTACCGTCGCCGCCGCGGTACTCGGGTTCGCGTCGCACGATGACATCGACACTGGCCACGGGTTCATCGAGATGGGCTTCAACTCCCTTACCGCGGTCGAATTCCGTAACCAGCTCGCTGCCCTCACCGGCCTCCGGCTGAACACCACGGTCGTCTTCGACTACCCGAGCCCGGGCGAGATGGTGGCCCATCTGCGGCCCCGGCTCGCGGCCGAGGTCGCGTCCGGCCCCGCCGCCCGCCAGGTCCGGGAGCAGACCGGCCCGGCCGCTCCGGTCGCCGCGCCCGCGGCCGAGCCCGTTTCCCCGGCGCCGCAGGCGGACGCGCCGGACACCCTCGGCTCTCTCTACCGGCAGGCGGCGCGGCAGGGCCAGATCAGGGTCGGCATGGATCTGCTGGTGAACGCGGCACGGCTCCGTCCGACCTTCGAGAACCCGGCCGACTACGAGGGGAACATCAGGCCCGCGCGGCTCTCCCGGGGCCCTGAGCGTCCCCGGCTGATGTGCTTCTCCTCTCCCGTCGCTCTGGGCGGCGTCCACCAGTACGCGCGGTTCGCCGCGCCGTTCCGTGGCAACCGGGACGTGGCGGGCCTTGGCACCATAGGGTCCGTCGAGGGTGAGAGCCTTCCGGTCACCCTGGACGCGGTGTTCCACCTGCAGGCGCGGATCGTTGCCGAGTATGCCGAAGGCGCCCCGGTCGTACTGTGCGGTTCCTCGGCCGGAGGAATGTTCGCCCACTCGGTGGCCGCCACCCTGGAGAGCCAGGGCACACCGGTCGCGGGAGTCGTCCTGATGGATACCTACCATCCGGACTCCACGAAACTCGGCCAGTTCGAGGACGCCTGGCTGGACGAAATGTACGAGCGGGACGAGCTCGTCTCCATGGAGGGCATCCGGATGTCCGCCATGGGCTGGTACTCGCATCTGCTGGAGGGGTGGAAGCCGCCGGAGACCTCGGTGCCCAGTCTCCACGTCCGTGCGTCGGAGACGGTGCATCGGGTGGACCCGGACGCGGAGGCGCAGAGTTGGCAGGCGGACTGGCCCGCCGACTCCGTCATCGACGTGCCCGGAAATCACTTCAGCATGATGGAGAAGCACGCGGAGACCACCGCCCAGGCCGTCGAGAACTGGGTGGCCAACCTTTAGCGGCCACGCGCCCGCCCGCCACCGATGAATGGCGGGCGGGCGCCCACGCCGAAGCCGCGGTCGGCGCGGCACACACAGCTTTGACGCAGGGTCTTCCACAAGGCAGGAGTTAGGTGAGCACCATGTTGAACGGGTCCAGCGACTCGGGAGAGTCCATCGTGCAGGCTGGGCCGGATCGTGACGAGAGCCCCGAACTGCCGTCACTCGGTCCGGATTTCAGGGAACTGCCGGACCTCGAACAGCGCAGGGTCCTGTTCGACCTGGTTCGCGCACACGTCGCCGCGGCGCTGCGGTCCGAGTCACCGCGCACGCTCGACGCCGAGAGCTCCTTCCTCGACCTGGGGCTGGACTCGCTCGCGGCGGTCAATCTGCACCGCGGACTGGTGGCGGCCACCGGGCTCACGCTCGAGGTGTCGCTCGCCTACGACTACCCGACGCCCAGCGAGCTGGTGGACCACCTCCACCGGCAGATCTTCCCCGTGGCCACGGACGACACCGCCCCCGCGCGTGCCGTCGTGGGCTCGGACGACCCCATCGCGATCGTCGGGATGAGCTGCCGCTTCCCCGGCGGCGTCAACAGCCCCGAGGACCTGTGGAAGGTCGTCTCCGAGGGCGTGGACGCCATCACCCCGTTCCCCACCGACCGGGGCTGGGACCTGGAGGCGCTCTACAGCCCGGACCCGGACCGGCCCGGCACCAGCTACGCGACCGAGGGCGGGTTCATCCACGACGCGCCCGAGTTCGACGCCGAGTTCTTCGGCATATCGCCGCGTGAGGCGCTCGCCATGGACCCGCAGCAGCGGCTGCTGCTGGAGACCAGCTGGGAGGTCTTCGAGCGGGCCGGCATCGACGTGACCAAGCTGCGGGGGAGCAGGACGGCCGTCTTCACCGGTGCGGAGCACCACGACTACGGGCCCCATCTGCAGAGCACCAAGAGCGGCCTCGAGGGCTACGCGCTGACCGGCATCGCGGGCAGCGTCGCCTCCGGGCGCATCTCCTACACCTTCGGCTTCGAGGGCCCGGCGTGGACCGTGGACACCGCGTGCTCCTCGTCGCTGGTCTCCCTGCACCAGGCGGCGCACTCGCTGCGCCAGGGGGAGTGCGATCTGGCGCTCGCCACCGGTGTCGCCACCATGCCCACCCCGGGTGACTTCATCCTCTTCAGCCGCCAGCGCGGCCTCTCCTCCAACGGGCGCTGCAAGGCGTTCGGCGCCGAGGCCGACGGCACGTCATGGGCCGAGGGCGTCGGCGTCCTCCTCGTGGAGCGGCTTTCGGACGCGCGGCGCAACGGCCACGAGGTGCTGGCGATCGTGCGTGGCTCCGCCGTCAACCAGGACGGTGCCAGCAACGGTCTGACGGCCCCCAACGGCCGCTCCCAGCAGCGTGTCATCCGGCAGGCCCTGGCCAACGCCGAGCTGACCGCGGACCAGATCGACGTGATCGAGGCGCACGGCACCGGTACCTCGCTCGGCGACCCCATCGAGGCGCAGGCGCTGATCGCCACCTACGGCGAGAGCCGCCCGGAGGGTGATCCGGTGTGGCTGGGGTCCCTCAAGTCGAACATCGGCCACACCCAGGCGGCGGCCGGTGTGGGTGCCGTCATCAAGATGGTGATGGCCATGCGCCACGGCATCCTGCCCAAGACGCTGCACGTGGAGGTGCCGACCCCGCACGTGGACTGGTCCTCGGGCGGCGTGGCGCTGCTCGCCGAGCAGCGCGCCTGGCCGGAGACCGGGCGGCCACGCCGTGCCGGTATCTCCTCGTTCGGCATGAGCGGCACCAACGCGCACGCCATCATCGAGCAGGCCCCGCCGCAGGAGCTCGCCCCCGCCACGGACGACGACGCCGACGCGGACACGGCGTCCCAGCCCGTGTCGTGGCTGGTGTCCGCCAGGAGCGAGGAGGCGCTGCGGGCGCAGGCCGCGCGGCTGCGCGAGCACGTGGTGCGCCACCCCGACGTGCGGCCGGTCGACGTCGGATGGTCGTCCGCCGTGACCCGAGCCGCGCTCGAACACCGTGGCGTGGTGGTGGCGTCCGACCGTGAGGGGCTGCTGCGCGGCCTCGCGGCGCTCGCCGAGGAGACCGACTCGCCGGGCCTGGTGCTGGGCAGGTCCACGGCGCAGCGGGTGGCGTTCCTGTTCACCGGCCAGGGCGCCCAGCGGCTGGGCATGGGACGTGAGCTCTACGAGACCTACCCGCTCTTCGCCGACGTGTTCGACGAGGCGTGCGACTACCTGGAGGTGCGCCTCGGCACCTCCGTGCTCGACGTGGTCTTCGGCCCCGAGGACGGCGACGCGGCCGCCACCGGGGACGAGCTCAACCAGACGATGTTCACCCAGGCCGGGCTGTTCGCCTTCGAGGTGGCCCTGTTCCGCCTGCTGGAGTCCTGGGGCGTGCGCCCCGACTTCCTGATGGGGCACTCGGTGGGCGAGATCGCGGCGGCCCACGTCGCCGGGGTGCTGTCCCTGGAGGACGCGTGCGCCCTGGTGGCGGCCCGCGGGCGGCTGATGCAGGAACTGCCCGAGGGCGGCGCGATGGTGGCCGTCCAGGCGTCGGAGCAGGAGGCGGCCGAGAGCCTGGAGGGCCGCGAGGACCAGGTGTCGCTGGCGGCGCTCAACGGCCCCACCTCGGTGGTGCTCTCCGGCGACGAGGACGCGGTGCTCGAACTCGCCGGCCACTGGGAGGCCCAGGGCCGCAAGACCAAGCGGCTGCGGGTGAGCCACGCGTTCCACTCCCCCCGGATGGACGCCATGCTGGAGGAGTTCGGCCAGATCGCCGCCTGCCTGGCGTACTCGGCCCCGGCCATCCCGGTCATCTCCAACGTCAGCGGCGATGTCGCGGGCGCCGAACTGGCCACTCCGGAGTACTGGGTCCGCCATGTGCGCGAGGCGGTCCGCTTCGACGACGGCATGCGGCAGCTCGCCGAGCAGGGCGTGACCACCTGCGTGGAGCTGGGCCCCGACGCCGTGCTGACCGCGATGGGCCAGGACTGCCTGGACGCCGTCGGCGCCGACGCGGCCTTCGTGCCCCTCGCCCGCTCCGGGCGCGCCGAGGCCCAGACGCTGGCGGAGGCGGTCGCCACCCTGTACGCGAACGGCGTCGGCGTGGACTGGGACGCGGTGTACTCCGGGCGCGGCGCACGCCGCGTCGCCCTGCCGACCTACGCCTTCCAGCACAAGCGGTACTGGCTCGAGTCGGGCGGCGCCGTGACCGGCGACGCCCGGAGCGTCGGCCTGGGCAGGGTGGACCACCCGCTGCTCGGCGGCCTCACCGAACTGGCCGAGGGCGACCGCACGGTACTGACCGGGCGCCTGTCCCTGCAGACCCACCCGTGGCTCGCCGACCACGCCGTGGCCGGTGGAGTGCTCTTCCCCGGCACCGGATTCGTGGAGCTGGGCCTGCTCGCGGGCACCGAGACCGGGGCGGGACGGCTCGGCGAACTCACCCTCGAGACCCCGCTCCTGCTGCCGGAGCAGGGCGGCGTCCGGGTCCAGCTCGTGGTCGGCCCCGCGGACGAGTCCGGCGTACGGCCCCTCGGCGTGTACTCGCGCTCCGACAGCGACGAGCCGGGGGAGGAGTGGGTGCGGCACGCCCAGGGCGTCCTCGAGGCGGACGGCGGTGCCGCGGTCGCCGACAGCCTGCTGCAGTGGCCCGTCCCCGGCGCCGAGCAGGTGCCGATGGAGGGCTTCTACGAGGGCCTGGCCCAGGTCGGTTACGGATACGGGCCGGTCTTCCAGGGGCTGGAGTCGGTCTGGCGGCTGGACGGCGACGTCTACGCCGAGGTGGCGCTGCCGGACCCGGCCGCCCAGGAGGCCGGACGGTTCGGCCTGCACCCCGCCCTGCTCGACGCGGCCCTGCACGCCATGGAGATGGGTGACTTCGGCGGCGAGAGCGGGCGCGTGACGCTGCCGTTCTCCTTCACCGGGGTGACCCTGCACGCCGTGGGCGCCGGACGGGTGCGGGTGCGGCTGCGCCCGCAGGGCAAGGACACGGTCGCGCTGCTGGTGACCGACGCCACGGGTGCGCCCGTCGCCTCGGTGGAGTCGCTGGTGGTGCGGGAGGTGGCGGCCGAGCGGTTCGCCTCCGGGCCGCGTACCAGCGACGGAACGCTGTTCCGGGTCCACTGGGACGTGCTCGCCGCCGCGCGCGGTGGCAGCCCCGCGGTGGACGGCGCGTCCACCGCGGTGATCGGCGCCGACCGGGCGCGGGTGGGCGAACTGCTCGCCGCCTCCGGTGTCGAGTACGCCGAGTACACCGGGGTGGACGCGCTCGTCGCCGCCGTCGACGAGGGCGCCGCGGTGCCGGACGTGGTCTGGGCCTGGTGCGGCGCCGGGCCGGACGCCGACAACCTCGCCGAAGCCGCCCGGAAGGCGACCCACCGGGCGCTGGCCCTGGCGCAGTCCTGGCTCGCCGAGGACCGGTTCGACGGGTCCCGGCTGGTCGTGGTGACCAGCGACGCGGTCGCGACGGGCCCGGGCGAGGGCGTCGCCGGACTGTCCAACGCCGCCGTCTGGGGACTGCTGCGCTCGGCGGCCACGGAGAACCCGGGCCGGATCCAGCTGGTGGACATCGACCGCCGCGCCGAGTCGGCCACCGCGGCCGCCGGTGTGGTGACGGCCGCGATCGCGGCGGGCGAGCGCGAGGTGGCGCTCCGCGCGGGCCAGGGGCTGGTTCCCCGGCTCGCCAGGAACGCGGCCGGGCGGGTCCTGGAGGCCCCCGCCGGCACCTCGGGGTGGAAGCTCGGCACCACGGGCGGCGGCACCCTGGACAACCTCTCGCTGCTGCCCGACCCGGCGGCGGAGGAGCCGCTGGCCCCCGGGTACGTGCGGATCGCGGTGCGCGCCGCCGGTCTGAACTTCCGTGACGCGCTGATCGCGATCGGCATGTACCCCGACGACCACGCCACCATGGGCGGCGAGGGCGCCGGTGTGGTCCTGGAGGTCGGCCCGGGCGTGACCGACCTGGCCCCCGGCGACCGGGTCATGGGCATGATCAACGCATCGTTCGGTCCCGTCGCGGTCGCCGACCGGCGGCAGATCGTCCGTATGCCGCGCGGCTGGACGTATCCGCAGGGTGCCTCGGTGCCCGTGGTCTTCCTGACCGCCTACATCGGCCTGGTGGAACTCGGCAAGCTCCAGGCGGGCGAGTCCATCCTGGTGCACACCGCCACCGGCGGCGTGGGCATGGCGGCCGTGCAGCTCGCACGCCACCTCGGCGCCGAGGTGTACGCCACGGCCAGCCCCGGCAAGTGGGACACCCTGCGGGCAATGGGATTCGACGAGAAGCACATCTCCTCGTCGCGTGACCTGGAGTTCGAGCGCCGCTTCATGGAGGCCACCGAAGGCCGGGGCATGGACATGGTGCTGGACTCGCTCGCCCGCGAGTTCGTCGACGCCTCCCTGCGGCTGATGCCCAGGGGCGGGCGGTTCCTGGAGATGGGCAAGATCGACGTGCGCGACCCCGAGGTCGTCGCCCAGGACCACCCCGGGGTGCGGTACACGGCGTACGACCTGGTGGCGGCCGACTACGACTGGGTCCAGCGGATGCTGGTGGAGCTGGTCGAGCTCTTCGACCGCGGCGCCCTGCACCCCCTCCCGGTGACGGCGTGGGACGTGCGCCGGGCCCCGGACGCGGTACGGCACATCAGCCAGGCCCGGCACATCGGCAAGAACGTGTTCACCATGCCCCACGCCCTGGACCCCGAGGGTTCGGTGCTGGTGACCGGTGGCACCGGCGGCCTGGGCAGCGAGGTGGCGCGCCATCTGGTGGCCGAGCGCGGAGTGCGCAACCTGGTCCTGGTCTCCCGGCGCGGGCCGGACGCGGAAGGCGCCGCCGACCTCGAGGCCGAACTGACCGAGGCGGGCGCCTCGGTGACGCTGGCGGCCTGCGACGTGGCCGACCGCGCCTCGCTGGAGCGGGTGCTGTCCGGTATCCCCGCCGACCACCCGCTGACCGCGGTCGTGCACGCGGCGGGCGTACTCGACGACGGTGTCATCGACACCCTGTCGCCGAAGCGGATCGACGCGGTCTTCGAGCCGAAGGTCGACGCGGCGTGGAACCTGCACGAGCTGACCCGGGAGATGGACCTGGCGCAGTTCGTGATGTTCTCGTCCGTCGCCGGTGTGTTCGGCAGCCCGGGCCAGGGCAACTACGCCGCGGCCAACTCGTTCCTGGACGCGCTCGCCGCACACCGGCGCGGCCTCGGCCTCCCGGCCGTATCGCTGGCCTGGGGCCCGTGGGAGCAGGCCGGTGGCATGACCGGCACGCTGAGCCAGGCCGACATGGTGCGCATGGCGCGCGAGGGCATGGCGGCCCTGTCCATGGCGGGCGGTCTGCGCCTGCTGGACGCCGGCGCCACGAGCGAGGACGCCCTGCTCGTGCCGATGCGGCTGGAGACCTCGGCGCTCAGCGGCCAGACCGACATCCCCACCCTGCTGCGGGGTGTGGTCCGGGTGCGGAGCAAGGCGGCGGCCGACGGGAAGGCGGCCGCTCCGGAGTCGGCCAAGGTGCAGCTGGCCGGTCTGTCCGGAGCCGAACTCGACCGGGCGCTGCTCGATCTGGTGCGCGGCAGCGCGGCGATGGTCCTGGGGCACAGCGGCGCCCAGTCCATCGAGCCCGACCGCTCCTTCCAGAACCTCGGCTTCGACTCACTGGCGGGCGTGGAGTTCCGTAACCGGCTGAACTCGGCCACCGGGCTCCGCCTCCCCTCCACGCTGATCTTCGACAACCCCACGCCCGCGGCGCTCGCCGAGTACCTGCGCGGCCGGGTGGCGACGGACAGCCCGGCCGGGCCGGACGTCGATCCGGAAGAGGCCAGGATCCGTGCCCTGCTGACGTCTATTCCGCTGGAGCGGCTGCGCCGCGCCGGTCTGCTGGACACGCTCACCGAGCTGGCGAGCGGCAAGGAACAGGCGGAGGCGGACACCGAGGAGAAGGAGACGGACTCCATCGACGCGATGGACGACGACGACCTGATCGACATGATGCTCGAGGACCTCGACTCCTGACGCAGCGCGGGTCCCCCCGGAGACCTCCGGGGGGACCCGCGGTCCCGGGCCACGTCTCGAAGAGCGCCGGCGCCATGGGTGGCTCTCACCCCAAAGAGGCTTCAAGAAGAAGAAAGGCTCAGTGAAACCCGATGACCGCAAAGGTCTTTGCGACGGAAGCGGTGCATTCGCTTCCCGAGTTCGAACAGAGGGCCCTGGCCATCGCCGAAGCGCTCCGCGAGCGCGGCGTCAGCGACGGCACCCGGGTCATGCTGAAGGCGGGCAACTCCGCCGGCTACGTGGGGGCCCTCCTCGCCCTGATGCACACCGGCGCGTCGATCGTCATGGTCGACCACCAGGAGCGGGCGGAGGCGACACAGCGCATCTGCGACCGCGCCGGTGTCAAGATCTGCGTGGTCGACGACGACACCCCGATGCCCGAGAGCGGCCCGGCCCGGGTCACCGTCTACGAGCTGCTCGTGGCCTCCATGGAGCAGAACCCCGCCGAGCGGCGGCTGTCCTTCGACACCTGGTGCGAGCTGCCGGACGGCCTGATCATGTGGTCCTCCGGGTCCACCGGTGAGCCCAAGGGCGTCGTCAAGACCGGGGCGAAGTTCCTGAAGAACCTGGAGCGCAACGCCGAGCAGGTGGGCCACCGCCCCGATGACGTCCTGCTGCCGCTGCTGCCCTTCTCCCACCAGTACGGGCTGTCCATGGTGCTCATCGCCTGGCTGGTCAAGTGCTCGCTGGTCATCGCGCCCTACCGGCGCCTGGACCGGGCGATGACCATGGCGGGCGCGTGCGGGGCCACGGTGGTCGACGCCACCCCGGCCAGCTACCGCAGCATGCTCAACATGATCGGCCGTAAGCCCGCCCTGGCGGACGAGCTGTCCGGCGTCCGGATGTTCTGCAGCGGGGCGGCCCCGCTGGACCCCGGTCTGGTCGCCGACTACGTCAAGCGGTTCGGACTGCCCCTGCTGGACAGCTACGGCAGCACCGAGGCCGGGAACGTGTCGTTCGCGACCGAGGACAACGTGGTCGCCTGCGGGCGGGCCGTCGCGGGACTGAAGCTGCGGATCGTCGACGAGGAGGGCGCCGTGCTCCCCTCGGGCGAGGTCGGGGAGATCCAGGTCCACTCGCCCGACCTGATGGAGGGCTACCTGGCGGAGGACGGCACGGTGGCCCCCGTGGACCCGGCCAAGACCGACTGGTATCCCACCGGCGACTTCGGCTATCTCGACGGCGGGGACAACCTCTTCGTCCTGGGCAGGAAGTCCGCGGTGCACCGCAACGGCCACACGCTCTACCCCGAGATCATCGAGCACAAGCTGGCCGCGGGCGGCTGTCTGGTCAAGGTCGTCCCCGTCCCCGACGAGCAGCGCGGCTGCCAGCTCTTCTTCTTCGTCGAGGACGAGCAGCAGCGGGAGCCGCGGTACTGGCGGGAGCCGATCACCTCCGTGCTGCCCGACTTCGAGCACCCCAACCGCATTCACGTCCTGGAGCGCTTCCCCCTGAACCGCAACGGCAAGCCCGACAAACGACAGCTCGAGCAGCTGGCTCTCGACCTGGCACCGGGAGCGAAGGCATGACGGAGCGACAGGCCACGACGGCTCAGGCCACGACGACCCAGGCCACGGCGGCTCAGGCCACGGAGCCCCGGTCCACGGAGCCGCGGGCAGCCGGGCCGGAGACCAGCCGTACGGCGGTCGTCTTCCCCGGGATGGGGCCCTTCCGCTTCACCGACGTGGGCGAGTTCCTGCTGACGAACCCCCATGCCCGGCGCCGGCTCGCGATCGCCGACGAGGTGGTGGGGTACTCCGTGTTCGACCGGTACCGCCAGTCGGACGCCGACGAGGAGGCGCAGTACGCCGCGCACACCCAGATCGCCTTCCTGACCATCTGCCTCTCCCTCGCCGACTGGGCGGAGGAGACGCTCGGAGAGCGGCCCGAGCTGTGCGCCGGGCCGAGCTTCGGCCAGCGGGCCGCGGTGACCTACGCGGGGTCCCTGCCGTTCGAGGAGACCGTGCGGCTCACCGCCGAACTGGCGCGCTGCGAGGAGGAGTACTTCCGGCAGGAGCACCGCGAAGCGGTCACCCACTGCGTGATCCACACCCCCGAGGAGCGGCTCCGGGAGGCGCTGGCCGAACTGGACGACGAGGGGGAGTGGCACGATGTCTCCGGCTACATCGACCAGGGCTTCTACCTCGTGTCCCTGCGCGAGCCCGTGCTCGACCGGTTCAAGAAGCGGATCGGCGAGCTCGGCGGGTACAACATGTACACGATGTGGCCGCCCGTGCACGCCCCGGCGTTCGGGGCCCTGCGCCGCAAGGCGGAGGAGGAGGTCTTCGGCACCTTCGAGGTGGCCGACCCCAAGCTGCCGATCGTCGCCGACCAGAACGGCGAGCTGCTGACCGACGCGGACGGTGTGCGCACCATGCTGCTCGACACCTTCAACCGCCCGATCCGCTGGCCGGACATGGTGGACACGATGCGGGAGCACGGGATCACCAAGGTCTGCATCGCGGGTCCGGACAATCTCTTCGGCCGGGTGAACCGCACCGTGGACACCTTCGAGGTCGTGGCCATCGACGCCCGCAAGGCGATGCGCCCGCGGGTCCGTCAGAGGAACGCCCGCCGGACCAGGCGGTGAGGGAGGCGCTGCCCCGGGGCAGCGCCCTCCGGGGGAGCGCCCTCCGGGGGAGCGCCCCGGGTAATTGACTGATCGATCTCAAAAGGGTTAGCGTGCCGGTATGGCACGGAGGAAGGAATTCGATCCGGACACCGCGCTGGACGCCGCGATGCGGCTGTTCTGGCGCAACGGCTACGAGGGGACGTCCACCAGCGACCTGGTGGACGAGCTCGGCATCGCGCGGGCCAGTCTGTACGGGACCTTCGGGTCCAAGCGCGGACTGTACCTGGCCGCGCTGGACCGCTTCCTCTCCGGCGCCGCGGGGCCGAGCCCGGCCGACATCCTGGCGTCGCGCGCATCGGCCCTGGACGCCGTCCGGGACCTCCTGGAGACCAGCGCGGCGGCCCCGGAGCCGGACACGCCTCAGGGCTGCTTCGCGGTCAACGCCACGGTGGAGCACGGCGATTCCGACCCCGAGATCTCGCGGCGGCTGGAGGGCAACCGAGGCCGCCTCGAGACCGCGCTCTACGGCGCGCTGCTGAGGGCCCGCGCGGAGGGTGAGCTGGCCCCCGGCGTCGATCCGAGGGCGGCGGCGACCATGCTGGCCTCGCTCAACAGCGGCCTGAAGGTGCTGTCGTGCGCGGGCGCGGACCAGCGCGACCGCATCACCACCTCGATCGACGCCGTCATGGCGATGCTGGCCTCACCGGAGGCCGCCGTCACCGGCTGACGGCGGCGATCCGCTGCGGGATGCGCGGAAGACGCCCGTGACCGTGGGTGGCCCGTGCCTGCGTTTATTCGAGACCACTCAGTCCCGAAACCTTGAGATCGATCATGGAGAAGCAATGATTTCCGACCATCGTGGAGCACCCGTCCGCACCGGCCGCGCGGCCGTCAACGGGACGAAGCTCCACTACCGAACGGCCGGCTCCGGCCCGGTGGTGGTACTGCTGCACGGCGTGCCCAAGACCGGCTACCACTGGCGGCATCTGGTCCCGAGGCTGACGGCGCGGTACACGGTCGTCGTGCCGGACCTCCGTGGTCTGGGCGACTCCGCCCGCCCCGCGGACGGATTCGACTGCGCCACGATGAGCGACGACATCGCCGCGCTGATGGCCCACCTCGGCCACGACAGCTACACCGTGATGGGGGAGGACTGGGGAGCGGTGGTCGGCTACCAGCTCGCCGCCCGGCACCGTGAGCACGTCGAGGCACTGGTGTTCGCCGAGGCGCTGCTGCCCGGGTTCGGCTTCGAGGACCACACCGCCCTGACCCCGGAGAACGTCTCGGGCGGGATGTTCCTGTGGCATCTGGGCTTCTACTTCCAGCCGGACGTGCCGGAGATGCTGATCGCCGGGCATGAGCGCGAGCTCATCACGTACATGCTGAAGGAGGAGCGCAGCTACCCCGACACCGCCACCGCCGACGCGGTCGACGAATATGTGCGCTGCTACTCCCTGCCCGGGGGCATCCGCTCGATGCTCGCGATCTATCGGGCCATGCTCGTCGACGCCGAACAGAACCGGGAAGCGGCGCGGACGAAGCTGGACATCCCGGTGCTGGCGCTCGGCGGCGACGCGTTCATCGGCGACCGGAACGAGGCCCAGATGAGGCTCCTCGCCCATGACGTCACCGGTCATGTCTTCGCGGCCGGACACGACCTGGCCGAGGAGGTGCCGGACGAGGTGGCCGATGTGCTGCTGGGCTTCCTGGCCGACCGGCTGGTGTGACCCAGGGTCGGGATCATCGAGTTTTCGGTGCACGCGCCCTGTGCGCGGTGGCCCCACTGGCGGCGGGGCCACCGCGCGGCCACGCTCAGTCGAGGACCGCGGTGGCTTCGATCTCGACGAGATGCTCGGGTACGTCCAGCGCCGCGACGCCCAGCAGCGTGCCCGGCGGGACCGGGGTGGCCCCCAGTTTCGCGGCCGCCCGAGCGGCCCCCTCCAGGAACTGGGGCATCTTGTCGGGGGTCCAGTCGACGACGTAGACGGTCAGCTTCGCCACGTCGTCGAACGAGCCGCCGACCTCGGCCAGGGCGGTGGCGATGTTGAGGTAGCACCGCTCGACCTGAGCGGCGAGATCACCTTCGCCGACCGTGACCCCCTCCGCGTCCCAGGCCACCTGCCCGGCGATGTGGATCAGCCTCGACCCGGTCGCGATCGATACCTGCCGGTACGCGTCGATCTCCGGCAATCCGCTGGGGTTCACCAGGGTGATGGCCATGCTGCCTGCCCTTTCGTCATGGGAGCCCACGGGCTCGCTGTCACGTAATCCCAGGGCCCGCGCTCTCTGATGGTTACTCGGAAACCGTAGGAGAGCGCCTTCTGACATGGAAGAACGCACTTTTCGGTGACTGGGGAACCTTTTGGTGACCGACGGGGCGAGGGGTCACGCGTGCCGGTCACGCGTACCGGTCACGCGGACATCGGGTCTTCCGAGCTTGTCATGTACGGGCTACAGTGCGCTACGAGAGAGTGGGAGCGCTCCCACGTCTCGATCCCATGACCAGCCGAAGGATCCCCCATGACCTCCACCCCACACCGCGCCCTGGCCGCCGCCGCGGTGGCCGTGGCGCTGGCGCTGACCGCCCCGGCCGCGCCCCGGGCCTCGGCGCAGCCCGCGGCCTGCGCCGCCAATGGCTTCTGTGAGGACTTCGAGTCCCAGACCGGGACCACCCCCGCGGGCCGCTGGACCACGGCCGTCGCCAACTGCTCGGGCACCGGCACCGCCACCGTGGACGCCACGATGGCTCACGGCGGCACCAAGTCGGTGCGGATCACGGGGAAGGCGGGGTACTGCAACCACGCCTTCGCCGGCACCTCGCTGTCCGGCCTGCCGTCCGGCGGCGACCTCTACGCCCGCTTCTGGGTCCGCCACACCACCGCGTTACCAGCCCAGCACGTCACGTTCGCCGCCCTGCGCGACGCCAACGACAACGGCAAGGACCTGCGCATGGGCGGCCAGAACCAGGCGCTGCAGTGGAACCGCGAGTCGGACGACGCCACTCTGCCCGCCCAGAGCCCGGCGGGCGTCGCGCTCAGCACCCCGCTGCCCGTCAACGCCTGGACGTGTCTGGAGTTCCGCCTCGACCGTGCCGCGGGCCGCCTGGACACCTGGGTGAACGGCGGGCTCGTCGCCGGCCTGGTGGTCGACGGCAGTCCGACCCAGGACGTCGACCAGCAGTGGCTGAGCCGGGGCGGGTGGCGGCCCGCTCCGGGTGATCTGCGACTGGGCTGGGAGAGTTACGGCGAGGGCGACGACACCCTCTGGTACGACGACGTGGCCGTCGGCACCTCCCGTATCGGCTGCTGACCACCCGTCAGGCACCGTCAGGCACCGTCAGACACCGTCAGGCACCGCGCACGGGCTCCCCGGGCGCCGGGCGCCGCGAGGTCGGGCACGTTCACCACGATCTCCCGGCGGCCCGGGTGGGCCGTCGTCAGCAGACGCCGTCGCCCGGCTTCGGGTTTCCCAGCCCGAAGAGCGGCCGCAGCTTCAGCCCGGCCCAGGTGCCGAGGAGGGCGAAGACGCCCCAGATCCAGCCGTGGAGACTGCCGGAGGCGATGCCCGCGAGGTAGGCGCCGATGTTGCAGCCGCCCGCCAGCCGGGCACCGATGCCCATCAGCGCCCCGCCGAGCACCGCCGCGGTCGCCGTCCGCCACGGCACGCCGCGGTGCAGGGTCCAGGTGCCGCCGAGCGCCGCGGCGACGGCCGCGCCGACCATGATGCCGATGTCGGTGAGGCTGGTCTTGTCGGCGAGCACGGGTCCCGCGAGCATCTCCTTGTTCCCGGGCTGCTGCCACCAGCTCCAGCTCTCCGGGTGGCCGCCGAGTACGCGCACCAGCTCCGAGCCCCACAGGCTGAAGGCACTGGTGACGCCCCACGCGCCACCGGAGACGAGCAGCACGCCGGCGCCCAGCACGGCCAGCGCCAGCGCGCCGACCGCCAGCGGCCAGGAGCCGCGCAGCACACGGGCGGCGGCACCGCGCGCGGAGGGCACCGGACCGATCGGCGGCGGGTTGCGGCGGGCCTGGACGCGACGGCTGACCAGCACGATGGCGGCCAGCACGGCGATCGTCACCGCCCAGGAGCCGAACCAGCCGATGTGGTCCGCCATGACGACCGGCTCCAGCGAGGGCAGGTCCTTCCACAGGTCGAACTGCCAGGCGGCGAGGGTGGCGCCGCCGATGAAGCCGCCGAGCGTGAGCACGATCGAGGTCTGCCCCGAACCGACCGCGAAGAGGGTGCCGGAGGCGCAGGCGCCACCGAGCTGCATGCCGACGGCGAAGAGGAACGAGCCGATCAGCAGCCCGAGCCCCAGCGGCCCGGCCGAGGGCGCCGGAACGGACCCGAACAGCCCGGTCTTGGTGCCGATGAGCAGGGCGAACAGCGTGGCCGTGGTGCCGAGCAGCAGGGCGTGGGCGCGCAGCCCCGTGCCGTTGCCGACGGCCACCAGCTGCCGCCAGGCGGAGGTGAAGCCGAAGCGGGAGTGGAAGAGGGCGACGCCCAGGGCGAGGCCGAGCAGCAGCAGGACGCCCGGCTTGGCCCCGTGGGCGGACCACACATACGCGGTCAGTGCCGCGGCGAGCAGCCCGGACACGGCGAGCGGCACCGGCCGCACCGGCGGCGCGGCAGGCGCCTCCGGCCTCGGCGCGGAGGTGGGGGAGGGGGACAGCAG
>NZ_JAEEAP010000300.1 GCF_016103465.1 Streptomyces sabulosicollis
GTCCCCGTCGCCACCACCGCGCCCACCTGGACGACCTGGTCGGGCCCGGCCGCCTCGGCGGCCCCGGCCGCCGCCCCGCCCGGCGACGCCGCCGCGGCCCGTGGGGTGGCGCTCGCCGCCCGGCGCGCGGCGCAGCGCGGTATCGCCTTCCGCCGCTGCCCCCGCGCCGAGGCGCTGGTCGCCCCGATCACCTGCGGAAAGGTCTCCGTACCGCTCGACTACGCCCATCCCGCCGGCAAGCGCATCACCCTCACCGTCAGCCGGATCCGCGCCACCGGCCCGAAGGCCCGGCGTCAGGGCGCGCTGATCTACAACCCCGGCGGGCCGGGCGCGTCCAGCATGGCGTTCCCCGAGTACGCGGCCGAGGACGCCTTCCGCCGCGTGGCCGCCGCCTACGACTTCGTCGGCTACGCCCCGCGCGGCGTGGGCCGCTCCGCCCCGCTCTCCTGCCAGCGGCCGTCGGCCTACGCCAAGGCGCCGACCAGCTCCCCGCCGCACCCCACGGCCGCCTTCAAACGGCGGCTGGTGGCCCGGGCGCGGGCCTACGTCCGGGGCTGTGTGCGCCACGCGGGCCGCGCGCTCGCGCACTACACCACGCTGAACAACGCCCGCGACCTGGAGGTGCTGCGCGCCGCGCTGGGCGAGCGCCGGCTCACCTTCGTGGGCGCCTCGTACGGCACGTACTACGGCGCCGTGTACGCCACGCTCTTCCCGGGGCGGGTGCGCCGGATGGTCTTCGACAGCGTGGTCAACCCCGCCCCCGGGAGGATCTGGTACCGCGCCAACCTCGACCAGTCGCTGGCCTTCGAGCGGCGCTGGCGGGACTGGCGCCGCTGGGTCGCCCGGCACCACGCCGTCTACCATCTGGGCGGCACCGCCGACCGGGTGCTCGCCTCGTACGACACGGCGCGGCGGCGGCTGGCGCGGAAACCTGCGGGCGGAGTCGTGGGCACCGCCCAGCTCCAGAGCGCGTTCCTGAGGACCGGCTACAACGACGCCTACTGGGACCCGGCCGCCCGTGCGCTGACCGCGTATCTGCGCGGCGACCCCGAGCCGCTGATCGAACTCGCCGCGCCCGACCCGGCGGAGGCGGCCGACGACGAGAACGGCAACGCCGTCTACACCGCCGTGGAGTGCAATGACGCGCCCTGGCCGCGCGCCTGGGCCACCTGGGACCGCGACAACACCGCGCTCGCCCGCCGCGCGCCCTTCGAGACGTGGGACAACGTGGCGATGAACCTGCCGTGCGCCTTCTGGCCGCTGAAGCCCGGCCGCCCCCTCGACGTGGGGAACCTGGAGGCCGTGGGCCCCCGGACCGGGCGGGTCGCGCTGCCGCCGGTGCTGCTGCTGTCAGCGGAGCGGGACGCGGCCACGCCGTACGCGGGGGCGAAGGAGCTGTGGCACCGGCTGCCCGGCTCCTCGCTGGTGACCGAGCGGAAGGCGGGCACCCACGGTCTGTGGGGCGGGCCGAACGCCTGCGTCAACCGGCATGTGGACACCTATCTGCTGACCGGGAGGACCCCCGGCCGGTCCGCCTTCTGCGCCCCGCGCCCGCAGCCCGCACCGCTGCCGGAACCGGCCCCGCTGCCCGAGTCGGGCAAGCAGCCGGCCGCGGTCCCGGGCACGCCGTAAGAGGATCCGGCTGACGCTTGCGACGGGCTGCTTTCGGGCTCCCCGCCCCTTCCCGGAACTGGGGCTCCGCCCCAGACCCCGGCCGGTCAGCTGATCGCGGCGGCGGTCGGCTCGGCCCCGGGGCCAGGGGCGAAGCGAGCCCGGGGCTCCGTCCCAGACCGCGCCACGTGCCACCGACCAGCGCGGCTTGGCCGCACATCGATGCGGCGGGGAGGGGAAGAGGGCCGAGCAACCCGTAAGTGCGTCAGGCCAGACCGGCGACGAGTTCGGAGACCGCCTTGCGCCGCCCGGTGTAGAACGGCACCTCCTCGCGCACGTGCCGACGCGCCTCGGAGCCCCGCAGATGGCGCATCAGGTCCACGATCCGGTGCAGCTCGTCCGCCTCGAAGGCCAGGATCCACTCGTAGTCGCCGAGCGAGAAGGACGCGACCGTGTTGGCGCGCACATCGGGGTAGCCGCGGGCCATCTTGCCGTGGTCCGCGAGCATCCGGCGGCGGTCCTCGTCGGGCAGCAGGTACCAGTCGTAGGAGCGGACGAAGGGGTACACGCTGACGTACTCGCGCGGGTTCTCGTCCGCGAGGAACGCCGGGATGTGGGACTTGTTGAACTCGGCCGGGCGGTGCAGCGCCATGTTGGACCACACCGGCTCCAGGTTCCGCCCCAGCCGGGTGCGGCGGAAGAGGTTGTACGCCTCCTGGAGGGCGTCGGAGGTCTCCGAGTGCCACCAGATCATGACGTCCGCGTCGGCACGCAGCCCGGACACGTCGTAGGTGCCGCGCACGGTGACGTCCTTGGCGGCGAGCTGGGAGAAGAGTTCCTCGACCTCGTCGGCGTAGCCGGTGCGGTCCTCCGGCAGCACGTCGCGCAGCCGGAACACCGACCACAGGGTGTAGCGGATGACCTCGTTGAGGTCCTTGGCCTTCTTACCGGCGTTGGGAGTCTTCTCAGGTGCAGCAGTCATGGCCCTATTCTCGCTCTCCGGCTCCGGCGCCCGGCTCCAGGGTGGCCGCCATGGAGTCCAGCAGCTCATCGGCCGCCTTACGGGCGCTGCCGACGCACGCCGGGATGCCCACCCCGTCGTAGAGGGCGCCGCACACTCCCAGCCCCGGCACCTTGGCGACCTCGGCGCGGATGCGGGCCACCCGGTCGAGATGGCCCACCGGGTACTGGGGCAGTCCGCCGTCCCAGCGGTCCACCCGGCTCGCGACGGGCTTCGCCGCCAGACCGACGGCCTCGCCGAGATCGGCGAGCGACATCCTTACCAGATCGGCGTCGTCCCGCTTCAGATCCGCCTCGTCGTCAAACCGCCCGATCGAGGTACGCAGCACGAAGAGTTCGGGACCGGCGTCGCGCAGCCAGCCCCACTTGCGGCTGGAGAACGTCGCCGCCTTGATCGTCCGGCCGTCGACCGGCGGCACCAGGAAGCCGCTGCCCTCGGCGAGCGAGGCCGCATCGGCGCGCCGGAAGGCCATGGTGACCAGCGCCATCGAGGCGTAGTCCACGGTGGCCAGCTCGGCGGAGGCGGCCGGGGCCCCGGCCGCCAGCAGCCGGGCGGCGGCGGGCGCGGGCACCGCCAGCACCACGGCGTCGGCCGTCACCACCGGCGGGCCGTCCGTACCGTCCGCGCCGTCCACGGCGAGGGTCCAGCCGTCGGCGGTGCGCCGCAGCTCCCGTACGGGCGCCCCGGTGCGGATCTCGCCGCCCGCGGCCCGTACGGCGTCGGCGACCGCGAGCGGCAGCCGCCCGATCCCGCCGTCGATGCCCATGAACACCGGGCCGTCCTGCCGCCGCGCGGAGCGCTCGGCCAGCTCCCGGACGCCCTCGGTCAGCGGACGGCCGGACCGGGCCACCTCGAAGAGGGTGGGGACCGACGCGCGCATCGAGGTGCGGTACACATCGCCCGCGTACACCCCGCCCAGCAGCGGTTCCACCAGCCGGTCCACGACCTCGCGGCCGAGCCGCTCCGCGAGGTACCCGCCCAGCGCCACGTCCTCGCCGACCGGCGTGGGCGGCAGCTCGCGGTCGCGGGCGATCCGGGCCAGCCCCTCCTCCGAGATCACCCCGGACGCGGCCAGCGGCTCCAGATCGCCGGGGACGCCCATCACATGCCCCTTGGGCATCGGGCGCAGCCCGCCGCGCGTCCAGAGCGAGGCGGTCGCGGTCGCGGGAGGCTGGAGCCGGTCACCCAGGCCCACGGCGCGCGCCAGCTCGACCGCCTCCGGGCGGCGGGCGAGCATCGACTCGGCGCCCAGGTCCACCGGTACGCCCTCGATCTCGCCCGAGCGCAGCTTGCCGCCGAGCCGCTCCGACGCCTCCAGGACCGTCACCCGCGCCCCGCCGTCCAGCAGCCGGTGGGCCGCCGCGAGGCCCGCGATTCCGCCGCCGATGACCACGACATGGCCGGTGCGCCCCGCCCCCGGGGTGTTCGCCGCTCTCATGCCCCCACTCTCTCACCCGCCCCGAGGGCGTGCTGCGCCGAGGCCGTGGCCAGGTCGGCCTCGATGCGGGCCGCCGTGGCGCGCAGCGCCGGGAGGAGCTCGTTACGGGCGCTGTCGGCGGTGCCGCGACCGGCGTGGGTCGCCACGTTGAGCGCGGCCACCACGCGTCCGCGCGCGTCCCGTACGGGCACGGCGAGCGACCGCAGCCCCTCCTCCAGCTCCTGGTCGACCAGGGCGTGCCCCTCCTCGGCCGCGCGCTCCACGACGCGCGCCAGCTCGGCCACGTCGGTGACGGTGTGCCGGGTCAGCGGCTCGGGCCGTACCCCGGCGAGGTGGGCGGCGCGGGCCTCGGCGTCCAGGCCCGCGAGCAGCACCCGGCCCATGGAGGTGGCATAGGCGGGGAAGCGGGTGCCGATGGTGATGTTGACGCTCATGATGCGGACGGTGGGGACGCGCGCGATGTAGCGGATGTCGCCGCCGTCGAGGACGGCGAGGGACGCCGACTCGTGCACGGTGCGGACCAGTTCGCGCATGTGGGGCTGGGCGATGTCGGTGAAGCCGAGTTCCGCGAGGGGGGCGTATCCGAGTTCCAGCACGCGCGGCAGCGGCCGGAAGGTCCGGCCGTCGGCCTCCGCGTACCCCAGCTCGACCAGGGTGAGCAGCGAGCGCCGGGCGGTGGCCCGCGCGAGCCCGGTGGCCTCCGCGACGGCGCTGAGCGTCATGCCGCCGCCCCGGCCGCCGCCCGGCCCCGCGCCGACGAGGCCGGGCGCCATGCCCCCGGCGGCGCCGGACGCGCAGCGCGCCGCGCCCTCCGGCGCGCGGGTCTCGCCCCGGCCCGCGCCCTGTGCCCCGCCCAGGGCCCGCAGCACGGCCAGTCCGCGCGCGAGGGACTGCAGGAAGCCCGCTCCCAGCTCCCGCTTGGCCATCCGGGCGGGGTCATCGCCCACGGCCGTGCCGGAGGCCGCCGCGCCCGACGCGGCCGAGGCGGCGGAACCGGCCGGGGCGCCCGGGGCGCCCGGGGCGCCCGGAACAGCCGAGGCAACCGAGGCACCCGAAGCGGCGAGACGCGGCCGCCGGGGCGCCAAAGCCGCCTCCATCGCCGGGAGTTCCGCGCCCAGCGGCCCCAGCACCGCCGCCCGCAGGGAGTCCACGTCATGGCGGCTGGTGTGGCTGACCACGTTGACCGCGCAGACGATGCCGCCCGAGGCGTCCCGCACCGGGACGGACACCGCCACCAGGCCCGGTTCGATCAGCTGGTCGTCGACGGCCCAGCCGTCCCGGGCGGCCTCCTTGACGCGGGCCTCGAAGTCCTCGCCGGAGGCGGGCCGGTGGCGCGGCGGAACGGCCGGGAAGGCGGTGTCCAGGGGGTCCTCGGCGCGGCGGGCGCGCCAGGCGGCCCAGTCGGCGCCTGACCACTCGGCGGCGAAGAGCGCGCCGGGCGAGCAGCGCTCGGCGGGGAGCAGATCGCCGATGCGGAAGGCGAGGGACATGGTGCGGCGGCGGGTGACCTGGACGACGAAGCGCACCCCGCCGCCGTCGGGGACGGCGACCGAGACCGACTCGTCGAGCCCGTCCGCGAGCCGCTCGGCGAACGGGCCGAGCGCGGCGGGCAGTCCGCTCGCGGCCAGGTACGCGTTGCCCAGCTCCATCAGCCGGACCGCCAGGCCGATGTCGCGGCCGTCGACCGTCACGTACCCGAGCTGTTCGAGCGTGCCCACGACGCGGTCGACCACGGACCGGGCGAGCCCCGTGCCGCGCACGAGATCGCCGGGGCGGACGGTGGTCCGTCCCTCGTGCGCGGCCAGCCGGGTCAGCTCGCGCAGCACGGCGAGGCCGCGCTCGAGAGGCCCGACGGGGCCATTGACAGGTGGTGGCACCGGGCTGAAACTCATCACCAGCCGATTATGAACGAAGTTTCACTCAGCGAACAAGTGGCGGAGACGTAGCGAGCCGCATGGCCTCCACCGCGATATGGACCACCACAGCAAGGGGACGATGTGATGCGCACGACCGTCGGCATCATCGGCGGCGGGCCCGCCGGGCTGCTGCTCGCCCGGCTGCTGCACCGCGCCGGGATCGACTGCGTGGTGCTGGAGAGCCGGGACCGGCCGTACGTCGAGCGGCGGCAGCGGGCCGGGATCCTGGAGCAGGGCACCGTGGACGCGCTGCGGGAGTGCGGCGCCGGCGGGCGCCTGGACCGCGAGGGGCTGCCCCACCACGGCATCGAGCTGCGCTTCGGAGGCCGCGGCCACCGCGTGGACTTCCCCTCCGCCACCGGCGGGAAGTCGGTGATGGTCTACGCCCAGACCGAGATCGTCAAGGATCTGGTGGCGCTCCAGCTGGAGGAGCCGGGCGGTCCCCCGCTGCTGTTCGAGGCCGAGGCGCTGGCCATCGAGAAGCCGGACTCCGCCGCTCCCGTCATCCGCTTCCGCCACGGGGGCCGCGAGCAGACCCTCAGCTGCGACTACGTGGCGGGCTGCGACGGTTTCCACGGCATCGCCCGGCGCGCGATCCCCGCCGGCCGGGTGCGCACCTTCGAGCACGCCTACCCCTACGCCTGGCTCGGCGTGCTGGCCGATGTGGCGCCGTCCTGCGAGGAGCTGATCTACGCCCGCCATGAGCGCGGCTTCGCCCTGCACAGCATGCGCTCCCCCCACGTCTCCCGGCTCTACCTCCAGGTTCCGGGCGGCACCGACCCCGGCGACTGGTCCCACGACCGGATCTGGGACGAGCTGTCGGCCCGCCTGGCGCTCGACGGGGACTGGACCCTGGAGCGCGGCCCGATCACCGCCACCTCGGTCACCCCGATGCGCAGCTTCGTCCAGGAGCCGATGCGCCACGGCCGGCTCTTCCTGGCGGGCGACGCGGCGCACATCGTGCCGCCCACCGGCGCCAAGGGGCTCAATCTGGCCGTCACCGACGTGATCACGCTGGCCCGGGCGCTCATCCACCACCAGGAGACCGGCTCGCCCGAGCTGCTGGACGGCTATTCGGGCACCTGTCTGCGCCGGGTGTGGCAGGCCGAGCGGTTCTCGTACTTCATGACGGACACGCTCCACCGGCGCCCGGACGAGAGCCCGTTCGAGGACCGGGAGCGGATCGCGCGGCTGGAGCGGATCGCCTCCTCCCCCACCGCCTCCGCCGAGCTCGCCGAGAACTACGTCGGCCTCCCGCTGTCATGACCGCCTCCGGCCCCTTCACCCCCGTCAGCCCGCCGGGCACCCGCGCCACCGGCGGCCGGGACGGCGGCCGCTCGGTCGCGGGCCGGATGCTGGCGGTCCTCGACGCGTTCGACGCCTCGCACCGCTCGCTGTCCCTCACCGCCCTCGCCCGGCGCGCCGGGCTGCCGCTGGCCACCGCGCACCGGCTGGTCGCCTCGCTCACCCGCTGGGGCGCCCTGGAGCGCGACGCCACCGGCGCGTACCACATCGGGCTGCGGCTGTGGGAGGTGGCGACGCTCTCGCCGCGCGGAGTCGGGGTGCGCGAGGCGGCCCTGCCGTTCATGGAGGACCTGTACGAGGCCACCCACGAGAACGTCCAGCTCGCCGTGCGGGACGGCCTGGAGGTGGTCTACGTCGAGCTGATCTCCGGACACTCGGCGGTCCAGGTGCGCACCCGGGTCGGCAGCCGCTGGCCGCTGCACGCGACCGGCGTCGGTCTTGTGCTGCTCGCGTACGGGCCGCCACGGCTGTACGAGCGGGTGTGCGCCCGCCCGCTGCGCCGCTACACCGAGATGACGATCCAGGACCCGCACCGGCTGCGGACCGCCCTGGCCGAGGTGCGGCGCACCGGGATCGCGGTCAGCGACCGGCAGATCACCATGGACGGGCTCTCCATCGCCGCCCCGGTGCGCGGACCGCGCGGCGAGGTGGTGGCCTCGCTCTCGGTGGTGGTACCGGCCGCGGAGGGGCGGGCCCCGGGGCTGATCCCGGCCGTACGGGTCGCCGCCCACGGCATCTCCCGTACCCTCGCCGCCGCCCTGGGACAAGACCCGGTCGCGGAGGCTTCCGGTCGGTGAAAGACCCGCGAACGCGCCTTGCCGCGCCCGATGTCCAGCCACATCCTGTGTGGCACCAACCAGGCCGCCGAGCCGACAGGCCCAGGCCCGAGAGGGGACATGGAGACATGCCCGAAGTGACCGCAGAGCCCACCGCACAGGGCCGGGAGGCACCCCGCGGGGGCTGGCAGCCGTATCACACCCTGTGGGCCATGCTGCTGGGCGGCTGGCTCTTCAGTTACGCCGACCGCACCATCACCGGCCCGGTCGTCACCTGGCTGATCGAACACGACCACGGCATGCTGGGCTCCGCCAGCCATCCGCACGCGCTCGGCGGTCTGATCGGCAGCCTCTTCTTCGCGGGCTACATGCTCACCCAGTTCCCCGGCGGCTATCTCGGCGACCGCTTCGGGCACCGCACCATGCTCGCGGTCTCGCTGCTGTGGGCCGGGATCGCGACGCTGGCCAGCGGTCTGGTGAGCGGGCTGATCGCCTTCGTCGTGCTGCGGGTGCTGACCGGCCTCGGCGAGGGCGTCTTCTACTCCAACGACCGCTCGCTGATCGCCCAGCGCACCCCGCCCGCGAAGGCCGGCCTGGGCATGGGCGTCGCCATCACCGGACTGTCCATCGGGCTGACGATCGCGACCATCAGCGCGCCGTACCTGATCGACTGGGGCGGGGAGGTGTTCGGCGAGGAGGACGCCTGGCGGATGCCGTTCCTGGTGCTGGGCGCCGCGACGCTCGCGTTCGGCTGGGCCACGACGGTCTACATGCGCCGCATCGGCGGCCCGCTCAAGGCCACCGGCTCCACGCTGCGGCTGCTGGGGACGTCGGCGGTGCTGTGCGCCGCGGTCATGGCGGTCTACCTGGTCGCCGACGGGGCGGGGATGCCGAGCTGGGGCGTGGCCGTCCTGGAGTGCGTGCTGGCGTTCCTGCTCATCGGGGCGATCTTCGCCCGGCGCAGCGGCCGGCTGGGCGCGGTCTCGCGGAACCGCAATGTGCTGCTGCTCAGCTTCGCCTTCATCGCGGTCATGTGGAATCTGTGGTTCTTCAGCTTCTGGTCGGTGTCGATCGTCGCGGACGCCGCCCACAGCTCGTTCCAGAACGCCGCGCTGGTGGCCACCTTCAACGCGGGTGCGGGCATCCTCGGCTTCCCGGCCGGGGGCCGCCTCTCGGACCGGGCGAAGGCCCGGGGGTGGGGGCGGCGGCCGCTGCTGATCGCGTTCACCGTGGTCCAGGGGGTGCTGGTGCTGGTGTTCGCCGTGTATCTGCAGACCCATGAGAAGCCCTCCCTCTGGGTGATGTCGGTCCTGCTCTTCGTCACCAGCCTGTTCTTCAACGCCCTCCAGCCGATGGCGCACGCGCTGCTGAACGATGTGGTGGACGCGGCCGAACGCGGCGCGGCCTTCGGGCTGTTCAACCTGGTGGGGGAGATCGGCGCGGTGGTCAGCCCGGCGCTCAGCGGCACCCTCTTCGACCACTACGGCAGCTGGACGCACGCGGTCTACATCGACGGCGCGCTGATGCTCGTCAGCGCGGTGCTGTACGTGCTGATCCGGGAGCGGACCGCGCGCGCTTAACTTGGTGCCCTATAGCCGGACATCCAAGGGCGGAGGGGCATACATGACGGCGGCACGGCGCATGGTGGTCATCGGGGGCGACGCGGCGGGGATGTCCGCCGCGTCGCGGGCGCGCAGGCTCAAGAGCCGGGGCGAGCTGGAGATCCTCGCCTTCGAGCGCGGTCAGTTCACCTCGTACTCGGCGTGCGGCATCCCGTACTGGCTCGGCGGGCTGGTGAACGGTCCCGACGAGCTGGTCGCCCGGACGCCCGAGACCCACCGGGGCCGCGGGATCGACGTACGGACCCACACCGAGGTCGTGGAGATCGACCTCGCCGGGCAGCGGGTCCTGGCACGGGACCTCGACCCGCACGGTGAGGGCGAGCGGTGGCACGGCTTCGACGACCTGGTCATCGCGACCGGCGCCCGGCCGCGCCGCCCCGAGATGCCCGGGATCGACGCACCCGGCGTCCACGGGGTGCAGACCCTGGACCACGGGCGGGCGCTGCTGGAGTCCCTGGAGGACACCCCGGTCGAGCGGGCGGTGGTGATCGGCGCCGGCTACATCGGGGTGGAGATGGCGGAGGCGCTGATGCAGCGCGGCTGCCGGGTGACCGTCCTGGAGCGCGGTGAGCAGCCGATGTCCACGCTCGACCCCGACATGGGGCGGCTGGTGCGCGACGCCATGTCGGGGCTCGGCATCGACACGGTGACCGGCGCGGAGGTCACCGAGGTGGTCACGGGCGAGGACGGCCGGGTGCGGGCGGTGGCCACCAAGGTCAGCGAATACCCCGCCGACCTGGTGGTCCTGGGCCTCGGGGTGGCCCCGGAGACCGGGCTCGCCCAGGAGGCGGGGCTGCCGGTGGGCGAGTACGGCGGGCTGCTGACCGATCAGGCCATGCGGGTGCGCGGTTACGACAACATCTGGGCGGGTGGTGACTGTGTCGAGGTCCTCGACCTGGTGTCCGGCCGCACCCGGCACATTCCGCTGGGCACCCACGCCAACAAGCACGGGCAGGTCATCGGCTCCAATGTGGGCGGCGACTACGCGACCTTCCCCGGTGTCGTCGGCACGGCGGTCAGCAAGGTCTGCGACCTGGAGATCGCCCGCACCGGGCTGCTGGAGGCCGAAGCGGCCGCCGTGGGGCTCCAGTTCGAGGCGGTCACGATCGAGGCGACCAGCCGGGCCGGGTACTACCCGGAGACCCGGCCGATGACGGTGAAGATGCTCGCCGAGCGGCGCACGGGACGGCTGCTCGGCACGCAGATCGTCGGCCGCGAGGGCGCGGGCAAGCGGGTGGACGTCGCGGCGGTCGCGCTGACCGCCGGGATGACGGTGGAGCAGATGACCGCCCTGGACCTGGGGTACGCCCCGCCGTTCTCCCCGGTGTGGGACCCGGTGCTGGTGGCGGCGCGCAAGGCGGCGGCGACGGTGAGGGAGGCCGAGCGCCGCTGAGCCCGCCCTGCGCTCTTCCGAGGTGTCCGGCGGACGCCGCCCGGCAGGGGCTCCGCCCCTGGACCCCTGGGCCTGGGGCGAAGCCCCGGGAGGGGGGCCTGCGG
>NZ_JAEEAP010000301.1 GCF_016103465.1 Streptomyces sabulosicollis
TGCCCGGCCCACCCGACTCGTGCCGCTCGTCCGGCCCGCCCGACTCGTGCCGCTCGTCCGGCCCGCCCGACTCGTGCCGCTTGCCCGGCCCGCCCGACTCGTGCCGCTCCTCCGGCGCGTCGAACGCATGAGGCGCGGTCAATGTGTGGCCCCCTCGGCGACGCGCAGATCGGTCCGGGTGCTCACGGCCGTCGCGATGATGGCCCGCAGCGCGTCGGCGGCCATGGCGGCGGGCAGTGCGGGTTCGGCGCCGTCCACGACCTGTTCGGGCGCGTACGGGAGGTGGACGAAGCCGCCGCGCAGGGCGGGCCGCTCGGTGGCGATGAGATGGGCCAGGCCGTAGAAGACGTGGTTGCACACAAACGTTCCGGCGGTCTGCGAGACGGCGGCCGGGATCCCGGCCCCGCGGACGGCCGCGACACACGCCTTGACGGGGAGGGACGCGAAGTAGGCGGCGGGGCCGCCCTCGACCACCGGCTCGTCGATGGGCTGCCGTCCGGCGTTGTCCGGTATGCGGGCGTCGTCCACGTTGATCGCGACCCGCTCGACGGTGACACCGGGGCGGCCGCCCGCCTGGCCCACGCACAGCACCAGGTCGGGGTCGGCCTCCGCCACGGCCGCGGACAGCTCCTCGAGCGCGGTCCCGAAGACGCAGGCGAGTTGTACGGCCGTGACCTCGGTGCCGGGCGGCGGATCGGCGGCGACGAGGGAGACGGCCTGCCACGACGGATTGACGGCCGAGCCCGCGAAGGGTTCGAAACCGGTGAGAAGCACGCGGGTCACAGCAGCGGCCCCCTTCAGAAGGCGAACAGCGAGATGATGGCGATGTTGCAGACCAGCAGCGCCCCGGCGGTGGGGATCTGCGCCTTGATGGGCCCGTACTGGTCCTTGAGTTCCAGCAGGGCGGCGGGCACCAGGTTGAAGTTGGCGGCCATGGGCGTCACGAGCGTGCCGCAGAATCCGGCCAGCATGCCGACGGCGAGGACGACGGGCGCGTCCCCGTGCATCTGCTGGATGAGCACGGGCCAGCCGATGGCGGCGGTCATCACCGGGAACGCGGCGAAGGCGTTGCCCATGATGACGGTGAACAGGGCCATTCCCACGCAGTAGACGGCGACGGCGACGTACTTCTGGCCCTCCGGCAGCACCTGTTCGGTGATCTTGCCGACCTGGGTGCCGACCCCGGCCTCCTGGAAGATGGAGCCGAGCACGGCGAGCAACTGGGGCAGCAGCAGCGCCCAGCCCATGGACTCCAGCAGGCTCCGGCCCGCGTGCAGCGGCACCGCGGGCCGCCGCTCGCGCACCACGACCATGGCGACCAGCAGCCCGACGATCGCGCCGAAACCGAGGCCGAGGATGGTCTCGCTGCCGGCCTCCAGGACCGGTTCGCCCCCGATGTGCCAGTGCTTGACGGCCGAGGCGCAGACGACGGCGACCAGCGGGATGGTGAGCGCCGGGACGAACAGCCTGCTGCCGAGCCGGGCGGCCGAGGCGACGCGCTGCTCGGGCGTGGTGGTGCGCGGCACACCGCGCCCGGTGAGCTGGAAGCCGCCCAGGCAGACCATGGCGAGGACGGCGACGCCCAGTGGTTCGGCCGGGGCCTTCTTCTCCACCACCCAGCTGCTGTAGAAGAAGCAGCCGCCGAGCAGTCCCCAGAAGGCGGCCGAGCCGAGGCGCTTGGGGTTGGTGCGGTCGACGACCATCTGGGCGGCCATGGCGAGGAAGACGGCACCGACGAGCCAGTAGAACCACTCCGCCTTGATCACTTGGCTTCCTCCGCGGTGCGGCTGCCCTCGGCAGCGGATCGGCCGCCCGGGGCGGCGAGGTCGTGGTCCAGTGAGCGGTCCAGGCGCAGCAGCCGGAAGCCATGGATGAGGAACGCGCAGACGGCGGTGGGGATGGCCCACAGCGCCAGCTGCAGCGGCTCCAGATGGGTGTGGTACGTGGTGTTGACGAACCCGGTGATCAGCAGGATCGAGCCGATGGCCAGGAAGCAGTCCTCGCCGAAGAAGAGCCCGACCGTGTCGGCGCTGGCGGAGTACGAGCGGACGCGCTCGCGGACCCGCTCGGGCAGCGGGCCGTGGCGGCGTTCCGCGGCGCCCTCGGCCATCGGCGCGACCATGGGCCGGACGCTCTGGGCCGGGCCGCCGATGCTGGTGAGGCCGAGGGCGGCGGTGAGCTGGCGCAGCAGCAGGTAGAGGGCGAGGAACCGGCCGGTGGTGAGCTTGCCGAGCCGGCCGATGAGGGTCCGGGCCTGTTCCTGGAGGCCGTTGCGCTCCAGGAGGCCGATGACGGGCAGGGTGATGACGAAGATCGTCACCGAGCGGCTGGAGGCGAAGCCGTTGCCGAAGGCCGCCAGGATCTCCTGGGGCGAGAGCTTGGCCAGCAGCCCGGTGGCGATGCCGGCGACCCCCACCACCAGCAACGGGTTGCGTCGTGTGGCGAATCCGAGGACCACCACGAGGACGCCAAGGAGAACGATCATGCGTCCCGCCTTCCGCGCACAAGGACCTCACGGGGGCGTGAGGAGAGTGCACCGGAGGCTAGGCGTTCGTTCAACGATCCGACAAGAGCCTGAAACGAACTTGTTCCGGTCCCGCCGGATCGTTTACCGCTGGGAAACCTCTACCGCCGGGACATCTTCCGCCCGTAGGCGTCGGCCAACTGTCCCTGGGAATCGTCCAGATAGGAGGCGAGCAGCCGCTCGGCCTCCACCGCGTCGCCACCCTGGAGCACCTCCAGGATCTGGCGGTTGCGCACCAGATAGGGGGCGTGGAAGCGGCGGGGGTCGGCCATGACGTGGAAGACCAGCCGGAGCTCGGCCAGCACCGCGCGCATGAGTTCGTCGGCGCGGGGGCTTCCGGCGAGGGAGACGATCGCCTGATGGAAGCGGATATTGGCGGTGGACAAGTCCTGCCAGGCCCGGTCCCGCGCGGCCCGCTCGCCCGCCAGGACCGCCGCCTCGACCGCCCGCACCTCGTACGGCGGCTCGCCCAGACCGCGCACCGCCGCGCATTCGACGAGCCGGCGCACGCGGTAGATGTCGTTGAGGTCGTCGACCGTGACGACGCGGACGAACACCCCGCGGTTCAGCTCGTGCACCAGCAGCCGCTCATGGGTCAGCAGGCGGAACGCCTCCCGGAGGGTGTTGCGCGAGACGCCGAGCGCGCCGCCCACGCTGTCCTCGGACAGCCGGGTGCCGGGCGGGAAGAACCCCTCGGCGATGCGGTCGCGCAGGATGTCCGCGACGCGCTCCGCCGTGCTGGTGCGCCCCAGCAGCGCCCGGTCGGCCTCGAGCCCGGCGGCGAGGCCGGGGGCCGGGGAGTACCCGGCCGACTCCGCCACCTCCGCCGCCTCCGACATCTCCAGCGACTCGTCCGACGACTCGCCGGAGAGGCGCTTTGCACCTTTTGCCCCGTTCGCCACATCAACCCCTCTTCGGTGTCTCGTTCGTCCCGTATAGCGAGAAGTCAAGCCCAGAAACCGGCACCGGACAACAACCACCTTGTCGGATCGTTCAACGATCGCTTACCTTGTGGTGCCATCCGCAACCCCGCACGTATCCCCCACGCCCGAACGGACGGATATGACCGCATCCTTGGCGAACCTGTCCATCGATCTCAACGCCGACCTCGGCGAGGGGTTCGGCCGCTGGCAGCTCACCGACGACGAGGCCCTGCTGTCCATCGTCACCAGCGCCAATGTCGCCTGCGGCTTCCATGCCGGGGACCCCTCGACCATGCGGCGGGTGTGCGAGCTGGCCGCCGAGCGCGGGGTGCGCGTCGGGGCCCAGGTCTCCTACCGGGACCTGGCCGGTTTCGGCCGGCGCAGCATGGACGTCCCGCCCCGGGAGCTGGCCGACGAGATCGCCTATCAGATCGGCGCGTTGGAGATCTTCGCCCGTGCCGCCGGGACGCGGGTGCACTACGTCAAACCCCATGGCGCGCTCTACAACCGCAGCGTGCACGACGAGGCGCAGGCCGCCGCCGTGGTCGACGGCGTCAGGCTGGCGGCCGGCGGTCCGCTGCCGGTGCTGGGGCTGCCCGGGTCCCGGCTGCACGAGGCGGCCCGCGCCGCCGGGCTGCCGGTGATCGCCGAGGCGTTCGCCGACCGGGCCTACACCGCCGCCGGGACACTCGTGCCGCGCGGCGAGCCCGGCGCCGTGGTCCACGACCCGGACACGGTGGTCAAGCGTGCCCTCGGCTTCGCCCGCGACCGCGCGGTGACCTCGATCGACGGACGGCGCATCGAGGTGGACGTGCGCTCGCTGTGCGTCCACGGCGACACCCCCGGCGCCGCCGACCTCGCCCGCCGGGTGCGGTCCGAGCTGGCCGCCGCTGGGGTGCGCGTGGCGGCGTTCACATGACCGTGCGGACCCTGCCCGTCGGCGAGCACGGGCTGCTCATCGAGCTGGACAGCGGCGAGGCGGCCGAGGCGCTCCACGCCGAGCTGCTGCGCCGCGCCGCCGCGCGGCGGCTGCCCGCCATGCGCGAGATCGTGCCCGCCGCCCGCACCGTGTTCCTCGACGGGCTCGCCGACCCCGGGCGGCTCGCCGCCGAGCTGCCCGGCTGGCGGATACCGCCCCTCGACCGCGGCGACAGCGAGATCGTCGAGGTGCCCGTGCGCTACGACGGGCCCGATCTGGAAGAGGTCGCGAAGCGGTGGGAGGTGACGCCCGAGGAGGCCGTGCGGATCCACTCGGACACCGAGTTCCGGGTGGCCTTCTGCGGCTTCGCGCCCGGCTTCGGCTATCTGACGGGGCTGCCCGAACGGTTCCACGTACCGCGACACGCGACGCCCAGGACCCGGGTGCCGGTCGGCTCGGTGGCCCTCGCGGGCGGGTACACGGGCGTCTATCCGCGCTCCTCCCCCGGTGGCTGGCAGCTCATCGGCACCACGGACGCCGTGCTGTGGGACACCGCGCGGGAACCGGCGGCGCTCTTCACCCCCGGCACTCGCGTCCGCTTCATCCCGGCACGGGACACGGCGAGCGCGGCCCCGGACGGGGAGGCGCCATGACCGACAGCGCCTTCGTCGTCGTACGGCCGGGAGCCCTGACCACCGTCCAGGACCTGGGCCGCGTCGGCCACGCCCATCTCGGGGTGCCCCGCTCGGGGGCGCTCGACCAGCCCGCCCACCGGCTCGCCAACCGCCTGGTGGGCAACGCCGAAGGGGCCGCGACCCTGGAGACCACGCTGACCGGCTGCGCGGTGCGGCTGCGCCGCCCGGCGACGGTCGCGGTCACCGGCGCGCCCTGTCCGGTCACGGTCGACGGCCGCCCCGTCGCGTGGGGTGCGGCCGTACGGGTGCCGTCGGGCGCGCTCCTGGAGGCGGGGGCCGCCGTCCACGGGGTGCGCAGCTACGTGGCGTTCGACGGCGGTGTCGAGGCCGAGCCGGTGCTCGGCAGCCGGGCCACGGACGTGCTCTCCGGTCTGGGCCCGGCGCCGCTCGCGGACGGCGCGGTGCTGCGGCTCGGGCGGCCGCGCGGGCCCGTGCCCGCTGTCGACGGGGTGCCGCATCGGGGCGTCGCACCCGAGCTGGTGCTCCCCGTGGTGCTCGGCCCGCGTGACGACTGGTTCACCCCCGCGGGGCTGCGCACCCTCTCCACCGGGGACTTCCGCGTGTCGGCCGCGAGCAATCGGATCGGCCTGCGGACCGAGGGCCCCTCGCTGGAGCGGGCGCGGGACGGTGAACTGGCCAGTGAGGGAATGGCGCTCGGCGCGCTCCAAGTACCGCCGGACGGACGGCCGGTGCTCTTCCTCGCCGACCATCCGACGACCGGCGGCTACCCGGTCGTGGGCGTCGTGCCGGAACGGTATCTGCCCGCCGCGGCGCAGGCCGTTCCCGGCACTCCGGTGCGGTTCACCCCGCTGGGCCGGGCCTCCTGGAGGCCGACCGCCGGGCGGACCGTCCCGGGCAGCGCCTAACGGGCGCGCCGCGCGCCGACGCGCTCCCTGCGCTGTGCCTTGCGGCGCAGCGCACGGCGCTCCTCCTCACCGGTGCCGCCCCAGACCCCGTGGGTCATGCCGCTCTCCAGCGCGTAGTCCAGGCATTCCTGGATCACCGGACAGCGGCGGCAGACCTCCTTGGCCAGCGTCTCCTGCCGCCGGGCCGCCGGACCCGCCACCCCCACGGGGAAGAACAGCTCCGGATCCTCGTGCGTGCATTCGGCGTTATGCCACCAGGCCATGGCTGTCCCTTCCGTGAACGACGATGCTGAAGCACCCGCCCTCGGGCTCACTCGCAGGGTGCGCGGGCGGGCGCCCGGCAATCATGCGGGCGCGTCCAGGCGGGCTTTGACAAGGTTCGGGTTTCCGATCGTGGCGGCGGCAAACGGATCCGAACACGCCACGCCTCATATCGCACTGCCCGATCGGGCCCGGCGGCCGGGGCGCCTGATCGAACCCGGGGCGGCCTGGTCGAACCCGGGGCGGCCTCGGCCCTTCCCGGGGGCGTCAGTCCCGCAGTCGCTCGGGCAGCAGGATGACGCTGCTGCCCGGACGGCCGATCCACCGCGGACCGCCGTCGACCGCGACCCCCGTGACCGCGGCGGCCATCGCCAGCGCCCGCGCCGTCCAGCCGGACGGATGCCCGCCGTCCCCGAAGCGATACCGCCACGCCTCCTCCGGATCGCCCTGCTCCGGATCGAGCATGACCTCCTGGCAGGAGCACATCACCCCATCGCGGGCTATGGAGGGATGGATGAACGCGTCGGGGTGGTCGAAGACCGAGACGGCCACGGTGCCCCGGGAGAGCGGCACCAGCACCTCCTCGCCGTGGATGGCGATCCCGTCGAACTGCTGGAGCACCACACCGCCGGGCGCCGCGCCGACCAGCACCCGCCCCTCCTCCTCCAACAGGACATCCGCGTAGTCGACCTCGCCGTCCGCCCCGTCGTGCTCGTCCTCGTCCGCTTCCTCGTCCTCGCCGATGGTGGCGACGAGGTCTCCCCCCAGCTCGGCCACGACCTCCGCCACGCTCCGCCCGGCCACGAACGCCACACAGCCCCAGTCCTGGTACTCCCCACCCTCGCCGTCGAAGGCGGCGATCAGCTCATCGGCCGCCCGCTGCGCCGCCCGCTCCTCCGGGCCCGGCTCCCGGGCCCCGGGCACCCCGGCCACCAGGTCGGCCAGCGGCGTCCACCACGCCAGCTCGCCCGGGCACCGCCCGTCGGCCTCCCGGGGCCGCCAGGGGTCGGCCCCGGCCGCGATGAGCGCCGACGCCTTCTCCCGGTGCCCGTCGCGCACCGCGTGCCACAGCGGGGTGCGGCCCGCCGCGTCCGGCTGGTCCACCTGCCGCGCCACCGTGAGCAGTTCGGCGAGCACCTCGGCGCTCCCCGAGCAGGCCGCGGAGTGCAACGGCGCCATATGGCCGCCGAGGACGCGGTCGGGGTCGGCTCCCGCGGCGAGCGCGGCGCGCACGGCCCTCAGATCCGTCCAGTCGTGGATGTCCTGCCAGTCGGTCATGCGTCCAATCTGGCATCCGCCACCGACAATCCGTCTCCGGCCTCCTCCGGCGGACCGTAACCGCCGCCGCCCGGCGTGTGGACGACCAGGACGTCCCCCACCCCGACGTCCGCCGCGTCACGGCCCCCCAGGCGGTCCACCGAACCGTCGGCGCGCTCGATCAGGTTCGCGCCCAGCGCGCCCGGTTCGCCACCCGCCATGCCGTACGGGGCCACCCTGCGGTGGCCGGTGAGGAGGGCCACGGTCATCGGCTCCAGGAAGCGGATGCGGCGGGTGACGCCGTGGCCGCCGCGCCGGCGGCCGCGGCCGCCGCTGCCCCGGCGGATCGCGAAGCTCTCCACCCGCACCGGGTAGCGCCACTCCAGCACCTCGGGGTCGGTCAGCCGGGAGTTGGTCATATGGGTCTGTACGGCGTCGGCGCCGTCGAAGCCGTCCCCCGCGCCGGAGCCGCTGGCGACCGTCTCGTAGTACTGGACGCGGTCATTGCCGAAGGTGACGTTGTTCATCGTGCCGGAGCCCTCGGCCTGGACACCCAGGGCCGCGTACAGGGCGCCCGTGACGGCCTGGGAGGTCTCGACGTTTCCGGCGACCGTGGCGGCCGGGAAGACCGGCGCCAGCATGGAGCCCTCGGGGATGCGGACCTCAAGGGGCTTCAGACACCCGCTGTTGAGCGGGATGTCCTCGGCCACCAGCGTCCGGAAGACATAGAGCACGGCCGCCATCACCACCGAGCTGGGCGCGTTGTCGTTGCCCGGCCGCTGGGGCGAGGTGCCGGTGAAGTCCAGGACGGCGCCGCGCGCGTCGCGGTCCACCGTAAGGCTGACGCGGATGACCGCCCCGCCGTCGGTCTCGTAGCGGTACGAGCCGTCGCGCAGCCCGGCGACGATACGGCGCACCGACTCCTCGGCGTTGTCCTGGACGTGGCCCATATAGGCGTGCACGACGTCGAGGCCGAACTGCCCGATCATCCGGCGCAGTTCCTGGATGCCCTTCTCGTTGGCGGCGATCTGGGCGCGCAGATCGGCGAGGTTGGCGTCCGGGGCGCGGGACGGATACGGTCCGCCGGTCAGCAGCTCGCGGGTCTCCCGCTCCCGCAGCGCCCCGTCCCGCACCAGCAGCCAGTTGTCGAAGAGGACGCCCTCCTCCTGGATGGTGCGGCTGAACGCGGGCATGGAGCCGGGGGTGATGCCGCCGATCTCGGCGTGGTGGCCGCGCGAGGCGACGAGGAAGAGCAGGTCGTCCCCCGCCTCGTCGAAGACCGGGCTGACCACGGTGACATCCGGCAGATGGGTGCCTCCGTGGTAGGGGTCGTTGATCGCGTACACATCGCCGGGGCGCATGGCGTCCCCGTTGCGCCGCAGCACCTCCTTGATGGACTCCCCCATGGAGCCCAGGTGCACCGGGATGTGCGGGGCGTTGGCGATGAGATTGCCCTCGGCGTCGAAGAGGGCGCAGGAGAAGTCGAGCCGCTCCTTGATGTTGACGGAGTGGGCGGTGTGCTCCAGGCGGACGCCCATCTGTTCGGCGATGGCCATGAAGAGGCTGTTGAAGACCTCCAGCATCACGGGGTCCACCTCGGTGCCGACCGCGGTGGTGCTCGGCCGCGGCCGGACCCGGGTGAGCAGCAGATGGCCGCGCTCGCCCATGGTGGCCTGCCAGCCGGGGTCGACCACGGTGGTGGCGTCCTCCTCGGCGACGATCGCGGGCCCGGTGACCCGGTCCGACGGGCGCATACCGTCGCGTTCATACAGCGCCGTCCGCTGCCATCGCCCTTCCGCGAACATCCTTACGGTCGTCACGGGCGCCAGTTCGCCCTCCCTGGGCGGCCGTTCCACGGCATGGCCGCCGGTGGGCCCGGACGCGCCGACCGCCTCGACCGACACCGCCTCGACGACCAGTGGCTTGTCCATGGTGAAGGCGTAGCGGACGCGGTGCGCCCGGACGAAGTCCTCGGTCATCGCGGGGGCGGAGCCGAGCGGGACGGGGAGGGAGGAGTCGGTGCCCGCGTACCGCAGATGGACCCGTGCGACGGTGTCCAGGGTGTCCTCCGGGACCCCGTCCGCGAGCAGTTCGCCGCGGGTCTGGTCGGCCAGCCGCGCGCACAGCTCGCGCACCCGCGGCAGCGTCTCCTCGCCCAGCTCCGCCTCGACGGCCTGCTCGCGCATGGCGGTGGCGTCGGCCACCCCGATCCCGTACGCGGAGAGCACCCCCGCGAGCGGCGGCACGATCACCGTGCCGATGCCGAGCGCGTCGGCGACCGCGCAGGCGTGCTGGCCGCCCGCGCCGCCGAAGCTGGTGAGCGCGTAACGGGTGACGTCACGGCCGCGCTGCACGGAGATCTTCTTGACCGCGTTGGCCATGTTGAGCACGGCGATGTCCAGGAAGCCCGCCGCGACCTCCTCCGGTCCGCGCCGGTCGCCGGTCGCCTCCGCGATCTCCTCGGCGAGCGCGGCGAAGCGCTCCCGGACCGTCTCCGCGTCCAGCGGCTGGTCGGCGTGCGGGCCGAAGACCGCCGGGAAGTGGTCCAACTGGATCCGGCCGAGCATCACATTGGCGTCGGTCACGGTCAGCGGGCCGCCGCGCCGGTAGCAGGCGGGGCCGGGGACGGCCCCGGCCGAGTCCGGCCCCACGCGGTAGCGCCGGCCGTCGAAATGGAGCACCGAACCGCCGCCCGCCGCCACGGTGTGGATGTTCATCATCGGGGCGCGCATCCGCACCCCGGCGACCTCGGTGCCGAAGATCCGCTCGAACTCGCCCGCGTAGTGCGAGACATCGGTCGAGGTGCCGCCCATGTCGAAGCCGATGACGCGGTCGTGTCCGGCCTCGCCGGAGGAGCGCGCCATGCCCACCACACCGCCCGCGGGCCCGGACAGCACCGCGTCCTTGCCCCGGAAGTGCGCGGCCTCCCGCAGCCCTCCGTTGGACTGCATGAACATCAGCCGGACACCGCGCAGTTCGGCGGCCACGTCCTCCACATAGCGGCGCAGGATGGGCGAGAGATAGGCGTCGACCACGGTGGTGTCGCCTCGGGACACCAGCTTCATCAGCGGGCTGACCTCGTGGGAGCAGCTCACCTGCGGGAAGCCGAGGTCGCGCGCCACCGCGGCGACGGCCTGTTCGTGCGCGGTGTGCCGATAGCCGTGCAGCAGGACGACGGCGGCGCTGCGGAAGCCGTCGCGGTGGGCGGTGCGCAGCGCCTCGGCGGCCGCTTCCAGGTCCAGGGGGCGGACGACCCCGCCCTGGGCGTCCACCCGCTCGGGGATCTCCACCACCCGGTCGTACAGCGCCTCGGGGAGCACGATCCGGCGGTCGAAGAGGCGGGGGCGGTTCTGGTACGCGATGCGCAGCGCGTCCCGGAACCCTTCGGTGACGACGAGGACGGTCGGCTCGCCCTTGCGCTCCAGGAGGGCATTGGTGGCGACCGTGGTGCCCATCTTGACCACGTCGATCCGGTCGGCCGGGACCGGATCGCCGGGGCCGAGGCCCAGCGTCTGCCGGATCCCGGCGACGGCGGCGTCCGTATAGCGCTCGGGATGGTGGGACAGCAGCTTGCGGGTGACCAGGCGGCCGTCCGGACGCTTGCCGACGACGTCCGTGAAGGTTCCACCCCGGTCGATCCAGAATTCCCAGCGACCCGTCACCCCGCCATTGTCGCAGCGGACGGGGGTGTACCGG
>NZ_JAEEAP010000302.1 GCF_016103465.1 Streptomyces sabulosicollis
TTTTTTTTCAAGCAGAGGACGGCATACGAGTTTAGCGAGTGTCTCGTGGGCTCGGAGATGTGTATAAGAGCCAGGCTCCGCTGACGCGGGCTCGCCCCCCGAGGCGGCGCCGTACCGGGAGCCCGAGCCGCCGCGGGTCTCGATCGAGGACGATATGCCGGCCGAGGACGACCCGGATCTGGACGACACCGCGCTGAGCGGGCACGACCTGATCGTCCGCGAGCTCGGTGCGACGGTGATCGAGGAGATCGTCAACGAGTAGGAGGCGTGGGCCCGACCCCGGCGTCTCACGTCGTCGCGTCTCCTCCGTACGGCGTAGAGCAAGGCGCCTTGGGAGCACGTAGGCTCGGGCTATCGAAGAGAACGACTGTCGAGCGCCAGGAGCGAAGCCGTGATCCCCGGTGGTGGCCAGCCGAACATGCAGCAGTTGCTGCAGCAGGCTCAGAAGATGCAGCAGGACCTCGCCGCGGCCCAGGAGGAGCTGGCCCGCACCCACGTCGAGGGTTCCGCGGGCGGTGGCCTGGTGAAGGCGACCGTGACCGGTGCCGGTGAGTTGCAGGGCCTGGTCATCGACCCCAAGGCCGTGGATCCTGAGGACACGGAGACCCTCTCGGATCTGGTCGTCGCGGCCGTCCGTGACGCCAACCACGCCGCGCAGGAGCTCCAGCAGCAGAAGCTCGGCCCGCTCGCCCAGGGGCTGGGCGGTATGCCCGGCCTCCCGTTCTGAACCTTCGGGCTGCCCGGGGTTCGCCGGGGTTCTCGGGTTTCCCGGGGTTCCCGGGTCCTGAGGTTTCCGGGTTCTCGCTCGCCGGGTTTCCGGGGTCTCGGGCCCCGGGCCCGATCGTAGGAGGCCATGAGGGCGCGGCGGCCGTAAGAGCGGCCGTAAGAGTGGCGGCGCCCCGGCCGCAGGAGCGCGGCGCCCCCTGGCCGTGAGGGCACGGCGCAACCGAATATTCATGTGAAGTACGGCCACCGCGCGTCGGCGCGAGATTGGATGAAGGCGTGTACGAGGGCGTGGTCCAGGACCTCATCGACGAGTTGGGCAGGCTGCCCGGCGTCGGCCCCAAGAGCGCGCAGCGGATCGCCTTCCACATCCTGCAGGCCGAGCCCACCGACGTCCGGCGCCTCGCGCAAGCGCTGACGCAGGTCAAGGAGAAGGTGCGGTTCTGTGCGGTCTGCGGGAACGTCGCCGAGGCCGAGCAGTGCCGCGTCTGCCAGGACCCCCGTCGCGACCCCGCGATCATCTGCGTGGTCGAGGAGCCGAAGGACGTCGTCGCGATCGAGCGGACGCGAGAGTTCCGGGGCCGCTATCACGTGCTCGGCGGGGCGATCAGCCCCATTGAGGGCGTGGGCCCGGACGATCTGCGGATCAGGGAGCTGCTGGCGCGGCTCGCGGACGGTACGGTCACCGAGCTGATCCTGGCCACCGATCCGAATCTGGAGGGCGAAGCCACCGCCACGTACCTCGCGCGCATGATCAAGCCCATGGGTTTGAAGGTCACCCGCCTGGCCAGCGGCCTCCCTGTCGGTGGAGACCTGGAGTACGCCGACGAGGTCACGCTGGGTCGTGCCTTCGAAGGGAGAAGACTTCTCGATGTCTGACGCAACGCTGCACGACGCCCACCCGGACCCGGACGACTTCGCGGTCCAGATCTCCGACCAGATCGAGAGCTTCATCGTCGCGGTCACCGAAGTCGCCAAGGGGGACGAGCCGGACAGCGCTGTGCCGTTCCTGCTGCTCGAGCTGTCGCAGCTGCTCCTCGCGGGCGGCCGGCTCGGCGCGCACGAGGACTTCGTCCCGGACGAGCGGTACGAACCGGACGCCGGCCCGGAGCCGGACGTCGACGAGTTGCGTGAGCGCTTCGCCCAGCTGCTGGAGCCGGTGGACGTCTACTCGGAGGTCTTCGACCCGTACGTGCCGCGCAGCCAGCCCGTCGCCTGCCGGATCTCCGACGATCTGGCCGGGATCATCACCGATCTGCGGCACGGGATGGCGCACTACCGCGAGGGCCGGATCAGCGAGGCGCTGTGGTGGTGGCAGTTCTCGTACCTCTCCAACTGGGGGACGACCGCCTCGGCGGCCCTGCGCGCGCTGCAGTCGCTGGTCGCGCACGTACGGCTGGACAGCCCGCTGGACGAGCTGGACGGTCTGGACACGGACAGCAACGCGGGCGGTGACGAGCAGCTCGCGGAGGAGGCCGGCCGGGTCATGGCGGCGGAGATCGCGGGGCCGCTCGGTCTGCGCTCGGGACCGCGCTGAGGAGCACCCGAAACGGCCTGCTGAGGAGCGCTCGGGTCAGGTTGCTGAGGAGGGCCCGGGTCAGCCTGCTGAGGAGCGCCCGGATCAGCTGCTGAGAAGCGCTCGGATCAGCTGCTGGGAAGCGCTCGGATCAGCCTGCGGGGCGGCCCTGAGGCGGCTCGCGGGGCGATCAGCCGGACGGCCCGCCAGGCCGTTCGATCCTGTGAGCTGGATTACGTTCCCGTGTGCTTCCGCGGTAAACGGGCAGGGTTCGTCGCTGAGCGGGTGGGAGGGATGCGGGGATCTCGCGGGTGCGTGGACGTTGCGCCGCGTGATGCCCCCTGTCCTCCCCTGATCACTTTGCGAGGCATTCGTCTCGCTATGTGATATTGGGAGGGCATAATCCGGCCGCTCGTTAGACTGAGCCGACCGCATTATTGAGAGCTGCGAGGAGCGCACGTGGGCCTTGTCGTGCAGAAGTACGGAGGCTCCTCCGTTGCCGATGCCGAAGGCATCAAGCGGGTCGCCAAGCGAATCGTGGAAGCCAAGAAGAACGGCCACCAGGTGGTCGTCGTGGTCTCCGCGATGGGCGACACGACGGACGAGCTGATCGATCTCGCCGAGCAGGTATCCCCGATTCCTACTGGGCGCGAGTTCGACATGCTGCTGACCGCGGGAGAGCGGATCTCCATGGCCTTGCTGGCGATGGCGATCAAAAACCTCGGTCACGAGGCGCTGTCGTTCACCGGCAGCCAGGCGGGAGTCATCACCGACGCGGTCCACAACAAAGCACGGATCATCGACGTCACGCCGGGCCGCATCCGTGACGCGCTGGAACTCGGCGCGGTCGCGATCGTCGCGGGCTTCCAGGGCGTGTCCCAGGAGAGCAAGGACATCACCACCCTCGGCCGGGGCGGTTCCGACACCACCGCGGTCGCGCTGGCCGCGGCCCTGGACGCCGAGGTGTGCGAGATCTACACCGACGTGGACGGCGTGTTCACCGCCGATCCGCGCGTGGTGAAGAAGGCTCGCAAGATCAACGAGATTCCGTACGAGGACATGCTGGAGCTCGCCGCGAGCGGCTCCAAGGTGCTGCACCTGCGCTGCGTGGAGTACGCGCGCCGGTACAACATCCCCATTCACGTACGGTCGTCTTTCTCCGGCCACCAGGGCACCTGGGTGCGCAACCGGCCGGAAGCGGGAGAAGGAGAAGAAGGCATGGAGCAGGCGATCATCTCCGGAGTCGCCCACGACACGTCCGAGGCCAAGGTCACGGTCGTCGGGGTGCCGGACAAGCCGGGTGAGGCCGCGGCCATCTTCCGCACCATCTCCGACGCCGAGATCAACATCGACATGGTGGTGCAGAACGTCTCCGCCGCGTCGACCGGACTGACCGACATCTCCTTCACGCTGCCGAAGACGGACGGCCACCGGGCGATGGAGGCGCTGACCAAGGCGAAGTCGCTGATCGGCTTCGACTCGCTGCGCTACGACGACCAGATCGCCAAGATCTCCCTGATCGGTGCCGGTATGCGCACCAACCCGGGGGTCACCGCGACCTTCTTCGAGGCGCTGTCGAACGCCGGGGTCAACATCGAGCTGATCTCGACCTCCGAGATCCGCATCTCGGTCGTCACCCGCGCCGACGACGTGAAGGACGCGGTCGTGGCCGTGCACAGCGCCTTCGGCCTGGACAGCGAGACCGACGAAGCGGTGGTCTACGGAGGGACCGGACGATGACCGGCCATGGCGGTGCCGCCGGTGGCGACAAGCCCACCCTCGCGGTCGTCGGAGCCACCGGCGCCGTCGGCACCGTCATGCTCTCGATCCTCTCCGAGCGCGCCGACATCTGGGGCGAGATCCGGCTGATCGCCTCGCCCCGCTCGGCCGGCCGGAAACTGACCGTCCGGGGCGAGCAGGTCGAGGTCGTCGCGCTGAGCGAGGAGGCGTTCGAGGGCGTCGACGTCGCGATGTTCGACGTACCGGACGAGGTCTCGGCCCAGTGGGCGCCCATCGCGGCGAGCAAGGGCGCGGTGGCCGTCGACAACTCCGGCGCCTTCCGGATGGACCCCGATGTCCCCCTGGTGGTGCCGGAGGTGAACGCGCACGCGGCGCGGGTCCGCCCGCGCGGCATCATCTCCAACCCCAACTGCACCACCCTGTCGATGATCGTCGCGATGGGCGCGCTGCACGCCGAGTTCGGGCTGAGCGAGCTGATCGTCTCCTCGTACCAGGCGGTCTCCGGTGCGGGCAAGGACGGCATCGACGCGCTGCGCGAGCAGATCGCGCTGGTCGCCGGTACGGAGCTGGGCACCCACCCCGGGGACGTACGGCGGGCGGTGGGCGACACCGGGCCGTTCCCGGCGCCGATGGCGCTGAACGTGGTGCCGTTCGCCGGTTCGCTCAAGGAGGACGGCTGGTCCTCCGAGGAGCTCAAGGTGCGGAACGAGTCCCGCAAGATCCTGGGGCTGCCGGATCTCAGGGTCACCGCGACCTGCGTACGAGTGCCCGTGATCACCACGCATTCGCTGGCCGTGCACGCGCGGTTCGAGAACGAGGTGACGGTCGAGGCGGCGCACGAGATCCTGGCGGGCGCCCCCGGTGTGGTGCTGTGCGACAACCCGGCGGAGGGCGAGTTTCCGACGCCCGCCGACGCCGTGGGCACCGACCCCACGTGGGTCGGCCGGGTGCGGCGGTCGCTGGACGACCCGAAGGCGCTGGAGCTGTTCGTCTGCGGCGACAACCTCCGCAAGGGCGCGGCACTGAACACCGCGCAGATCGCGGAGGTCGTCGCGGCCGAGCTGGCGGGCGGGGCCGCCGCGCGGTGACTCAGGGCCCGGCAGGGCCCGGCACCGGGCTGAGAGCCCGCTCCTGGGCTCCGAGCCCGCCACCGGGCTGAGGCCCGCCACCGGGTTAAGAGGGGGCCGGGGCGCCGTAACGTGAGCGACCGTCTTAAAGTGACGTTTCACCAGTGCGTCGTCCGACAGATGTGAATATCCTGTGCGCGTGTCACTGGCCTGGACCAGCTGAGCTGGGCCGTTGATGTGATCGACGTATTCGCTCCCCGCTCGCTGCAACCGGCAGTGGGCGGGGAGCGTCTTTCCAGCCGCCCCGCAGTGGGCGCTGGGATAACTGGGGCATTGGGGAAGAGTGGTGCGCATGGGGGCATTCAACGCATCGTCAAAAGCGGTGCCTCACGCGTACAACCCTGACAGGGGGCGGCGTGTCCAACAGGCGTGGCAGAGGTATTCGGCATCGCAACGGTTCCAGGGCACGGCGGCGCGGCAGTACGCCCCCCGCGTGCCCCAGGTGGCATGCCAGTGATCGCGCCATGGCCGACGGCCCGCCCCGCGCACATCACAACAGGGCGCGAGGACACTGACGACGCGATGGCAGCGGGCACCACAGTCGATCACCTCACCGAGACCTACCGCGCCCATTACCGGTCGCTGCTCGGTCTCGCCGCGCTCCTTCTCGACGACACCGCCTCCTGCGAGGACGTCGTGCAGGAAGCGTTCATCCGTGTGCACTCGGCGCGCAAGAGAGTCCGGGATCCCGAGAAGACCCTCGCCTATCTGCGGCAGACGGTCGTCAATCTCTCCCGCTCCGCGCTGCGCCGGCGCATCCTCGGGCTGAAGCTGCTCTCCAAGCCGATGCCCGATATGGCCAGTGCCGAGGAGGGGGCGTACGAACAGCTTGAACGCGATCAACTGATCAAGGCGATGAGGGGACTTCAGCGCCGTCAGCGCGAGGTTCTCGTGCTGCGCTACTTCGCCGATATGACCGAGGCCCAGGTGGCCGAGACGCTGGGCATATCGCTCGGCTCGGTCAAGGCGTACGGCTCGCGCGGCATCGCGGCGCTCCGCGTCGCCATGGAGGCTCCGGCATGAACCACATCACATCTACGCCGGATCCGGGGGAACCCGGCCGGCGGCACGGCCACGAGCCGGAATCCAGGGAGCCAGAGGAGCCCACGGAGCCCATGGAGCCGGTAGAGGCGGCTGAGCCGACGGGGTCCCCGGAGGCCACGGGATCCGCGGCGGACGGGGAGTCCACGGCGGCTGGGGAGTCCGCGGCGGACGGGGAGTCCACGGCGGCTGGGGAGTCCGCGGCAGACGGGGAGTCCACGGCGGACGGGGAGTCCGCCGGGTCCGCTGGGCCCTCTGCCTCCGCCGGGTCTCCGGAGGCCAGTGAGCCCGCCGGGTCCGAGGAGTCCAGGGAGGCCCGTGGGCCTGCGGAGTCCGCGGGTGCCGAGGAGCGCACCGGGCTCGCCGAGGCCACGGAGGGCAGGAAGTCCGCCGGGTCCGAGCCGGGGCGGATGACGCCCCTCCGCATTCAGCTCGACGACGACGAGCCCGGCGGTGAGGACGAGGAGGCGCTGCGGCGGCTGTTGCACCGCGCCGTCGACGAGCTCGAGCCGTCCCCCGACTCCCTCGACCATCTGCGGCGTGCCGTGCCCGCCCGCCGTGCGCGGCGGCGCCAGGCCCTGCTCGGGGCCGCGGCGGCGGTGGTGCTCGGCTGCGCGGCCGTACCGGCGCTGGTGCACGTCGCGACCACGAGCGACAGCTCGAACGACCGCCCGGCCAACGCCGCCAGCAGCCACCGCACCCCTGAGGCCAGCGGCGGCCCGCACGGCGAGGGCAGTGGCGGCAAGGGCTCCGACGGGCCCTCCGACGCGGTCGAGGAGCACAAGGGCGACAAGGGCAAGGACAAGGAGAAGGACAAGCCGCCGAAGGGCGAGGAGGGCGGCTCCGGCGGTACGGGCCCCGACCCCACCAACACGCTGAACGCCACCTCCCCCACCTGCAGCCGCGCCCAGCTCACCAGCGGTGGCGCCGGATCGGTCGGAGCGGCCGACGCCGAGGGGCGGGTCTACGGCTCGTTCCGCGTCGTGAACACCTCGGACCGGGCCTGCACGGTCGAGGGCAGCGGCTCGGTGGGCGCGAGCGCCCAGGGCGGTGCGGACGCCTCGCGGATCCTGGTCGTGGACCATACGGCGGGGGACGCGGCGGCGGGACTGCCCGACCCCGCCACCCAGCCGGGCACGCTCATCCTCAAGCCCGGCCAGGCGTACGAGGTCAAGTTCGCCTGGATACCGGCGTCGGGCGGCGGCACCAGCGGCTGTTCCACCACCGGCACCCCGACCCCCGACCCGTCCACGGACGGGGCCCAGGACGGGCCGCAGGACGACCCCAGCGCGGGCGATCCGGGCGGCACCCCGGGTGGCGGTGGCGGCGGTGGCGGTGAGCCGCAGGACGCGAGCGTCCTGGTCAGCCACACACCCGAGGCGGGCGACCCGTCCGCGGCGAGTGTGACGATCGGCGGCGCCTGCGCCGGAACGATCTACCGCACCGGTCTGCTGGCGTCCTCCTAAGGCCCGCTGGCGTCTTCCTGAGGCCCGCTGGCGTCTTCCTGGAGCCCAATCGGCGTCCGCTGAGCCCTTCGGCGTCCCGCTGGAGCCCGTCGGCGTCCCGCTGGAGCCCGTCGGCGTCCTCCCAGGGCCGGCTGGCGTCCTTCCGGAGCCGCGGCGCAGCCGCCTCCCGGGGCCTTGAGCCCGGGCGGCACCGCGGCGGCCCTGGCGTGTCCCGGCGGGATCCGGGGGCCGCGGCACGGCGGTCCGTGGGGCGGCCCCGCCGCCGGGGCCGGGACCCGAAGCCCGTACCGTGGGGGTGTGTATCGGTTTCTGCTGACCCCCCGCTGGTGGGTGATCAACGTGTTCACCCTGCTGGCGATCCCGGTCTGTCTCTTCATGGGCAGCTGGCAGCTCAGCCGCTTCGAGACGCGCGTCAACACGCACAACGAGCAGCAGGACGAGGCGTCCGCCGAGCGGAAGGCCGCGGCCCGGCCGCTGGACGATCTGCTGCCGGTCACCGCGAAGACCTCCGGGGAGCGGGCGACCGCCACCGGCCGATACGACACCGCACATCAACTCCTCGTGCCCGACCGGCGGCTGGACGGCCGCGACGGCTTCTATGTGCTGACTCTGCTGCGGGTGGACCAGGGCGAGGACGGGGGCAAGGGCGGGGACGCGGCCGAGGACGGCGCCAAGGCGCTGCCCGTCGTCCGCGGCTGGCTCCCCGGCGACGCCGACGATCCGGCGGCCACCGCCAAGGTGCCCGCACCCCCCTCCGGTGAGGTGACCGTCACCGGGGCGCTGCAGGCGTCCGAGCACCAGGGCGGTGACGGGGTGAGCGCGCGCGGCGGCCTCCCCCGTGGTCAGCTGGGCATGATCAGCGCCGCCTCCCTGGTCAACCTGGTGCCGTACCAGGTGTACGACGCCTGGGTCACCGCCGCCGAGGCTCCTGGCGCCCTGAAGCCGGTGCCCCCCACGGTGGCGGAGGGCACCGGGCTCGACATCAAGGCGTTCCAGAACCTGGGTTACACCGGTGAGTGGTTCGTCTTCGCGGGCTTCGTGGTCTTCATGTGGTTCCGGCTGTTCCGCCGCGAGGCCGAGACGGCTCGCGATCTGGCCCTCGGCATCACGCCACCCGAGCCGACGGCTCCGACGGCGCCGGGTGCGGACCGGACCCCAGATGACGCCGAGCGAACTCGATCTCCAAGCGCAACTGCTTGATCCGCTCCTCGACGACCAGCGAGCCGTGCCCCGCGTCATAGCGGTAGACCTCATGCGGGGTGCCGCGGCGCTCGAGCCGCTCCACATAGTTGTCGATCTGCCGTATGGGGCAGCGCGGGTCGTTCACCCCCGCCGAGATGTAGACCGGCGCCCGCACCGCGTCCACATAGGTCAGCGGGGACGACGCCTCGAACCGCTCCGGCACCTCCTCCGGCGTGCCGCCCAGCAGGGTGCGGTCCATCGCCTTCAGGGCCTCCATCTCGTCGTGGTAGGCCGTCACATAGTCCGCGACCGGGACCGCGGCCAGGCCCAGCGCCCAGGAGTCCGGCTGGGTCCCGAGCCCCAGCAGCGTCAGATAGCCGCCCCAGGAACCGCCGGCCAGCACCAGCCGCTCGGGGTCGGCGAGCCCGGAGGCCACCGCCCACTCCCGGACGGCCGCGATGTCCTCCAGCTCGATCAGCCCGACCCGGTGCTTGAGCGCGTCCGTCCATGCCCGCCCATAGCCGGTGGAGCCGCGGTAGTTGACCCGCACCACGGCGAAGCCGTGGTCCACCCAGGCCGCGGGGCCCGCCGCGAAGGCGTCGCTGTCATGCCAGGTCGGCCCGCCGTGGATGTCGAAGACCGTCGGGAAGGGGCCCTCGCCCGCGGGCTTCTGCACCAGCGCGTGCACCCGACCGCCGGGGCCGTCCACCCAGACGTCGGTGACCGGCACCGACTCGGGGGCCGTGAAACCGGGCGGGTCCAGCACCGTCCGCCCGCTCGTCGACCGCACCTGGGGCGGCTTCTCGGCCGACGACCACAGGAACTCCACCGTGCCGTCCGGGCGCGCCGTGGCGCCCGAGATCGTGCCCGCAGGGGTGTCCAGCCGGGTCAGCTCGCCGGCGGCGAGGTCGTACCGCCACAGCTCGCTGCGGGCCTGATGGCTGTGCTCGACCAGCAGCGCCGATCCGTCCGGGAACCAGTCCGCCCCGACGTCGCCGGGCAGGTCGATCGCCAGTGCCGTCTCCACACCGGTCGTCGGATCCCACACCATGGGCTCCCACCGGCCGCGCCGCTGGTGCCCGACCAGCAGCCGGGTGTCCCCCGCCACGGGCGCGAAGCCCATCACGGACAGGCCCAGCTCCTCGGTACCGCCCTTGGTGTCGTCCAGCTCCGCCACGGCCGTCCCGTCCAGCCGCAGGACCCGGATCGCCGAGTGCATCGCGTCGCCGTGCTCGGTGTGCTCGATCGCGATCAGCGTCCCGTCGTGGGAGAGATCGCCCACTCCGGCGGACTCGCGGTGCCGGTAGATCTCCTCGGGCTCGCCGCCCGGCCGCACCACATGGATGGTCGAGCCGTCCTCGTCGGTGGACCGCCCGACGACCGCCGTGCCGTCGCGGCCCAGCGCGAGCCCCGCGGGGTAGGAGGGGTCCAGACCCGGAGTCGCGGGCTCGTCGGCCGGGCGCTCGTCCCCCTCGCCGCCGCTGAACGGCTGGCGCAGCCATACCCCGAACTCATCGCCGTCGGTGTCCGAGAACCACCAGATCCACCGGCCGTCCGGCGACAGCACCCCGTCGGTCGTCCCGTTAGGCCGGTCCGTGACCTGCCGCTGGGCGCCGGTCGCCCGGTCCCATGCGTACAGCTCGTACGTACCCGTGGCGTTCGAGACGAACAGCGAGTGGTCCGGGGCGTCCTCCGCCCAGTCGGGCAGCCCCACTCGCGGCGCCCGGAAGCGCTTTTCCCAGTCCGGCATGGACTCCGTGCTCTCAGTCATGCCCACCATTCTGCGCCGCAGCCCGACATGCGCGCTGGCGTCGCCCCGCGCCTGTGGATAACGTTCCCGGCGGGATGGACGCCAGGCCGCACACCGAGGGGGAGCTGATGGCCGACATAGGCGCGACGGTGGAGACGTACTGGGCAACGGCCCAGGCCAGGGACTGGCGGGCGTTCGGTGCCACCCTCGCCGACGACGTCCGCTACGAACTGCCGCAGACCCGCGAGCGGGTGCTCGGCCGGGACGGCGTGGTCCGCTTCAACGCGGAGCACGTGGGCGAGTGGAGCCTGGAGGTCGAGCGCGTCATCACCGACGGCGATCAGGCGGTCTCCTGGGTGCGCTTCAGCGTGGACGAGGAGGAGACACAGGCGATCAGCTTCTTCACCGCCTCGGCGGACGGCCGGATCCAGACCATCACCGACTTCTGGCCGGCGTCGTACGAGCCCCCGCGGGAGCGCGAGCACCTGGTCGAGCGCTTCTGAACCTGGCTCTTATACACATCTGACGCTGCCGACGACTAGTC
>NZ_JAEEAP010000303.1 GCF_016103465.1 Streptomyces sabulosicollis
CCCCGGGCTCCCCCTGCCTCATGCCCCCCAGCATGCCCCAGCCGGGACCGGCTCAGGCCGGGTACGCGTGTCACGCCCGGCGGGAAACCCCGTCCGGCCAGACGACGTCGACGGGCACGCCCGCCCCACGCGCCTGCTCCACCACATCCGCCGTACCACCGCCCTTACCGGAGGGCGGCCGCCCGTCCCACACCGCCATCAGCCGATCGGCACGCTCCAGCAGCACGGCGTTCGCCGCCTCGTACGCCTGCCGGTTCGCCACCTCATGCGGCATCACCAGCACCTCGTCAGCGGCCGCCACAAGGCGGTCGAAGGTCTCGGCGTGGTCCGGCTTGACCTTCGCCTGCCGGTAGTCCCGCGACGGAATCACCACGACCAGCCGCCCGCCAGCCGCCAGGACCGCCTCGGCGAACACGCTGTCACTGCCCTTCGCGACGCATGACACGCCGACCAGATCGGCGGGGTCGTAGGTGGCCAGGAGCTTGTCCAACTCGCCTCGGACCAGCGGCACCGACGCGTCGGTGAGGTCCATGTGCCCGGTCACAGCGATCGTCGTCATCGGGGCGTGGCCTTCCTCGTCATGTGGTCAGCAGAGTGCGGATGCTAGCGCGCACTTCGGTGACGGCCCGCGGCACGCCGTCCCCCACCGTGTACGGGTACAGCTGCGCCAACTGTGCGCGCACGCGCCCGGAGAGCAGATCGGACGCGACCTCGACAGCCCGACGGGAGTAGTCGGCAGCGCTGCTGATGTCGCCGAGCAGGAACGCGCATTCAGCGAGTCCGATCCAGTCCAGAGCGTGGCCGCGTCCAGCCTCCGGGCCACGCCGGTCCAGGGCGGTACGGATGTGGTCAGCGGCTTGATCGGCGTAGCTGCACGGGTCTGAGCGGGCCATGTCCAGGAGCCTGCCGCCGGTGACCCCGGCGAGTTCGGCATCGTCGAAGTAGCCGATCCAGTAGGGCTCGCTGTCGGGTCGTCCGGCATCGCTGAGCGCTTCGGCAGCCTGGCCGGTCGCACGTCGGAACCCGGATGGCCGGTCCATGCAGGCCAGGGCCCACGCCTCCCGTGTGTGGAGCATCGCCCGCAGCCTTGGGCCCGCTGTGCGGCGTGCTCCGTCCTGGGCAAGCCGGATGAGTTCGAGGGCGTCGTACGGCCGATCGTGGTACAGCATCTGCCGGGCCATGCCAGCCAGCACGTTGGCACCGAATTCGGTGTCAGCGCCCGCATGGGCTGCGCGGAGCGCCAGCCGGTAGTAGTCCTGAGCGCGGCGCTGCTGGCCGGTGTCCCAGGCCATCGAGGCTGCGGTGCCCGCGAGTTGGGCCATGACACGGTAGAGGCGCTGTTCGATGGTCGAGGTCTGGTGCTCCTCGAGAGCGGCGGCTACCTCGGCGAGCTGCCCGGCGACGGCCTTTCTACGGAGTCCGCCTCCACCGGTGCGGCCCCACTTCCGGAAGGCGCGGGCGGTGGATTCCAGCTCAGCCACTTCGCGTGCGCCCAGACGGCCGGGGCGGCGCGCTCGGTCATCGGTGGCGGCTGGTGTGCGCCAGCCGTCGAGGGCGTCGAGAAGCGGTGCGCCGGTGACGGCAGCGCCAGCAATGGCACGCGTCACGGCTCGGCGGTCCATCACGAGATCGCTCCTGGTGAGATCGGCGGCCATACCAACGGTGGCGTCCGGCCGCCACGGTACGGCGTCGGTACCTGGTTGCCGTGTGTCGGAGCAGGGCGTCCGCTGTTCGTCCAGTAAAGCGTTCCCTCTCTCCCACGGTCGGGGCGCGAGACCGAGGAGGTGCCCCGGGATGCGCAGCCCGTCCGAGATCCGGCGGATGACCTCGATAGAGGTGACCCTGCTTGATCCGTTCATGATCGTGGAGACCTTGCCGGGGGTGAGCCTGCAGGCTGCGGCGATCCGGTTCTGGGACAACCCACTCCACTTCTTGATCAGGGAGAAAGCTGCGGCGAAGTCCTGCTCTTCCAGCGCTCGGCGCAGGTCATCCCGGTCAAGGATGTCTGGAGTGAGCAGCCCGGGCGTGGTGACGTCCATGGTGCCAACTTCCGGTGGGTCGTAGGCGTAAGCAATGTTCATACCGAGCAGAGAACGAGCGTATTACCGCCTCGGTAACACCCGCCGGTTATCCCGTGATCGCGGTCACACGACCAATCTGAACGTGTGCCTGAGAACCTCCATGACACGGGAGCGAACATGCCGACACATCCTGAAGTCCTGCCATGGGCGCCACCGAGCGGCGCCGACGTGCGGATGGTCCGAGTCGGCCCGCACTGGGACGCCGTGCGGGCGCCCGAGGCGCTTGGGGAGCGGGCTCTGGGCATACTCGGTGGGGCGACCGGTGCCGTTGTCGCCGACTACAACCTCATGTACTGGCTCATCCGCCCAGGAGCCGCGCAGTACTGGCGACGCATCCGGCAGGTGCAGACGCTCGGCACGGGGCGCCTGGAGACCTCGTACCTCGGTGTTCCGCCCATCGACCGGACCAGCGGGCCGTATCTGCACTGGCGGGTCCCGCTCGGGCCGGGGCGGTACCTCACGGATGCCAACCGGCTTCGCGAGGCCCTGGTTCGGGCGGGCGGCACCGAGGTCGGGGTCGGGGAGGGGGACGGCCGGTGACCGGCGACCGTTCAGCCGCGCGGCAGTCGCTCGCGGCAGCGCACCGCATCGAGATGCCGGACCCTGACACGCTGACCGGGCCCCAGCTGGAGGGCTGGCACTGCGCTCTGTGCGGGCGGCGGCTGTTCGCGGATCAGTTGCTCGGGACGGTCGAGTGGAGCTGCGGCGGCCGGGCGCGGAAGGTTGAGCTGTGGGTGTGTCGGCCGTTCTGCGGGGAGGGGCTTGAGGGTGGGTAGGTGGGCCGGGCCCAGGTCACGCCGGGTACGCGTGGGTCTGGGTCGCCTTCAGCGTGGCCCAGACGGGGCGGCCCGGGTGGAGGGACAGTTCGGCCACCGCCGCCGTCGTGAGGTCGGCCAGGAGGGGGAGTTCGCCGGTGAGGTCGACGCGGATCTGGTCGCCGTGGGACTCCATCCCGGCGACCTCCAGCCGCCACAGGTTGCGCGCGCTGGAGTCGGGGCGGTCGCGGTGGAGGGTGACCGCGGCGGGTGGGAAGGCGACGAAGACCGGGCCGGTGAGGTCCTCGGTGGTGGTGATGGTGGCGCCGCCGTCGAGCGTCACGGTGTGGCCGTCGGCGTGGCCCTGGTAGAGGTTGAGGCCGACGAGGCTGGCGATGTAGTCGGTGCGGGGGCGGCGGGAGATGTCCGCCGGGGCGCCCTCCTGGACGATACGGCCGTCCTCGACCACCACGAGCCGGTCGGCGAGCACCATCGCGTCCAGCGGGTCGTGCGTGACCAGGACGGCGACCGCCTCGAAGTCGGCCAGATGGCGGCGGAGTCCGGCGCGCACATCCAGGCGGGTGCGGGCGTCCAGCGCGGCCAGCGGCTCGTCCAGGAGCAGCAGCCGGGGGCGGGTGGCCAGGGCGCGGGCCAGGGCGACGCGCTGGGCCTGTCCGCCCGACAGGGCGCGGGGCTTGGCGCCCGCGCGGTCGGTCAGGCCCATCCGGTCCAGCCAGCCGGCCGCCTGCGCGCGGGCCTCCGCCTTGGGCACCCCCTGGCAGCGCGGGCCGAACGCCACGTTGTCCAGCGCGGTGAGGTGCGGGAAGAGCAGGTAGTCCTGGAAGACGACACCGACCGGGCGGTCCTCGGGCGGCACCCTCAGCCGGTGCTCCGGCCGCTCCAGGGTCCGGCCGTCCAGCCGCAGCGCCCCCTCCGTGAGCGGGGTGAGCCCGGCCAGGGCGCGCAGCGCGGTGGTCTTGCCCGCGCCGTTGGGCCCGAGCAGGGCGACCACCTCGCCGGGTGCGGCGGTCAGCCGCAGGTCGAGCCGGAAGCCGCCGCGGTCGACGACGAGCCGGGCGTCGAGGCCGTCGGCGTGCGGAGCGGCGCCCTCGGTGGCAAAGGTGTCCGTGATCACGAGGCGGCCATCCAGCGGTCGCGCAGCCCGGCCAGGACCGCGATGGAGACGGCGAGGAGCACCAGGCTGAGCGCGATGGCGGCGGCCGGGTCGCTCTGCAGCGCGAGATAGACCGACAGCGGCATCGTCTGCGTACGGCCGGGGAAGTTGCCCGCGAAGGTGATCGTGGCGCCGAACTCGCCGAGCGCCCGCGCCCAGGCCAGCACCGCGCCCGCGGCCACACCGGGCGCCACCATCGGCAGCGTGACGCGCCGGAACGCGGTGAAGCGCGAGGCCCCGAGGGTGGTGGCGGCCTCCTCATAGCGCGGATCGGCGGCCCGCAGCGTGCCCTCGACGCTGATCACGAGGAACGGCATTGCCACGAACGCCTCCGCGACCACCACCCCCGCCGTGGTGAACGGCAGGGTGATGCCGAACGCCGAGTCCAGCCAGCGGCCCACGATCCCGTTGCGGCCCAGCGCGAGCAGCAGCGCCACACCGCCCACCACCGGCGGCAGCACCAGCGGCAGGGTCACCAGGGCGCGCAGCAGCCGGCGGCCCGGGAAGCGGGCGCGGGCCAGCAGCCAGGCCAGGGGCACGCCCAGCACCAGCGCCACGGCGGTGGCGGCGGTCGCGGTGATCAGCGAGAGGCGGAGCGCCTGCCACACCGCGACGCCGGTCAGCTGGTCGGGCAGGCTCCGCCAGGGCGCGCGGACCAGCAGCGCCACCAGCGGGAGCACCAGGAAGGCCAGGCCGACGAGGGCGGGCAGCAGCAGTGGCAGCGGGACGCCCGCGCGGAGGCGGGGGACGCCGGGGCGTCGTCGCCGTGTGCCGCTGTCCAGGACCCCCGGGGGGCCGGTCACGGCATCCGGCCCGGCCCCGGCCTTCCGCCCGGTCGTGGCCTCCGGCCCGGCCCCGGCCTTCGGCTCCGGCCCCGCGTTCCGCTCCGTCACGGCTTGAGGAAACCGGCCCGGCCGAGCACCTTCTGGCCCTGCGCCGACTTCACCAGGTCGATGAAGGCCGTGGCCGCCTCCGCGTTGGGGGCGTTCTTCAGCAGGGCGATCGGATAGTCGTTGATGGCCTGCTCGGACTCGGGGAACTCCACGCCCGCGACCTTGCCGCCCGCCGCCTTCACATCGGTCTTGTAGACGACGGAGGCGTCCACCTCCTTCAACTGCACCTTGGTGAGCGCGCCCTTGACGTCCTGCTCGTACGAGACGGGCGTGAGCTCGAGCTCGGCCGCGGTCAGCGCCTTCTGGGCCGCCGAGCCGCAGGGCACCTCCTTGGCGCACAGCGCGACCTTCAGCCCGGAGCGGGTGAGGTCCTCGAGGGTCTTGATCTTCTTCGGGTTGCCCGGGAGGGTCGCGATCTCGAGCTGGTTGCGGACGAAAGTGGTCGGGGTGCCCTTCGCGTCCTTGGCGTCGGTGACGGTCTTCATGGTCTTCGGGCTCGCGGCGGCGAAGACATCGGCGGGCGCACCCGAGGTGATGCTGGCCGCGAGGGCGTCGCTGCCGCCGAAGTTGAAGGAGACCTTGGTGCCGGGGTGCTCCTTCTCGAAGGTCTTGCCCAGCGCGGTGAAGCTCTCCTTCAGCGAGGCCGCCGCGAACACGGTCACCGTGCCGGACAGTTTCGCGGAGGAGGAATCGGAGCCGGACTTGGAGGAGGCACCGGAGTCGCCGGAGCCACCGGAGTTGCCGGAGTCGCCGGAGGAGCAGGCGGTGAGCGCCACGGCGGCGAGCACGAAACCACCCACCGCACGGTAGGTCCAGTGGGCTCGGGATCCGGAAACGGAACGGGTCGTCATGGGGTCTGTCTCTCCCTCTCTGCCTCTGCCGCCCTCGGCGCGCGGGTTCACGGCGTTTCCACGACCACGTTGGTCGACTTGATCACGGCGACGGCCGGAACGCCGGGCTCCAGCTTCAGCTCCTCCGCCGACTCCCGGCTGATCATCGACACCACGCGGAACGGCCCCGCCTGGATCTCCACCTGCGCGGACACATCGCCGAGGATCACCTCGGTGACGATGCCCGAGAAGCGATTGCGGGCCGAGGAGCCGGGGTGGTCGCGGTCCGTGCCGCCGGCGACCTCACGGGCGAACGCGGCGAGCGCCGGGCCCGGGATGATCCGGCGCCCCTGCTCGTCCCGTTCGGCGGTCAGCCGTCCGCTGTCGACCCAGCGCCGCAGGGTGTCGACGCTGACCCCCATCAGGGCCGCGGCCTCACCGATCCGGTACGTATGCATCCGTCGATGGTAGCGCCGCATCTGCGAGCCGGTACAGGCTGATCAGGCGGTATCCGTCCAGCGATTCGGGGACGAGCGCTGGCATCTGCGCGAAACGCATGCCCGGGGCGCTCAGGGCTCCTCGTCCTCATCCACCATCTCGGCCAGCTCCCCCAGCGTCACCGGCGCCGCGAACGGCCGTGCCGAGAGCGGCCGCAGATCCTCCGCCGTGGCCGGGCGGCCGGTCAGCGACGCGGTGACGGCGGCGACCGCGAAACCGCAGATCCGGCCCTGGCACCAGCCCATCCCCGGGCGGGCCAGGAGCTTCATGGTGCGGGGGTCCTCGGCGCCGAGGTCGGTACGGGCGCGGCACAGCTCCCCGTAGGTGACCTCCTCGCAGCGGCAGACCAGCGTGCGTTCGGTCAGCCGGTCGGTCCAACCGTCGGGCACGGGGTAGGTGCGGTGCAGCGCGGCGGCGAACGCCCGGCCGTGGCGGATCGCGGCGCGCAGCCGCCGTACGGTGCGCGGGTCGACCGGCAGCCCGTGGGCCGCCGCCAGCGACAGGGCGGCCAGCCGCCCCTCGGCGACGGCCGGCGCGGCGCCGCCCACGCCCGTGGTCTCCCCCGCGGCCAGGACGCCCGGGACGGTGGTGCGCTGACGGGCGTCGACCACGGCGACGAGGGAGCCGTCGAGGTCGCGCCGGGTGGCGGCGCCGACCATCAGGGGCAGTTCGAGGGCGGGGGTGAACCCCCAGCCCAGCGCCACCAGATCGGCCTCCAGCACCTCGCCGCCGTCGATCCGCACCCCGCGCACCCGGTCCTCGCCCAGGATCTCGGTGACCGCGGCCCGGGTCCGGTACGGGATGCGGTGGCGGGCCATCAGCGCCGCGTACCGCACCGCCTCGGCGGACTTGGCGGGCGCCCGCACCGCCCCGTCCAGGTGGCGCAGCCAGCCGTGCGCCGGGTTCGCCTCGCACACGGCGAGGACCCGCGCCCCCGCCCGCGCCAGGCCCGTCGCCACCGGCAGCAGGAAGGGGCCCGTGCCCGCGACCACCGCCCGGCGGCCCGCCACCGCCCGATGCCCCTTCAGCAGCGCCTGGACGCCACCGGCCGCCATCACCCCGGGCAGCTCCCAGCCGGGCAGCGGCAGTTGGCGGTCGTACGCGCCGCAGCAGAGCACCAGCGCGCGGGCCCGCACCCGGTCCCGCTCGACGGGGGCCGTCTCGTACGGACCGTTCAAACGCAGGGTGAACGGGCCGCCGTCCGGGCGGGGGCGGTCGATCAGCCAGACCTGATGGCCGGGGAGGTAGCGGAGGCGGCCGAGGTCGCGCTGGTGGTGCAGCCGGGCGCGGAGGCGGGCGAAGAGCCGTCCGCCGTGGGAGCGAGGGGGCGTGGAGTGCTCGTCGTCGTGGCGCCAGTACTGACCGCCGGGCAGGCGCCCGGCGTCGACGAGCACCACGTCCAGGCCCGCCTCGGCGGCCCCGACGGCGGCGGAGAGCCCGGCGGGACCCGCGCCCACGACGGCCACGTCGTACGTCGGCCGGTCAGTCGCCATCGCTGCCCTCACCCCCGCGGCCGTCCTCCGCCGACGGCCGCGTCTCCTCCCGCGACAGCCGCATCCCGTCCCGTGCCGGGACCAGGCAGGCCCGCTGGCCGGGGTGGTCGTCCACGGTGATCAGACAGTCGAAGCAGACCCCGATCCCGCAGAACAGCCCGCGCGGTCCGCCCGCGCGCCGCGTGGTCCGCCAGGACACGATCCCGGCGGCCACCAGCGCCGCGCCCACGCTCTGGCCGGGCCGCGCGGTGACCGTCGTGCCGTCGAAGGTCAGCCGGTAGGGCGCCGCCTCCGTGCGCTCACGTCCCGCGTGGCTCATCCGCACCACCCCTCTCGAAGCGTTCGGGGGCGAACGGCGTCAGGTCCAGTTCCGGCGCCTCCCCCGTCAGCGCCTGCGCGATCAGCTTCCCCGTACCCGCCGCGAGGCCGATCCCCGCGCCCTCGTGGCCGCAGGCGTGCCACAGCCCGGGGGCGCGCGGGTCGGGGCCGATGACCGGCAGATGGTCGGGGCAGTACGGCCGGAAGCCCGCGTACACGCGCATCGCCCGCACCGACGCCAGCATCGGGAACAGCCCGATGGCGCCCCGGGCCAGCGCCCGTACGGCGGCGGGGGACGGCCGCCGGTCGAAGCCAACCCGCTCCCGGGTGGAGCCGATCAGCACCGTGCCGCCGCCCGTGCCCTCCACGACCGGCGACGCCTGGAGCTCCGCGTCCGAACTGGCCACGGCGTCCACGTAGTCGGCCGCGTAGACCTTGTGCCGTACGGTCGCGGGCGGCAGTGGTTCGGTGACGAGGACGAAGCCCCGGCGCGGCAGCACCGGCAGCCCGACGCCCGCGAGCCCCGCCACCGCACCGGCCCAGGTGCCCGCCGCGTTGAGGACGGCGGGGGCGCTGACGGTGCCATGGGGTGTCGTTACGCCGGTGACGGGGACGCCCGCGTCCCTTCCCGGGGCGCCCATGCCCCCTGCCGGGGCACCCATGTCCCCTGCCGGGGCGCCCATGCCCCCTCCCGGGGTGGCCGTGTCCCCTCCCGGGGTGGCCGGGGAGCCCGTACGCCCGCCCGGCCGGAGGAAGCCCACCACCTCCGCCCGGGTCCGCACCACCGCCCCGCGCTGCCGCGCGAGCCGCAGCAGGTGGGCCGCCGCCAGCATCGGCTGCACCTGGGCGTCCTGCGGATACAGCGCGCCCCCGGCGGCCTCGCGGGTCAGCCGCGGTTCGAGGGCGGGGAGTTCATCCCCGGACACCTCCCGTACGACGACACCGCGGGCCCGCTGCCGTGCGGCCAGCGTCCGCAGCGCGCCCAGGGCGGCAGGCGTGGAGGCCACCACCAGCCCGCCCTTCCGCTCGAACTCCCACAGCCCGCCGTATCCGCCCAGGTCCTCGCCCCACACCTGCCGCGAGTAGCGCGCGAGCTCCAGCTCCGGGCCCGGCTCCTTGTCCGAGACCAGGACGTTCCCCTCGCCCGCGCCCGAGGTGCCGCCCGCGATGGCGCCCCGGTCGACCACCACGACCCGCAGCCCGGCGAGGGTGGCGAACCAGGCCGCGGCCGCGCCGACGACTCCGGCACCGATGACGACGAGGTCGGCGGTCCTCGGCAGGTCCTGGTGGATCGGTCCCTTTCCGTACGGTGTCACGGGCCACCCGCCCACAGCCCGCGCACATGGCCGATGTGGCGGTGCGTCATGGCCTCGGCGCCGTGTGCGTCACCCGCCTCCACGAGGTCGAGAAGAGCGTGGTGTTCGGCCGCCGACTGGCCGAGCCGCCCGCTCTCCAGCAGCGGAACGAGCCCCAGCAGCCGGGTCTGGGAGCGGAGTTCGGAGACCACGTCCACCAGGCGCCGGTTCCCGGCGTAGCCGAGCAGCGTGAGGTGGAAGACCCGGTCGGCCTCGATGTAGCCGATGAGGTCGCCGCGTTCGGCCGCGTCCACGATGGCCTGGGCCAGCTCCCGCAGCACGGGCAGGTCCCCGGGCGGGATACGGGGCACTGCCTCCCGTACGGTGGGGGGTTCGATGAGCAGCCGGATGGACGCCAGGTCGTCCAGATCTTGCTCGGAGACCTCGGTGACCCGGAACCCCTTGTTGGGCACCGAGACCACCAGCCCCTCCTTCACCAGGTCGAGCATCGCCTCACGGACGGGCGTGGGGGAGACGTCGAAGCGGGCGCCGAGGACGGGCGCCGAGTAGACGGCGCCGGGGGCGAGTTCACCGGAGATGATGCCCGCCCGCAGGGCGTTTCTGACCCGGTCGCGCAGGCTTTCGCGCTTGCCGAGCGGCCCGAGGCTGGAGCCGCGGCCACGGGGAGCGGACCCGGTCATGTCCCATCCACCACCGATCTCCCCCTCTTACACCAGGAACCCGGCCGGAAACGGATCCTCGGGGTCGAGATGGAACTGCGCGGTGCCGGTGACCCACGCCCGCCCCGTGATCGAGGGCACGACGGCGGGCAGCCCCGCCACCGTGGTCTCCTCCAGCAGCCGCCCGACGAACCGCGTCCCGATGAACGACTCGTTCACGAACTCCTCGCCGAGCCCCAGCTCACCGCGTGCGTACAGCTGCGCCATCCGCGCGGAGGTGCCGGTCCCGCAGGGGGAGCGGTCGAACCAGCCCGGGTGGATGGCCATGGCGTGGCGGGAGTGGCGCGCCGTCGAGCCCGGGGCCTGGAGATAGACATGGCGGCAGCCGGTGATGTCCGGCCGCTCGGGGTGGTGCGGCGGGTCCTGCGCGTTCACCGCATCCATGATCTTCAGCCCGGCGGTCAGCAGCTCCTGCCCCGCCGCCCGGTCGAACGGCAGCCCGAGGGCGTCCAGTTCCACGATGGCGTAGAAGTTGCCGCCGAAGGCGATGTCGTAGCGCACCTCGCCGAAGCCGGGCACCCGCACCGTGCGGTCGATGGCCGGGCAGAACGCGGCCACGTTCCGGATCGTCACCGAGGTGGCGGCCCCGTCGCGCACGGCGACCTCCGCGACCACCAGGCCCGCCGGGGTGTCCAGGCGGATGGTGGTGACCGGCTCGCGCACCTCGACCATCCCGGTCTCGACCAGCACCGTGGCCACGCCGATGGTGCCGTGCCCGCACATGGGCAGCACCCCGGACACCTCGATGAAGAGCACGCCGTGATCCGCGTCCGGCCGGGTCGGCGGCTGCAGGATGGCCCCGCTCATCGCGGAGTGGCCGCGTGGCTCGTACATCAGCAGGGTGCGCAGATCGTCGCGGTGCTCGATGAACCACTGCCGCCGCTCGGCCATGGTCGCGCCCGGGAGCGTCCCCACCCCGCCGGTGACCACCCGGGTGGGCATGCCCTCGGTGTGGGACTCCACGGTGTGCAGCACCCGCCGCGACCTCACCAGCACCCCCCGACCCGCAC
>NZ_JAEEAP010000304.1 GCF_016103465.1 Streptomyces sabulosicollis
CAGTCTTCCACGAGGATCACCCCTTCCCTCCTGACCTTGATCACCAAGGCCAAGAATCAGATGAAGATCCGCAAATGGGTCAGTATTGACACGCCGTCAAAGGGTCAGAGTTCGACCGACGCCGAGACACGCACCAGGCTTGTGCGGAGTCCTCTCCAGCTCCGGCACCGGTCGACGTGCCGTTGATCTACGAGGCGTGCGCGTGCCCGTGTCACTCGGCGTCCGGCCAGGCCGTTCCAGCAGAGGAGAACCAATGAGCGACTGGGCACCCGGCAGCACGCCGACATCCAGCAGCGAGATCCACCGAGAGGCAGACGCAGGGATGACGGCACAGCACGAACTGAGGCTTCTCCCGTGGGCGGGGTCAGAGGGCAAGCCGTGCTACCTGGACACCGACGACCGGGAGGGCTACATGTCCCGCCTGGCGGACCATATCGAGTCGGTGCAACTAGGGATGGCGGCCGAACTGCTCGGGCAGTCAGTTCAGGTACTAGACGATGAGACCGAAGATCTGGAGAAACTGAAGCTCGTCGCCGCGCAGTTGGCAGGAGCGTTGCGGGACGTGCTGCGGGTGGCGACCAGCCGCGGGCACCGTCTGGCAACGCCTGAGTAGCACCCTCAGGGGAACGCCCGGTCGACTTGCCACCGCGGGTTCTGGCTAGCAGTCATGTGCAGTAAAGCAGGGAGCCTCGGATACCTTCCGAGATCTCCCTGCTTTTCTTGCGTGATGCACGTACGACAGCAGGTCTCTTGATCGTTCAGACTGGTTAACAGCTTGCCGAGGTACCGAGGCGGATCCCTGGCCACGAATCGTCGCGCCGACTACTGGACTGGGGTAGTCGGACGGATTAGGCAGTAGTTCCGGGACGAAACTGACGGATTCCCGCCCAACGCCTCCCGGCCCCGAGGTGCGTCGCGCTCACGGGCTGCTTTTATCTCTGGTGCGGCTTCGCATCTTGCGGCTTTGCTCGTGGTGCCTCATCGGAGTCTCCATTTCCTCTGCCAAGGCAGCTAGCAGCTCTTCGATCGCTTCTCCCACACGCCCCTCAGGACTGTCTCGCGCTATATCCCTCAATTGCTTCATGAAGATGGTTGCGCGAATTTTCCGCGATGCCTCAGACGCGCCAAAGAGTGTTGAAATAAAAACCTGCACAAATGCGTCCGGGTTGCCATCGCTAGAGGTGCAAGCAGATGTCACTTTCTCGGCCAAAACTTTTCGGAAGATTTGTTCATCGACTTCTTGCTGAACCTCGACCCATGTTTCCCTTTTGCTAGGCGTCACAGGGTACTCGGGCAGGTAACCTCTCCGACGAGCTTCCGCCATCCAACGACTAGCGGTCGACTTGTTTACGCCCCAGTGGTCAGCGATGACCTGACGGGGACCTACACCCCTGAGTTCAGCCTCAATGCAGAACCAGGCGACGTTCCTGTAATGATCCGCCGCCCACGAACGACCTTCCTTGATGTGAGTACGCGACTGCGATGCCAGGTGCTGGACTCGCCTATGCCATTCGGCATGCAGAGCGCTCTTCACTTTCGCTAGAACGGTACCGATGGGCGTGCTGCGGACCGTTTCTTTGGTAATCGGCTGAGGGTTTTTAGGGTCACGAGGCAGGATCGTTAGGCTCGTGATTGCCGGTCTCCCACCCAGTAAGCGTCCTTCTACTCTGTAGGTCCACTTGCGAGAAATATTTGTGCAGATGAGATCCAAGCTCTCCTCACCATTGACGAACCGGTAGGTCCAGCCCTGCGTGCCATCGCCTACGAGCGACTTAATCTCAGCGATTCGTTCCTCGGTCATGATGAGAACCCCCCCTCCGTATTGCCGCGCGTATCTGCTGGATTCTAGCCCTACGAGCCAGGAGGCTAGGTGTGAAGAGAGCGCCCACAGGTCACGCCCGGGAGGCGCCAAGGTGCCCAAGGAAGGGGTAAAGCTATGACTGTCGGGGGACAGGGAGATGCGGACGATCGCCTGCCGCTGCGGTGGCTGGTGATCTTCACCATCTCTGCCGGAGCCGGCATCGTGGTTGGGGTCAAGGCCGGGTTAGAGAGCGGCCTAACCGCTGGTGTCGCCGTTGCTGCTCTGCTCCACATGATCACGCGATGAGCAGACTTCGACGCCTCCGAGGGGGAACCTGCGGCCCGTAGCGGCACGTCTGTGGCACGACCCATGAAACACCGAAGGGCCAGCCTGGGAGGAAGTCCCTTCCTAGCTGGCCCTTCTCTGGGCCCCCGGCAAGGCTCGAACTTGCGACACCCGCTTTAGGAGTTCGATCGCTCCCCGGTGTTGCTGGGTAGCTGCCCGGCCATGCTGGCCATGGCGGATCGCCTAGGAGTGCTGACGTCCGGAGCCGTTGATGTCACTCGTGGATGTCAGATAACGGCGCAATCGCGCCCGCTGGCACGATGGTCTCGTGGTCGGCTTGTAGCGCACCACAGCGGAGATAGCTCCGGGGGCCGCGCACTCCGTGTCCACCCTCATAGGTCGAACAGACTCTCCTGGAAGTTCTCGACGACATCCCGTCGTGGGTAGAAGAGGCCAAGCAGTAGAAAGGTCTTGGGACGAGCCGCGACGTTTCCGACGAAGCAGTGTACGGCCCTCTCCGGAGTGACCATCCGGTCGAACCAGCGCTCGCGAAGCCTTTCCTCCACGTCGTCCTTCCCGTACTGACGAAGAAACTTACGGTAGGACTCGCCCGCCTCCCAGTCCCTCAACCCCATGTCATGACCACCGCACTGCTGATCCGCGCATCGGAAGCTGTACCGGAACTCAAGCGGCACCCATTCCAGTTGGCGAAGGTCCTGCGCAAGTAGATCCAACTGATCTGCCAGGGCCGCCTTCGAAGCAGGCCAGGGCTCGGCTGGGATGAGGCGGAAGCCAGTGAACTCCGCCGGGTGGAAGACGCCGAGCGACGTACCCCGCACCTCCTGGTCCCGCCTTATGGAGCACAGGGACGGCGCCACGAGGGGTCGAACATGCGAAAAGCGTTCGCGCCAGCCGTCCGCCGTTCCGAGACGCTCGATGACCTTCAGGGTCTGCAGATTTGGGCGCAAGCTCTCGGGGCGGCGGTCCCCATGGTGCCGCTGCACGTCGACTTCGACGATCGAGTACTTGGCGAACTGGCTTTCTTCGTCCAGCAACCGGAACGGAACTGGGAAGAGCCGCACATGCTGGGGCGCCCCCTGGTCGAGCCGTATGCCAGCCACGCAGCTCGTCTCGTGGTACTTCGCGGACAGTTCCGGATAGGTCTTGACGGTGATCATGATCCGCGCGCGTTGCCACTTTCCCGATCCCAAGGTTGCCCCCTCCTCTGATCTCCCGATCCGATTGGAGAAGAGGTATGCGCCAGAGGCAAGGGCGCGTACTGGAATGAGGGATGAAGTCAGGCCAGAGGCATGACGGGCACCGCGGCCCGTTTGCAGACCATGTCCAGAACCACCTGCCGGTGGCAGCGGCTCTCGTCCTTCTCGAAGCACAACACCGCGACCCGGGACTGGCGGGCATGCTCCGCGAGGCGCTCAAGATCGGTCTGCGCCTCGTCAGACCGCAGCACCCTGCGAAACCGGGCTCGGCCCACGTCGAGGCGGCCGTCCCAGAATGGTGCCCGGTTGTCCTTGGGATTTCCCAGGCTCCGTAGGTGCGTGTACTCGATGCCGGCCTCGGCAAGTGCCTCCCCTAGGCGGGTCTTACTGAAGCCCTTCTTGCGACTGATCGGCGTAAGCCGTACGTCCGCCACGACTTCGATACGGCTGTTGCGAAGCGAAGTGACGAAGGACTCGATGTCACGGCCTTCGTACCCAGCGGACCAGAGGCCGGGAGTCCCCCTGGTCTCCTTGAAAAGCTTATCGAGCGAAACCGCAAGAGCTTCTGCAACCACTCCGACGGTGAAGAAGCTTGGCTGGATCGCTCCCTCGCTCTCCAGACGGGCAAGCGTTCCGATGGCGATGCCAGCCTCCTTGGCGAGCCGTTCACGCGTCCACCCGCGGTCCTCCCGCAACGCTCGGACCCGCTGGGCGAGAGCACATGCGTGGTCGTGGGGACGCTCTGAGTGATGGCCTGCCATGGTCGTGATCCTAATGGGCTTTAAGACTGCTGAGCATGGTGTGTCCCTGATCAACTGCAGGGCAGGGCTCTGACCTGGTAGCTCACTGTCAGGGTGGGCGGGATTTGGCGCACGACCTCTTCGTCCCGAACCAACTGGGCCGGGGGTGCCGTATTGGGGTTGGTGTGGCTCTCGCCTTGCTGATGGTCCGCGTGCCTGCTTGATCCAGAAGCTACCCTTCTCGTCCTTCGGCGCGTTGATGGGAAGAGACCGAACCCGCCTGTCGGCCAGGCGTGTAGCTCTTCGCATCGCTCCCAACTGGGAAGACGTGCTCACTCGACCGGTTGTCAGACCCTTCCTCGATACTGGAGAAGGTTTCAAGGGGCTAGCTGGGGGGCGAGGTGATGGCCAGAAGGATCATGGGCTCGGCGTTGCGAATCATGACGCGGTTCAGGCGCCGAGGCAGGTCAACTCTCGTAAGCTGGGGGGATGCTGAAGCGAAAGCTTGTCTTCTACCGCTGGTCATCTGTGGCGGGGCGGACTGTCTTCGATCCCCCGGCAGTAGCTCAGCGCCTGGCCCAAGAAATCGCGGCTGATAGTTCCTCGCAGATGGTGGAAAAGGACGGGGTGATCACAGCTGTAGAAGTAGTTGAACCGGGAGGCGACAGGGGCCCCGCTAAGTTTCGCGTTCTGGCGCTCAGGGGGGAGGAGGATCGACCGTTCAAGTGGGATCCAGACGGTTCGATCGGCCCAATCTCGTTGTTGGCCAACGAATATCCGGCCGATGCCACACACATCTCGATCTGGCCCGACGGATACTGCGCTCACGATATGGGTAGGTATTCGCCGAGGCTTTCACGCCTCGCGTTCTTCTTGCGGCAGCGTCTGCGAGAGTACGTCCAGTTCGACCCCCTGTACGACCAAGAGGCATTTCGCAGGCTGAAGGAGATGGAAGGACAGTTCCGATCCTTTGAGCTAGCGATGACGAAACCGGAATATGCAACGAGAGGGAGGGGGACGTTCGGGAACTTGTGGCCGGCGGTAGCTGGGGAGGAGCTGCCGTCTGTGCGAGTAAGCCTCGGCATGGGCCGTTACGGGCCGAAGGACCGGTACATCGACCAACACATCGAGGAGGAACTGCTTGAGCTTGCAGCTCAGGCTAGTGACCTACTCACTGGAATGGTTGTGAGGGGGAGGAGCAGGAGGACCAACCGAGTCGAAGAGGTCAACCTGCTCACAGATCGACTGAGCACAGAGGTCGAGTTGCCCCAACGGGCTGACATACCATCAGCACCTCGCGTGGAGTCCGTCTTCTTCGAGCTGGAGCAGGCGTACAAGGACTTCAAGCGCCGAGGGGTGTTTGAGACGACCTCGACAGCGGAGTTGATGCGGAAGGGGTGACACGGAGGCGTGAGGGGGCGGCATGTCTGATCTGGCAGAGAAGGTTAATCGCAATTGGTGGATCTTCCCCATAGTGTCTTTTATTGGGGCCGTGACATGCTTGTCCTTGGTCTCCGTGTTCGGCCGGGCGTATCTCCTCGCTGCCGTGAAACCGGACTTGCGCAAGGACATCTATTCGTCATTGACCGGTTCTTCTAGCGGGCTACTCGGATTCGCTCTAGCCGCAGTGGCAATCCTCGCTGCCTTTGCGCCCAAGGTCGATGCGCAAGGCAGGAATCGTCGCAAGGAAGAAGAGCTGGCGGAGGCGCGCAGTGACATCGCGAAGTGCCTGCTTGTGACGAGTGCATTTCTCATGGTGATCCTTGTTGCGTCCACCGTTGGCATTGGAGCGGACGCGGGGCGTGAGGGGAACCCTGTGCTATCAGTCTTGGTCGTTGCAGCTGGCTTTGCGAGCCTGATTGGCCTGCTTATTTCGGGACTCGGAGTAACGCTTTCGATCTTGGAGCGTAATTCCCTCCGATAACGTTCGGGGGAATCCGAGGTCGGCGGAGCGGCTTTGGGCTGGAGCTGCTTTGGGGCGAGAGATCATGGCCCCGTAAGCTTCCGGCGCGTCGGGCAGTCTGTGGACCTGCCCGCTAAAGCACGACGTTGGGGCCATGATCTTAGAGGCTCGCCCCAAAGTGGCTGCCTAAAGCCGTGGAGCCGACCGCCCCAGCCACGACGTACCCCTTCTCTGACATCAGGCGGCTGACGCTGTGCGCGCGGCCCGGTCGGCGGCCGGGCTGGAGCGGGGCGGAGACAGGAGCGCAGGCCCGGCCGGGGGCCGGGCCGCGCGCGGTGAGCGGAGCGAGCCGCCTTGATCGAGTAGGGAAAGTTCTACCGCGCTCTGGTTGATCGTCTTGGTCGGTCGATGCCTACTCACGTGAGTGGGCACGTGGATACCCTGTTAGTCGCTACACATGCAACGACTATTCAGGTATGGCAGGAGCGTGCTCACGGGATGGGACCGAAGTCGGAGCGGGTCTACCGCACGATCCGCGAGTGGATCGCTACGGGCAAGTACTCGCCAGGTTCCAAGCTCCCGTCCGAGCGGACCCTGTCGGAGGATCTGGAGATCGGCCGTACGGCCCTGCGCCAGGTGCTGGCCAAGCTCCTTGCTGAGGGCGTCGTCGAGGTGCACGGCCGTAGCTCCTACCGGGTGCCGGATCGGTCAGTGACCACCGAAGCACCGGCGGACGTCGAGCCCTGGCAGATCCACGGTGAGCGAACGGTGTACGACAACCGATGGGTGAAGCTGAACCTCGTTGACGTGGAACCGCCCGGCGTGAAGCGCTTCGAGCACCACGTCGTCAAGCTCCACCATGTGGCCATCGCCGCCGTGATCGATGACCAGGACCGGGTGCTCATGATGTGGCGGTACCGCTTCGTCCCTGATGCCTTCGGCTGGGAGCTGCCGGGCGGCATCGTCGATCCGGGGGAGGAACCCCTTCAGACCGCCTTGCGCGAAGTCGAGGAAGAGACCGGCTGGCGGCCGCACGCCTTGCGGCATGTAGTCACGTACCAGCCCATGGTCGGCATGGTCGACTCGCCGCATGAAATCTTCGTCGGTCATGGGGCGAAGCTTGTTGGCGAGCCGACCGATCTGGAAGAGGCCGGGCACATCGCCTGGGTGCCTCTGTCCGACATTCCCGGGCTGATGGCTCGTGGTGAGCTGATGGGGTCCGGCACCTTGGTCGCCCTCCTTCATGTGCTCGCTTCACGGGGTGCCGGTACGCCGCCTACAACCGCTGCGTGAGCTGCTCGATCCGGCGCCTGTGACGTACTGACCTGGTCCGGCTTGCCACCAGTTGGGCTTGCCGCAGGTGCTTCTGCGCCTGGTCGTGCTCGCCGCGGGCCAAGTGGGCCTGTGCCAAGTCGCAGTGGAGCCCCGCCGATGCCCTGATGAACGTGGGGTCGGTCGTCTCCAGTGCGGCATACAGGCTGCTCACTGCCTCTTCGTCGCCGATGAGGGCGAGAGCGCTCCCGCGCCACCTGGTGAGGTGGCCTTCGTTCAGGAAGATGCTCAGCATGTCCGGGTCACGGGCGTCTTCTCCTGCGGGCAGGTGTCGCATCGCGAGCTCAAGAGCCTGCTGACACTCGGCCTGAAGCCCAGCTCGGGCGCAGATTTCCGCCTCGGCTGCGTATAGCCAAGCCCTGAGGCGTGGAGACATGCCCTTTCCGCCGAGCCGTTGTGCGTCTCGAACCAGATGCACCGCCATCTCAGGACGTCCGGCGTCACACAGCACGTATGCCTGTTCGGCGGTGGCGTGCGCGAGGTACATAGGCTCCTCGGCCTCCTGGGCGGCGCGCTTTCCCAGCTCGTAGTGACGCCAGGCTCGTTCCACGGCTCCGACGTCGAGGGCCTGCCAGGCTGCCAGGGTGGCTGCTCCGGCCAGAGCCAGGGCGACCGGGCGTCGGGTCTCCGGGAGCACCGCGAAGGTGAGGGCGTCTTCCAGCCGTGTCAGGTGTGAAGTCATCTGGTCGACCAGAGTGGCGGCGCCCATCTGCCGGTCAACGGTCCGGAGCAGTTCGGTCTGGTCCATGAACGTCTTGACCATCGTCAGGCTGACGTTCTTGGCCTCGTCGATCCGGCCTATCAGCTCGTCGTACCCGTCGGCCGTGGCGAGTGCCAGCGGCGACTGTGATCCGCCCGCCAACTCGTCGTCGGTGATCCCGAGCAGCGCGCGGAGGATCTTGGCGTAGTGGCTGGAGATCGTCCGTCGGCCGTTCTCCCACTCGGAGACGTACACTCGCAAACTCGCGGTTGAGGCGACGGTGAGCATGTGCTGGCGCGCATGGCGTTCGATCTCCCGCACAAGACGTTCTTGCGACCATGCTCGGGCCGTCCTCGCTGCCTTGAGTCCACTCATCGCGTACTGCCGCTCCGCGTTCGGGTGTTGAGCCGTAACAGCAGCATGCCTTACATCGGCCCAGGTCGGCAGGGGGTTAACGAGTCTGCTGTTAACCCCTGTTGGCTACCGGATCGTTGCCCCGGGCGCTTCCCTGGAACTGTCGCAGTCAGGCGAGTTGAGACCTCGGACCAACGGCGATGCTTGACATCTGGTGCGCACCAGATGCAACCTTCTGGTGCGCACCAGATGGAAGCGCGAACACTCCGCAGGTTTGCTGCGGCATTCAATCAACGTTCAGGAGCGGCGACCCACCGCCAAGCAAGTACGCCGCTCCCGCCCCTGAAGGGACCTCCATCATGCGTCAGATTCCCGTCGACACGTCCGCCGCGACCGTGATGGTCGCCAAGCCCGCCCAGCCGAAGATCCGTGACCGCCGTACCGGTGAGATCGCCTTGGACGCGGACGGTGTGAAGCTGATGACCGTGGACGTGATGTTCGCGGCCAACGACGACGTCGAGATCCTGTCCGTCGCCGTCCCGGAGACCGGTATCTCCGGGGACCTGACCATGGGTACTCCGGTGGCGCTCACGGGCCTGATCGCCCGGCCGTGGGAGAACGAGTTCAACGGTCAGAAGCGGCACGGGATCGCCTTCCGCGCCGTCGCGGTCACTTCGCTCGCCACCTCGGGCGCGAAGGCGGCCTGATCATGACCTGGCTCATGGTCGCTGTGGTGGTCGTCGCTGCTGCGGGTCTCCTGCGGTGGCGGCGCCCCGCCTGGTACTGGCTTTCCCTCGGCGTCACCTTCGCCACCGTGCGGGTCATGGTCCGCTACGCCTCGGTCATGGACGCCTGCGGGCTGACCGTCCCACCCGCCCGCTGGCGCCTGGCCCTGGCTCGGATGACTGGTCGGGAGGCGCCGGAGTTCCGCGCGCCGCGTATCGTGCGTCTGCGTCCGAGTCGCACCGGCCTGGTGCTGCGGCTCAAGCTCAAGCCCGGACAGGACGCCTTCGACGTCGCTGCCGCCACCGACCGGCTCCGCCACTCCTTCGGCCTGTACGGGGTCACCTCCCGTGAGATCCGCTCGGGTGTGGTGGAGGTGCGGATGACCGGCTACGACGTGCTCAAGCGGGTGCAGATGCCTGCCCGGCTCGATACCCGGCCGATGCGCATCCCGGTCGCCCTGCGCGAGGACGGTTCGGTGCACTACCGCGACTACCGCGCCGTCCCTCACGGGCTGACCCTCGGCGCCACGGAGTCCGGCAAGTCCGTCTACCAGCGCAACCTGGTCGCCGGGCTCGCCCCGCACGATGTCGCCCTGGTCGGCATCGACTGCAAGCAGGGCGTGGAGCTGTTCCCGCTGGCCCGCCGGTTCTCCGCGCTCGCCGACAACCCCGATATCGCGTTGGAGTTGTTGGAGGCGCTGGTGACGCACATGGAGGAGGTGTACCAGCTCATCCGGGCCGAGCAACGGATCAGCGTCGCCGTGCCGGACGCGGAGATCGCCGCCGACATCTGGGACCTGCCCGAGGACATCCGGCCGGTACCGGTCGTGGTCCTGGTCGACGAGGTCGCCGAACTCGCCCTGTACGCCACCAAGGATGAGGAGAAGCGCCGGGACCGGATCATCACTGCCCTGGTCCGCCTCGCCCAGCTCGGCCGCGCGGCCGGCATCTACCTGGAGATCTGCGGGCAGCGCTTCGGCTCCGAACTCGGCAAGGGCATCACCATGCTCCGCGCCCAGCTCACCGGCCGCACCGCCCACCGCGTCAACGACGAAACGTCCGCCAACATGGCCTTTGGAGACATCGCACCCGATGCCGTGCTGGCCGCGATCCAGATCCCGGCCGAGACCCGCGGCCTGGCCATCGCGGCCGATTCGACCGGCGGCTGGCACCGCGTCCGGGCCCCGCACACCTCGCTGCGCGAGGCCGTGAACATCTGCAACAAGCACGCCCACCGCACCCCTGACGTGCCCGCCTTGGCGGCCTTCCGCCCCGCCACCGCAGCAGTGCCTTCGGCCCGGGTCCGGCTGTCCAAGACGGCCCCCGCTTCCGCCTGACCTCACCCTCTCCTCCGGTCGGCGTGACCGTCTTCGCGCCAGGTCCCTACCCCTCCCATGCCTGACGACAGGAAGGAACCCGTGATGGCCCGCCCGCGTGTCGACGCCGTCCTGGTCCAGGCCGTCATTGCCGGGGCGCTGTCCTTCGCCCACCTGCACGATCTGGCCGCCGCTGCCGGACAGGACGGCTGGAAAGCCTGGGCCTACCCGATCAGCGTCGACCTGCTCCTGGTCGCCGCCTGGCGACGACTGCGCACCGGCGGACCCACCCGGCTGGCCTGGTGCTGGTTCCTCATCGCTCTGGCCGCCTCCCTCGGCGCCAACGTCGCCACTGCCGGACTCCTCGACATGCACCACGTTCCTGCCTGGCTGCGCATCCTCGTTGCCGCCTGGCCCGCCCTCGCCTTCATGGGCGGGACTCTCCTTGCCCACACCGCCGCTCACGCGGAGCCGGAAGCGTCGGCGGACCCCGACTCGGCACCCCAGCCCCCGGCCGTCGAGGACGACCAAAAGGCCGAACCCGAACTCGCGCCGGTGGCCGACGTCGAGGAACCAGCCGCGCCTCACGCACCCGAGCCCCAGCC
>NZ_JAEEAP010000305.1 GCF_016103465.1 Streptomyces sabulosicollis
CATAGTGTTTCGGTGGTCATAGCGTTAGGGAAACGCCCGGTTACATTCCGAACCCGGAAGCTAAGCCTTTCAGCGCCGATGGTACTGCAGGGGGGACCCTGTGGGAGAGTAGGACACCGCCGAACAATTCTTTCAAAAGACCCCGACGGGAAATTCATTCCCCTCGGGGTCTTTTTGTGTCCATGTCCACTACGCCCCGGTGCGGGGCCTGTCGGGGCCTACCGGTAGAGTCATGGGGCATCATCGGCCTGTTTCTCACGGGAGGCTCCCGGGTGGAGGTACAGGAGACACGCGTCCAGACGGACCGCGTGCTCACCATCCCGAACATCCTCAGCGCTGCGCGCCTCGTCGGCGTGCCGCTTTTCCTGTGGCTGATCCTCCGGCCCGAGTTCGGCGGGCCCAACAGCGACGGCTGGGCGCTGCTCGTACTGGCGCTCAGCGGTGTCAGCGACTATCTCGACGGGAAGCTGGCCCGCCGCTGGAACCAGATCAGCAGCCTCGGCCGGCTTCTCGACCCGGCGGCCGACCGCCTCTACATACTGTCGACCCTTGTCGGCCTCACCTGGCGCGAGATCCTGCCCCTCTGGCTCACCGCGGCCCTTCTCGCGCGGGAGCTGGTCCTGCTGGTGATGGTGGGCATCCTCCGGCGCCATGGCTATCCGCCGCCCCAGGTGAACTTCCTCGGCAAGGCGGCCACGTTCAACCTGATGTATGCCTTCCCCTTGCTCCTTCTGAGTGAGGGAAGTGGCTTGCTTCACACGACCGCCGCAATTTTCGGATGGGCGTTCGCCGGATGGGGTACAACACTCTATTGGTGGGCAGGAGTCCTCTACGTGGTTCAGGTCCGCCGACTTGTCAGGGCGGACACCGCGGCCGACTGAGCTCGCCGTAGCGGCGTCCATAGAGGCCGGGGCCCGTAGCGCTTTAGGTGTAAGGGCCATCGGGCGTGCGCGGTCGGCATGACCGTCGTCTCTTCAAGGAGGACGCTTCCGATATGAAGGCCGTCGTGATGGCAGGGGGCGAGGGGACTCGTCTGCGCCCGATGACCTCGACCATGCCCAAACCGCTGCTGCCCGTGGCCAACCGGCCGATCATGGAGCATGTGCTGCGGCTGCTCAAGCGGCATGGTCTCAGCGAGACCGTGGTGACAGTCCAGTTCCTCGCCTCCCTGGTCAAGAACTACTTCGGTGACGGCGAGGAGCTCGGCATGGAGCTCACGTACGCGAATGAGGAGAAGCCACTCGGCACCGCCGGAAGCGTTAAGAACGCGGAGGAAGCGCTCAAGGACGACACCTTCCTGGTGATCTCCGGTGATGCCCTGACGGATTTCGACCTCACGGATCTGATCAATTTCCATAAGGAAAAGGGCGCCCTTGTCACCGTCTGCCTGACCCGCGTTCCCAATCCGCTTGAATTTGGTATCACCATCGTCGACGAAGGCGGACAGGTCGAGCGCTTCCTGGAGAAGCCCACCTGGGGCCAGGTCTTCTCCGATACCGTCAACACCGGCATCTATGTCATGGAGCCGGAGGTCTTCGACTATGTCGAGCCCGATGTCCCCGTCGACTGGTCCGGAGATGTCTTCCCCCAGCTGATGAAGGAAGGCAAGCCCATCTTCGGCTATGTCGCCGAGGGCTACTGGGAGGACGTCGGCACCCACGAGAGCTATGTGAAGGCCCAGGCGGACGTTCTCGAGGGCAAGGTCGACGTCGAGCTCGACGGATTCGAGATCTCGCCCGGCGTATGGGTCGCCGAAGGGGCGGATGTGCATCCGGAGGCCGTGCTCCGCGGGCCGCTCTACATCGGTGACTACGCCAAGGTGGAGGCCGGGGCCGAGATCCGTGAGCACACCGTCGTCGGCTCCAATGTCGTGGTGAAGAGCGGCGCCTTCCTCCACAAGGCGGTGGTGCACGACAACGTGTACGTGGGCCAGCAGAGCAATCTGCGCGGCTGCGTCATCGGCAAGAACACCGACATCATGCGCGCCGCCCGGATCGAGGACGGGGCGGTCATCGGAGACGAGTGCCTGATCGGTGAGGAATCGATCGTCCAGGGCAATGTCCGGGTCTATCCGTTCAAGACCATCGAGGCGGGCGCGTTCGTCAACACCTCGGTGATCTGGGAGTCCCGGGGGCAGGCCCATCTGTTCGGCGCCCGCGGCGTCTCCGGCATCCTCAACGTGGAGATCACCCCGGAGCTCGCGGTGCGGCTCGCCGGGGCCTATGCGACGACCCTCAAGAAGGGCTCCACGGTCACCACGGCGCGTGACCATTCCAGGGGCGCGCGGGCGCTCAAGCGGGCGATGATCTCCGCCCTGCAGACCAGCGCCATTGACGTACGGGACCTGGAGAACGTGCCGCTGCCGGTGGCCCGGCAGCAGACCGCGCGCGGCAGCGCGGGCGGCTTCATGATCCGGACCTCGCCCGGGGTGCCCGACTCGGTCGACATCATGTTCTTCGACGAGCGGGGCGCCGATCTCTCCGCGGGCGGTCAGCGGAAGCTGGACCGGGTGTACGCCCGCCAGGAGTACCGCAGGGCCTTCCCGGGCGAGATCGGTGACCTCAGCTTCCCGTCGAGCGTCTTCGACTCGTACACCGGCTCGCTGCTGCGCGCCGTGGACATCAGCGGCATCGCCGAGTCCGGCCTCAAGGTCGTCGTGGACGCCGCCAACGGCAGCGCCGGGCTGGTGCTCCCCAGCCTGCTGGGCCGGCTCGGCGTGGACGCGCTGACCATCAACCCCGGCCTGGACGAGTCGCGTCCGACGGAGACCGCCGACGCCCGCCGGTCGGGGCTGGCCCGGCTCGGCGAGATCGTCGCCTCGGCGCGTGCCGCGTTCGGCGTGCGGTTCGACCCGGTCGGTGAGCGGTTCTCGCTCGTCGACGAGCGCGGCCGGATCGTGGAGGACGACCGGGCGCTGCTGGTGATGCTCGACCTGGTGGCCGCGGAGCGGCGCAGCGGGCGGGTGGCGCTGCCGGTGACCACGACCCGTATCGCCGAGCAGGTGGCGGCGTACCACGGCACACAGGTGGAGTGGACGACCACCGCGGCGGACGATCTGACCCGGGTCGCCCGGTCGGAGTCCACCATCTTCGGGGGCGACGGGCGCGGCGGGTTCATCATCCCCGAGTTCAGCAGCGTCTTCGACGGTACGGCCGCCTTCGTCCGGCTGATCGGTCTGGTGGCGCGCACTCAGCTGACGTTGAGTCAGATCGATGCGCGGATCCCGCGGGCGCATGTCCAGCGGCGTGATCTGGCCACTCCATGGGCGGTCAAGGGCCTGGTCATGCGGCATGTGGTGGAGGCCGCGGGGGACCGCTACGTGGACACCACCGACGGGGTGCGGGTCGTGGAGGCCGACGGGCGGTGGGTCATGGTGCTGCCCGACCCGGCCGAGGCGGTCACCCATCTGTGGGCGGAGGGCCCGGACGACGCGTCCGCGCAGGCCCTGCTGGACGAGTGGTCCAGCGTCGTGGACAGCGCGGGGCGCTGATCCCGGGGACGCCCCAGCACGTCTGAGCGCGTGGGGCCGCCGCCGCTCCGAGGTCCCGGATCCGGCACGCCGGAGGGGCCATTCGGTGGCGGCGGCCCCCACGTGCGACGATGTGCGGCATGTCGCAGCAGCCCCCCGTTCGGAGCACAGCATCGCCGCGCCCGCGCCCGCGTCTCGACGCGTCCATGTCGCTGCTGACCAATGTGATGGACCACAGCCTCGACGACGGCTACGCCGAGGCCGCGGCGCGGCGCGGGGAGACCGGTCGCTCGGGCCTGCCGCGCACCGTGCGGGCCAAATTGGGGCTGGCCTTCGGTCTCGTCCTGGTCGCGGTCGTCATCACCATCGGCGCCGCCGAGGCGCGGATATCGGCGCCGACGCTGGCCAAGGAGCGGGGAGAGCTGATCGACCGCATCGAGACGGGGAACTCGAACGCGGACAAGCTCGCCAGGAGCGTGGACAAGCTCCGCGGTGAGGTCGGGGAGAAGCAGCGGCAGGCGCTGGAGAAGAACGGCGGGTCCGGGGCCGATCTGGTGGCGCTGCTCTCGGGGGCCGACGAAGTGACGGGCCCCGGGGTGAAGCTGGTGGTCGACGACGCCAAGGACGCGGCGGGCAGCGGCGGCGGACCACGGGAGAGCGCCGACTTCTCCGACACCGGCCGGGTGCGCGACCACGACATGCAGCGCGTCGTCAACGGCCTGTGGGAGTCGGGCGCCGAGGCCATCTCGATCAACGGACAGCGGCTGACGGCGCTCTCGGCGATCAGGGCCGCGGGAGACGCCATACTGGTCGACAACAAGCCGCTGGCGCCGCCGTATACGGTGCTCGCGGTGGGGGACGGGCAGCGGCTGAGCACCGCTTTCCAGAACAGCGCGGACGGACAGTACCTGCATGTGCTGCAGCAGAACTATGACATCCGCACGAGCATTTCCGCCCAGGACTCGCTGCGGCTGCCGGCCGCGCCGAGCCTGATCGTACGCACCGCGGAACCGATAGCCGGTGGCTCCGGCAAGGGTGACGCCGACACAGGGAAGGGCACATCGTGATCGCCGTATTGGGGCTCATCGTGGGAGTCGTGGTGGGACTGGTGGTCCGACCCGTGGTGCCGACGGTGGTCGAGCCCTATCTGCCGATCGCCGTCGTGGCGGCACTCGACGCGGTCTTCGGGGGCTTCCGGGCGATGCTGGACGGGATCTTCGACGACAAGGTCTTCGTCGTATCGTTCCTGTCCAACGTGGTGGTGGCCGCACTGATCGTCTTCCTGGGTGACAAGCTGGGCGTCGGTGCCCAGCTGTCGACGGGAGTCGTGGTCGTGCTCGGCATCCGGATCTTCTCCAACGCGGCCGCGATCCGCCGCCATGTGTTCCGGGCGTGAGGCCGATGACGACCGACGACACCCCGGAGAAGCCCGAGAACGCACAGTCGGCCGAAAACCGACGGCAGGCCGACACGCCCCGACAGCAGTCGGCCGACGCGCCGGGGCAGTCCGCCGAGCCACCGCGACAGCGGCAGGCCGACACGCCGCGGCAGGCCGACACGCCGCGGCAGGCCGACACGCCGCGGCCGGCCGAGGGGGACGCCGAGGCCGAGCAGCCGGCGAAGGCCGGACAAGCGGCGGAGGCCGAAACGACGGAGAAGGGCGCTGAGCAGCCGCGTCGGTCGCCCGAGCCGCCGCGACGGCCGGACACGCCCGAGCGGCCCGCGCGCCACGAGCGGCCCGCGCGCCCCGGTGAGCCCCGCGAGCGAGCCGAGCCGAAGCGGCCGTCGGCGGCCGGACCGCCGCGGCCGGGCACCCCGTCGCCCGCCCGGAAGCCCGAGCCCCGTGACGTACCGGCGGAGCGGCAGGGGAGGCCCGCCACGCCCCCGCCGGGCGGCTTGAAGGACCTCGCCCTGAGGACGCCCCTGCCCAAGGCCGTGCTGCCCGAGGCCCTGCCGCCGCAGGCCCAGAGCCGGTCCGTCACGGCGAACGCGCCCTCGGCACGTGCCGAGGGCCCCGGGCCCGCCGACGGCTCCAGGAGCGGCCCCGGAGAGCGCGTGGGGCCCGCCCCCGGCCCTGGGGGCCCCGGAGCCGGTCAGGGACCGGAGGAGACCCTGACCGGCCGCCAGCGGCTGATGAAGGGCGTCTGGCCGCCGCGGCTCACCCGTGCGCAGCTGATCGTCGCCCTGCTGCTCTTCGGTCTCGGCCTGGGCCTCGCCATCCAGGTGCGCTCGACCAACGAGAACAGCGTGCTGCGCGGCGCCCGGCAGGAGGACCTCGTCCGGATCCTCGACGAGCTGGACTCCCGCACCCAGCGGCTCCAGGACGAGAAGCGCCGGCTGGAGAACCAGCGCACCGAGCTGGAGAACAGCTCGGACCAGGCCGAGGAGGCCCGTAAGCAGACGCTCCAGAAGGAGCAGCAGCTGGGCGTGCTCGCCGGTACGGTGGCAGCACAGGGTCCCGGTATCACGATCACCATCGACGACTCCCGGGGCTCCGTGGAGTCGGACATGCTGCTCGACACGGTCCAGGAGCTGCGGGCGGCGGGCGCCGAGGCGATCCAGATCGGCAAGGTGCGCGTGGTCGCCGGCACCTACTTCTCGGACAGCGGCGGCGCGGTCCGGATCGATGGACGGAAAGTGTCGCAACCGTATGTTGTGAAGGTGATCGGCAAACCGGAGGATCTGGAGCCGGCCCTGAACATCCCGGGCGGGGTGGTGCAGAGCCTGGAGAAGGAGCAGGCCACTGTGTCCGTGCGCCGGGAGAAGAAGATCGTTGTGGATGCCTTGCGATCGGCGAAGCGGCCTGACTACGCTCGGTCGTCATCACGGTGAGGCGGTTCGAAATGAGGGTCTCTCGGGGAGACCATGTGGACGCGGGGGGTCAACGCACCGGAAGATCCGCGCGTGATGGAAACTGTCTGGTGGTCACGGACGTTGTGAGGATGTCCGGACCGTCTGGTGTGTGCATCGAGGGTTTGTCCTGCCCCACGGGCGGGTCTGTTTCAGTCAAGGGGAATCGCCCGTGAAGTTGTTCGGGAAGTTGTTCGGCAAGAGTGCCCGCCAGGATGGCGGCAGCAGCACCGCTCGCCACCGCGCCTCGCGTGCCGCGGAGGAGAGCGGAGGGGGGACCGAGGAGCGCCCGCTCTTCCGCGACCAGGTCGGCGGGCAGGGCGCGTCTGTTGACCCCTCCACGGCCGGGCCCATAGGTTTCGAGGACCCATCGGCCTCTCGGAGTGGTGGAGGGTTCGGCTTGCCGGTCTGTCAGCGGTGCGGCCACCGGAACGCGGAGGCCAGCCGGTTCTGCTCCAATTGCGGGGCCCCGCTGCGGGGTGGCGCGCCCTCCGAGCGTGCCTCGGAGACCACCTCCACCATTTCGATCTCGGGTCTCGAGGCGTACGACTCCGAGGTGACCGGGCAGACGCCGCTGCCGTCGCTCAGCCCGGAGGCGCAGGCCGCCGTCGAGGCGCTGCCCCTGGGGTCGGCACTGCTGGTGGTCCGCCGCGGGCCGAATTCCGGCAGCCGCTTCCTGCTGGACAGCGACATCACCACGGCGGGCCGTCACCCGCAGAGCGACATCTTCCTGGACGATGTGACGGTCTCCCGCCGCCATGTGGAGTTCCGGCGCGGCCAGGACGGCAGCTTCACCGTCGCGGACGTCGGCAGCCTCAACGGGACGTACGTCAACCGGGAGCAGATCGACGCGCCGGTGGTCCTGACCAGTGGGGACGAGGTGCAGATCGGTAAGTACCGGCTGGTCTTCTACCCGAGCCAGCGGGGCGTCGGCATCTGACCCGTCAGGGGAGGTCCATGCTTCAGACACCGTCGGGCGGTGCCGATACCGGCACCGCCCCCACGGGCAGCCGGTCGATGAGCATCGGCACCGTGCTGAATCTGTTGCGGGACGAGTTCCCCGAGGTCACCATCTCCAAGATCCGCTTCTTGGAGTCGGAGGGGCTGGTGGAGCCGCGGCGGACGCCGTCCGGCTACCGGAAATTCAGCCAGCGGGATGTGGAGCGGCTCGGCCATATCCTCCGGATGCAGCGTGACCACTACCTGCCGCTCAAGGTCATCCGGGAACATCTGGACGCCCTGGAGCGGGGTGAACCGTTGCAGCTTCCTGCCGTTTCGCAGGGAGCGCGGCAGCCCGGGCTTCTCGACGGCGGCACCGAGGCGGTCCCGGACGGCCCCACGGCCGCCCGGGTCGGCCGTGCCGAGCTGCTGGCAACGGCCGAGGTCAGCGAAGCGGAGCTGGCCGAATGGGAGTCGTACGGGCTGCTCGCGCCGACCGCGGACGGCGGGTACGACATCGAGGCGGTGACTGTCGCCCGGCTCATCGCCGAGCTCGGTCGTTTCGGCCTGGAACCACGTCATCTGCGCATCATGAAAGCCTCCGCCGAGCGGGAGGCAGGCATGGTCGAGCAGGTGGTCGCTCCGCTGCGGATGCATAGAAACCCGCAGACCAGGGCGCATGCGGAGGCAAGTGTGCGGGAGCTCGCCACGCTCTCCGTACAGCTGCACGCGGCCCTGGTGCGATCGGCGCTGAGGGTCCAGGAACGGTGACCGACCGGGCCCCGACTATCCAAACCGGCCGGGCACGTCCTAGGGTTGCTGTGTGAACGAGCTCGACGTCGTGGGTGTCCGGGTGGAAATGCCCTCCAACCAACCGATCGTGCTCCTGCGTGAAGTGGGAGGCGACCGCTACCTCCCCATCTGGATCGGACCAGGTGAGGCGACCGCGATCGCCTTCGCTCAGCAGGGCATGGCTCCGGCGCGCCCGCTGACCCACGACCTTTTCAAAGACGTACTCGAAGCGGTAGGCCAGCAGCTCACGGAGGTCCGGATCACGGATCTGCGCGAGGGGGTCTTCTACGCGGAGCTGGTCTTCGCCAGCGGCGTGGAGGTCAGCGCTCGGCCGTCCGACGCCATAGCGCTCGCGCTGCGCACCGGAACGCCGATCTACGGCAGCGACGGCGTGCTGGACGACGCAGGTATCGCGATCCCGGACGAGCAGGAGGACGAGGTGGAGAAGTTCCGCGAGTTCCTCGACCAGATCTCGCCCGAGGACTTCGGAACCAGCAGCCAGTGAACCGTATGCCGGTCCTCGCTCGCGCATTCGAGTAGCCTTTCCCGGACGAGGGACACGGGAAACCACCCTTAGGGTGATTATCACTCGGCGTGCCGAGTGTGGCGATCGTTGACGCACCCCGGGTGACTGCCTACCTTCAAGATGGCAGGTCGAGGACGGAGGTCGGCGTGAGAAGCACCGGCGACGGCACGGCGGCCGGAGGTCCGTATGCGCTCCAGGGGAGCGCATCGGCCGATCCGGCTTTGAAGGCTCGGGTCGCGGCACAGGCCGCACCGCCGCGTGAGCCCGCCGCGGGGGGGACGGAGCGGATCGGATACCGCGGACCCACGGCGTGTGCGGCCGCGGGCATCACCTACCGCCAGCTGGACTACTGGGCCCGCACCGGCCTGGTGGAGCCGAGTGTCCGGCCGGCGTACGGCTCGGGCAGCCAGCGGCTCTACAGCTTCCGGGACGTGGTCGTCCTCAAGATCGTGAAGCGGCTGCTGGACACCGGTGTGTCGCTGCAGAACATCCGGGCGGCGGTGGTGCACCTGCGCGCCCGAGAGCTCGACGATCTGGCCCAGATGACGCTGATGAGCGATGGCGCGACCGTCTACGAGTGCACCTCGCCCGATGAGGTCGTGGACCTCCTCCAGGGTGGCCAGGGCGTCTTCGGCATCGCCGTGGGCGTCGTCTGGCGGGATGTGGAGAGCGCGCTGTCCCAGCTGCACGGCGAGCGGGTGGACACCGGTGAGACGCTGATCCGGCACAACCCGACGGATGAGCTCGCGGCGCGCCGTAACCGGGCCGGTTAGGGCTCGGCCCATTTCCAGGGCGCGGTTCCCACTCCGGGGCGCCAGCAGTCGCTGTCGGTGGTCGACCGTACTCGGCCCCTCGTTCCTCGGAGCCCGCGCCCGCCCCTCCGCACCGCCCCATTGTCAGTGGTGTGCGGCAGCATCGGAGGTGTGAGGGGTGCGCCGACGATTCTCCATCTGGACATGGACGCCTTCTACGCCTCGGCGGAGCAGGCGGCCAAGCCCAGCCTGCGCGGTAAGCCGGTGATCGTAGGAGGTCTGGGGCCGCGTGGCGTGGTGGCCACGGCCTCCTACGAGGCCCGGGTGTTCGGGGTGCACTCGGCCATGGCGATGGCCCAGGCCCGCCGCCTGTGTCCGAACGCGGCGTTCCTCATCCCGCGCTTCGCCCTCTACCGCAAGGTGAGCGACGCCGTCATGGCCCTGCTGCACACGCTGTCGCCCCTGGTGGAGCCGCTCAGCCTGGACGAGGCGTTCGTCGATCTGGAGGCGGGCGGCACCGAGCCCACCGCGGAGGCGGCGCGCGCCGTGGGGGAGCGGCTGCGGACCGACATCCGGGCGGTCACCGGGCTGACCGGCTCGGTGGGGCTCGCCGGATCCAAGATGCTCGCCAAGATCGGTTCGGAGCAGGCCAAGCCGGACGGCCTGGTGGTCATCGAGCCCGGGACGGAGCGCGATCTGCTCGGCCCGATGTCGGTGCGGACGCTCCCGGGCGTCGGCCCCGCCACTGCGGAGGCGCTGCGCCGGGCCGGGATCCACACCGTGGCCGAGACGCGGGAGGCGGGCGAGGCGGAGCTGGTGCGGCTGCTGGGCCGGGCCCACGGCGCGTCGCTGTTCCTGATGGCCGAGGGCCGGGACGAGCGGCCCGTCGTCGCCGAGCGGGACGCCAAGTCCATCTCGGTCGAGGACACCTTCGACGTCGACCTCACCGACCGCACCCGGGTGCAGCTGGAGATCGCGCGGCTCGCCGACCGCTGCGTGCGGCGGCTGCGCGAGGCGGGCCGCTCGGGGCGGACGGTGGTGATCAAGGTGCGGCGGTACGACTTCTCCACGCTCACCCGTTCGGAGACCCTGCGCGGGCCGACCGACGACCCGGCGGTGGTGCGGGAGGCCGCGGCGCGGCTGATCGACGGGGTCGACACCACGGCAGGTGTGCGGCTGCTGGGGGTCGGCGTCAGCGGTCTGGCGGACTACACGCAGGAGGATCTCTTCGCCCAGGCCGCCGAGGCAGCCCAGGCCGCGCAAGCGGCTCAGGCCGCTCAGGCCGTCCAGGCCCCTCACGAGGTCCTGGGGGACACGGAGGGGCCGCTGGGCTCCGAGAGACCGGGGCCCGTGGGAGAGGGCGCGGGAGAGGCTTCTGAGGACGCTGAGAAGCCGCGACGCTGGCTCCCGGGCTCCGACGTACGGCACGCCGAGTACGGGGCGGGCTGGGTGCAGGGGAGCGGAGTGGGCCGGGTGACCGTGCGCTTCGAGGAACCGTGGTCGCCACCGGGCCGGGTACGGACGTTCCCCGTGGACGACCCGGCGCTACAGCCCGCCGAGCCGCTCCCACTGCTGCGTCCGGACGCGGATGCGGAGGCGGCTGCGGATGCGGACGGGGTTGTGGGGGCGGGCGCGGTCGCGGAT
>NZ_JAEEAP010000306.1 GCF_016103465.1 Streptomyces sabulosicollis
CGAGATCTACACTCGACTAGTCGTCGGCAGCGTCAGAGGTGTATAAGAGACAGCCCGCCCCGCAGCGGACCGCGCCGGGGCGAGGCGCTCGGCGGCGGCTCGTCGTCACCACCGCCGGGGTGGTCCTGACCCTCACCGGGCTGACCGTCGCCGCCGCGGTCTTCGCCCCGGACACGACGGATCCGTCGGGCGATTCGTCCGCCACCGCCGGCGCCGCGCACTCCCAGCAGCCCGCCTCGCTCCCCAAGGACTGGCGGCCGTGGCGGACGGAACTGCGGGTCGCGACCGAAGGGCCGCCCCTCGTCTACGACGAGTCCGGATGTGCCCCGGAGGACGGCCGGACCCTGTACTGCGGCGGAAACGGGTTCACGGTCGCCAGGGTCGACGCCGCCACCGGCCACGTCCAGTGGCGCTGGGGGACCCGCCCCCAGTCGGCACGGCCCATCGGGGTACGGGACGGAATCGTCTACACCTACCGCCAGTCCGAGGAGGGCCGGCGGTTCGTGGTGGCCCTGGACGCCGCCACCAGGAAGCAGCGGTGGGAGAGGGCCATCAGCGACTCCGCCTCGGTACGCATGTTCCGCGGCGGGGTGCTGACGCTGTCGCCGGACGCCCGGGAACTCGTCGCCTACGGGGCGTCGGGGGCGCGCCTGTGGCAGTCGCCGGCGCCCGGGGGGAAGTTCTGCGAGCCGACGACGCTGGGCGGCACGCCGTACGCCATGTGCGCACCGACCGGCTCCGACGGCCTGGCCGCCGAGGGCCCGTACGACCTGATGCGGCTCGAGCCCCCCGACGGCACCCAGCAGCGACTCACCACGCTCCCGCGGAAGACGCTGACCCTCGGCGTGGTCCGGGGCGAGCCGCTGTTCCTGATCCCGCAGACCGCGAAGGACGTGTACGACTCGGGGTACGAGCGCCCGTACGAGGCCATGGTGCGGGTGGATCCGCGCACCGGAGGGATCACGCGGACCCCGCTGCGGCGCCCCGTGCTCGGAAAGCCGACCCTGCTGCACGGCACCGTCTACTTCGTCCGTCCCAACGGAACGGTCACCGCGGTGGCGGCGGACAGCGGCCGGGAGCTGTGGCAGCGGGCGACGGAGACGGAGAGCCTGTCGGAGCCGGTGGTGTCCCGGAAGTACGGGCAGCTGTACTTCGCCAACCGCTTCGGCCGTCTGCTCGCGCTGAACGTGGCCGACGGCAAGGAGGCGTGGCGCACGGCCGCGCTGAACGACCCCGGGACCTCGGCGCAGGACGCGGAGCCGAGGGTGGCGCTCGTCAAGGACGCGATCGTGGCGACGGCCGGGGACACGGCGTTCTCCGTGCGGCCGGACCGGCCAACGGCCCAGCCCTCGGACCTGCCCTCGGATCAACCGTCGGCCCGGCGGTCCGCCCGGCCGTCGTCCTGAGCGGCGCCGTGACGTCCCTCCTCGGCCCCGCACGCCGGAGTGGCCGGGCTGCAGGTAGCCCAGGATGGCGCCGCCGGGGGCGGAGACCGGGAGGCGGGAGCAGCCGGAGGCAGCCGCCGTGCGCTCCAGCTGGGCAGGGGTGACGCGGTGGTCGACGGTGACCATCTCGTCGAGGGGGACGAGGATGTCGCCGACCGACCCGCCGGGTGCCCAGTCCCCGCGCGTCGCGCAACCGCTCGCCGCCGGACTTGTCCAGTAGCCCCGCCTCACTGGAGTCCCGTACCACCCGGGCCGCCGCCACGGCCCGCGCCGAAATCGGTTCGGCGTAACCTGCGGCTTTCCCGCGCCGGTTCGATTGGGGCCGGGGTTGCCTGTCGTCGGCACAGGTTTATCGGCAATACTTCCCGCCGTGGAGCAGAGCACTGGACCGATCATCCCGCCCATGCACACCGCCGGGACGGACCCGGGGTACATCCCCGGCCTGACGTCCCCGCGCCCTGCCGATGTGGAGGAGGACACCCCGGACAAGGCAGCGGCGGAGCGGCCGCCGGAGGAAGTCACCGCCGAGGACGAACCGGAGCTCGACGAGGAAGAGGGCGTCGAGGCCGAGGCGGCGAAGGACGATGTCGCGTCCGACGGGGAAGCGGACGAGGACGAGGACGGCGGCGCGGACGAGGACGGCGGGGCCGTCTTCGAGGTGTCCGACCGGCGCGGTGCGATACGGGCCGGGCGGCGTGGGGTCGTGTTCGAACTCGACGGCGAGAAGGCCGAGTTCGGGTGGGACGAGATCGGCGCGGTGGAGGTCGACACCCCGAGGTTCGGCAAGCGGTTCGGGATCACGGTCTACACGACCAACCAGCGCTGGTACACCGCCGATGTCGAGGCACCGGCCCGCAAGCTCCTCAAGGACTGGGCGGCGGAGCTGGACGCGGTGCTCGACACGTATTTCGAGGACGCGGACGCCGACACCGACGCCAAGGACGACGACGCCGAGGACGACGACACCAAGGGCACCGACGCCGACGCCAAGGACACCGACGCCAAGGACGCCACCTCGTAGCGGCCGTCCGCGCCGGGCCGCTGGCGGAGGCGCACGCACAGCAGGAAGTGCTGTCCGCGCGCACCGAGTTGGCCCAGCGGGCGGCCGATCTGCGGCAGCAGCAGCTGGGAGACCCGTGTTCGTCGGGCCGTAAGGGCTGGCTGGAACCGTAAGAAGCGGTTGGAACCGCAAGGGCGGCTGGAACCGTAAGGGTTGATCGGGTCGTAAGGCCGGATCGGTGGGCGGGTGGGGGCCTGGCTCCTCGGTCAGGGCCCCGGCCCCGTCCGGGCGTTGCTACCGTGAGAATCCCCAGCCACCGAGAGGGCCGAGGAACGTGACCACTGACCGTCCGCACCGTGTCAGCGTCGCCGGAGTCATCGTGGACGGGCGCGGCCGGGCGCTGCTGATCAAACGGCGTGACGGCAGCACCTGGGAACCGCCGGGCGGTGCGCTCGACCCCGGCGCCGCCATCCCCGACGCCCTCCAGCGCGAGATCCTCGAGGAGACGGGCGTCAAGATCGCGCTCCCGGCCGCGCTCACCGGGGTCTACAAGGACATGAACGACCTCACCGTCTCCCTCGTCTTCCGGTGCGAGGCCCTCGACGGCACCCCCGTCACGGGTCCCCGCACCCGGGCCTGGCGCTGGGCCAGCCGGGCGGAGGTTCCCGACCTCGCCGACGAGGCGTACGCCGTGCGCGTTCTGGACGCCCTCGACACCGCCACCCCTCCGGCGGTTCGCGCCCACGACGGCGTCACGCTCGTCTGAGGCTCGTCCGACGCTCGTCTGAGGCTCGTTCGACGCTCGCCCGAGGCTCGCCAGACGCGCTTCCGGCGTACGGCTCACGCCGCGAGCAACCGCGTCAGCTCGTCCGCCACCACCCGCGCCGCCGGGCTGGTCCAGCGGCGGCGGTGGCGGGTGAGCTGGACGGGGACCGGGGGGATGGCCGGGCCGTGGACCTCGGCGAGACAGCCCTCGGCGAGCTGGCGTTCCACCGTGGCGCGGGGGAGCAGCGTCAGGCCCAGGCCCGCGGCGACGCAGGAGCGGGCGGCCTCGATGCTGCCGAAGCGGGTGAGGCGCGGCGGCGGGCCGGGGAGGGTGAGGAGGGTGCGGACGAGGTGGTCGCTGTAGGAGCAGCCCTGTTCGTGGACGAAGAAGCTCTGCCCGGCCAGTTCGTCCCAGCCCGCCTCGCGTCCGGCCAGTGGGTGGCCGGGGGCGGCGAGGTAGACGAGGGGTTCGCGGGCGATGGGGCGGGCCACCAGGTCGGCGTCGGTCACGTCCTGTTCCAGGAGCAGGACGAGGTCGAGCCGTCCCGTACGCAGCCCCTCGACGGCCGCCGCGCTGCCCGCGGGGTGGAGGTGGACGTCGATACCGGGATGGGTGCGGCGCAGGGATGCGATCACGCGGGGGAGGTGCGAGGCGCACAGGGACTCGCCCGCGCCGAGGGCGACCGGGCCCTCCACCGCGCCGTCCGCGCCGCCGCCGCTCCCGGCCGCCGCCACCGCGCGCAGCCGGGCCTCGGCGTCCAGGACCTCCTCGGCCTCCGTCAGCAGCCGACGACCCGCGCTGGTCGGCAGGGCGCCCGAGGGCAGCCGGTCGAAGAGGCGGGTGCCCAGCTCCCGTTCCAGGGTGCGTATCTGGACGGTGACGGTGGACTGGGCGAGGTGGAGCTCGGTGGCGGTCGCGGTGAAGCTGCCGGTTCTCGCCAGTGCCGCGAACGTCCTCAGGAGTCGTGTGTCCACGACGGTCAGGATAGACGGGCTCCGACCTGCTCTCATCGGGTCTCTCGATCGAGCCCAGCGAAAGGAATCGTTGGACGCGATACCGGGCGGGTGGAACCGTGGACGGCATGACCGCACCCACCGAACCCACCACGTCCGCCATGTCCACCACGCCTGCCCCGTCTGCCACCTCCACCCCGTTTGCCACCTCCACCATGTCTGCCACGTCCGCCCCGGATCTCGACGTGTTGCACTACTCCGCCTTCACCACCCGCCCCGACGGTGGCAACCCCGCCGGTGTGGTCCTCGACGCCGCGGCGCTCGCGGACGACGACGCGGCCATGACCGCCGTCGCCGCCCGGGTCGGTTACTCGGAGACCGCGTTCATCACCGGACGGGACGAGGCCGCGCGCCGCTACCGGCTGCGGTACTTCAGCCCGCTCGCCGAAGTCGCGTTCTGCGGCCACGCCACCATCGCCACGGCCGTGGCCCTCGCCGAGCGCGACGGCCCCGGTGAGCTGGTCTTCGACACCGCCTCGGGCGAGATCCGCGTCGAGACCACGGCCGACGGCGACGGCCCGCCCCGCGCCACGCTCACCAGCGTTCCCACGCGGTCGCGCCCCGCCGACCCGGGCGCGGAGACCGAGCCGACGCTGGCGGCGCTGGGGTGGTCCGCGGACGACCTGGACCCGGCCCTGCCCCCGCATGTCGCCTTCGCGGGCAACGACCACCTCGTCCTGGCCGCCGCCACCCGCGAGCGGCTGGCGGACCTGGACTACGACTTCGACGCGCTCGAGGCGGTGATGCGGCGGCGCGGCTGGACGACGGTGCACCTGGTGTGGCGCGAGACCGCGGAGCCGTCCGCGGACGGCTCCGCCGAGAACGTGGTCTTCCACGCCCGCGATCCGTTCCCCGTCGGCGGGGTGGTCGAGGACCCGGCCACCGGTGCCGCGGCCGCCGCCTTCGGCGGTTATCTGCGGGTACTCGGCCTGGTCGACGGCCGGACCAGGGTCCGTATCCGCCAGGGCGAGGACATGGGCCGCCCCAGCGACCTCCTGCTGGACGTCACGCCCGACGACCCCCGGGCGCGGGTCAGCGGCCAGGCCGTCCCGATCCCGCGGACCGGGCGGGGAAGGAACCGGGAGAACGGGCGGGGAACGGCCCCGCGGACCGCGTGAGGAGCGGTGTGATGAAGACGCGCTACTACCACCTGCCGCGCCTGACCGGCGTGGACGCCCTCCGGCTGGACGAACGCGAGGTGCCCGCCCCCGGGCCGCGCGAGGTGCTGGTCCGGATGCGGGCCTGGTCGCTCAACTACCGGGACCTGATGATCGCCTCGGATGCGTACGGACGTGCCCTGAAGCCCGACGTCGTACCGCTGTCCGACGGCGCGGGCGAGGTGGTGGACGCCGGTTCCGAGGTCACCCGGTGGCGGGAGGGCGACCGGGTCGCCGGGATCTTCATGCCCCGCTGGCTCTCCGGCCCGCCCGCCGCGTGGAAGACGGCCGGCGCGCTGGGCGGCCCGGCCGACGGGGTGCTCTCCGAGTACGTCCTCTTCGACCAGGAGGCGCTGGTCGCCGCCCCCGCGCAGCTGGACTTCGCCGAGACCGCGACGCTGCCGTGCGCCGCCGTGACCGCCTGGAACGCGGTAGCCGTCGCGGGCGGCCTCACCCCCGGCCAGACGGTGCTGACCCTGGGCAGCGGCGGAGTGTCCCTGTTCGCCCTGCAGTTCGCCGCGCTCGGTGGCGCCCGGGTGCTCGCCACCTCCAGCGACGACGCCAAGCTGGAACGGCTGCGCTCGCTCGGCACCACCGACGGCGTCAACTACGCCCGCACCCCCGACTGGGGCCGCCTGGTGGCCGAGGCGACCGGCGGCGGCGTCGACCACGTCGTGGAGGTGGGCGGCGCGGGCACCCTGCCGCAGTCGCTGGACGCCGTACGCGTCGGCGGGCGGATCAGCCTCATCGGGGTACTGGCCCGGGACGGCGGGGCCGACCCGTCCTCCGTACTGCTCAAGGGCGTCACGCTGCAGGGGATGTTCGTGGGCAGCCGGGAGATGTTCGAGCAGATGAACCGCGCGATCGAGCACCACCGCCTGCGCCCCGTCGTGGACCGCGCCTTCCCGTTCGCCGAGGCGCCCGCCGCGTACCGGTACTTCGCGGGGCGGGGGCACTTCGGGAAGGTGGTCATCACGGACGAGTGACCGCGAGCGCCCCGAGGCGCCGCCGCGCCACGGCGGAGGGCCCTGTGTGCATCGGGCCCTCCGCCGTGGCGGGGGTAGGGGATCAGCCGGGTGGGGGAAGCGGGCTCTCAGTGCCTGGTGGTGCTGTTGAAGAGCGAGCGCGACCAGACGTAGCCGACCAGGGCGGTGCCTGCGCACCAGGCGAGCGAGATCCAGCCGTTGTTGCCGATCTCCGAGCCGGAGAGCAGGCCGCGCAGCGTCTCGGTCATCGGCGTGAACGGCTGGTTCTCGGCGAACCAGCGCAGGCCCGGGGCCATCGAGTCGGCCGGCACGAACGCCGAGCCGAGGAACGGCAGGAACTGGATCAGCAGCGGCTTGTTGCTCGCGGACTCGACCGTCTTGGAGATCAGGCCGAGCGCCGCCGACAACCAGGCCACCGCGAACGCGATGGCCGCCATCAGCCCGGCCGCCGCCAGCCACTCGAGGGGGTTGGCGTCCGGGCGGAAACCGAGCGCGAGCGCCACGCCCACCACCAGGACCAGGCTCACCACCGTCGTGATGACGCTGCCGAGGACATGGCCCGTCATAAAGGACGAGCGGGTGATGTTCATGGTGCGGAAGCGGTTGATGATGCCCTCGGTCATGTCCTGGCAGACCGCGATCGAGGTCGACATGGCTCCGGCCGCCACGCCCATGATGATGACGCCGGGCGTCAGATACTCCAGATACGCGTCCCGGCCGCCACCCGTTCCGCCGCCCACGCCGCCGCCCACGCCGCCGCCCATTCCGGCGCCGATCGAGTCCCCGAAGGCGTACACGAACAGCAGCAGCATCATGACGGGCATCATCGCCGGGCCCAGGGACACGGCGGGGTAGCGCAGGGCGTGCTTCAGATTGCGACGCAGCATCGTCTTCGAGTCGTGTACGGCGTGGGCGAGGGTGCTCATCGCTGGGTCTCCTTGACGTGGCGCGAGGTGTCGGCGGTGCCGTCGCCGGTCAGGGCGAGGAACACGTCGTCGAGGTCGGGGGTGTGCACGGAGAAGTCGGCGGCCCGGATGCCGACGGCGTCGAGCCGGTCGAACAGGGCGCGCAGCGCGTCCATCCCGGCGTCGCCCGCCACGCGCAGGGCGAGGTTCTCGTCGTCGCGGGTGGCGCCGGGGAACGCGGTGATCGCGCGGTCGTACTCGGCGGGGTCGGTGAACCGCAGCCGTACGTGGCTGCCGGGGATCTGCGCCTTGAGTTCGTCGGCGGTGCCCTCGGCGACGATCCGGCCGCCGTCGAGCACGGCGATCCGGTCGGCCAACTGGTCGGCCTCTTCGAGGTACTGGGTGGTGAGGAAGACGGTGGTGCCGCCCGCGACCAGCGAGCGCACGGTCTCCCACATGGTGCGGCGGCTGCGCGGGTCGAGCCCGGTCGTCGGCTCGTCCAGGAAGATCACTTTCGGGTCGCCGACCAGCGTCATGGCGATGTCGAGCCGACGTCGCATACCGCCGGAGAAGGTCGCGGCGCGGTTCTTCGCGACGTCGGCGATGTCGAACCGGTCCAGCAGCTCCTGGGCCCGCCTGCGCCCTTCGCGCTTGCCGAGGCGCAGCAGGTCGGCCATGAGGAGCAGGTTCTCCTCGGCGGTGAGCAGGTCGTCGAGCGCGGCGAACTGCCCGGTGACGCCGATCGCGGCGCGCACCCCGTCCGGAGACGTGGCGACGTCGTGGCCCGCGACCTGGGCCTGCCCGCCGTCGGCGGCGATGAGCGTGGACAGGATCTTCACGGTGGTGGTCTTTCCGGCGCCGTTCGGGCCGAGCAGTGCGAACACGGACCCGGACGGGATGCGCAGGTCGATGCCGTCGAGCACGGCCTTGTCGCCGTAGGACTTGCGCAGATCGGCGGTGGAGACGGCGGGGGAGGCCGCGCTCCTGGATGTGGGCATGACAGATACAGGCATGGAGCCCTCCGGCTCGGAGTGTGAAGTGGTCTGACTTGCGGGTGCGTTGGGGGTGCTCTACTCGGACGTCAGACCTCGGCCCGGCGGACGTCGATGTTGCCCCAGCGGGTCCGGGCGCGGACCTTGACGGTGTTCTCGGTCTCGGCCGGCGGCGCCGAGTCGGCGAGGGAGTTGCGCACCTGCCCGCGCTCGGCACTGATGTCGAGCCAGGCGGCGGTGCCCTCACGGATGCCGATGTCGATGGCGCCGTAGGACGTCTCCAACTGGACGTCACCGGAGGCGACTTCGGTGACCCGCAAGGAACCGTAGGCGGTGGTGGCGGTGACCGAGGCTTCGGCGCGCAGGATGTCGATGTCGCCGTGGGCGCCGCTGGCCCGCAGCTCGCCGAGGGCGGCGGCGATGGTCGTGGTGCCGTGCGAGTTCTTCAGGGTGGCGGGGCCGTCGACGGTGCCGACGCGCATGCTGCCGGAGCTGGTGGTGATCTCGGCGGCGCCCTCGACCCGGTCGACGGCGATCGAGCCGTGGGAGACGGTCAGGTGGAGCGGCCCGGTCGCACCGAGGCGGACGTCGCCGCCCGAGGTCTTGATCCGGGCCTTGCCGAGACGGCCCTCGCTCGCCACGTGGGTCCAGGAGCCGGTCACGTCGATGGCCGAGCCCGCGGGCAGGTCGACCGTCACGTCGACGGCGCCGGAGGGGCCGATGAAGCGCCGCTCCTTCGTCCTGATGGTCAGCACGCCGTTCGCGTACGTGACCTCGGTCTGCTCAGCGGCCCGTACGTCCTTGTCCCGCTTGGGGCTGCCGGGCCGCACCTCGACGGCGGTGTCCGCGCGGTCGCTCGCGGTGAACCGGAGGGAGCCGGCGCCCACGTGGGCGGTGACCGTGATCGGTTCGGGAGTGTCGAAAGAAGGCATGGCTGTACCGTCCTCATGACTCGTCGGGGCGTCCCCGCAGGTGGGACGTGTGGCAGTGGCGTGGGTCGGGCGCGGGCGCGGCCAGGGTCTGCCGTCAAAGGGGGCGTACGGCCGCGCCCCCCCTTTGACGACAGGCCCTAGCGCACCCAGCCCGTGAAGTTCTGTCCGGAGCGGGTCTTCGTTGTCGTACGGGGCTGCGTGCCGCCGTCGACCGCGGCCGACACGGCGCGCACCAGCCAGGCGTTGACCGACAGGCCCTCGCGGGACGCGGCCTCCTCGGCACGCGCCTTGAGGTGGGCCGGCAGCCGCAGATTGACCCGGGCGGTACCGCCCTCGTCGCCGTCCGCGGGGGCCGGGGACGCGAGCGGTTCGGCGGGGGCGTGCGCGGTGCCGAAGGGGTCGGCGTCGCGGGGCGGCGGCGTCACCACGAAGTCGGGGTCGAGCCCGCGCAGCCGTACGTCGACCGAGCCGGGGGCGAGCTCGCGGGTGATCTCGTCCATCGCGGCAGAGAGCGCGTTGAGCAGGGTCAGCCGGACCGCCGACTCCAGCGGTGCGGCGAGCCGGTCGGCCAGCTCCCGCGCTTCGTCGCCGCCGGCCTCGGCGGCCACCGCGAGTTCGCTGCGGAGGTTGTCGACATACGGGGTGAGGTCCATGACGTCATAATGGCACCACTATGGCGCCACACGCAAGCCCGAATGACGCCGCTGACCGGGCGAACCCGAAGGCGACCGTCCTGAACTGCGAAGACGCGAAGGGGACTGCCTGGGTCAGAGTGGCGCCATGCGCGCTCACGCGCCCGCGGGGCCCGGAATGACGCCTGTTGGTACGCCAGATGGCACACGATGACACCAAGTGGCGCCACCCAGCGCCATGTGGCGCCATAGTGATGTCGCAAGAAGGCGAGCTGCCCCGCCTCGCGGTCGAGCGAGAGCGCGGGACGGAGCAGTGGCACAGGACGGGCCGACGCGGGAGGGCGGCACCGCCGGACCACCGGACCGCAGGACCGCCGGACCGCAGGACCACCGGACCGCTATGGGAGGCCGTGCAGCTTGGCGATCAGCCGCCGCAGCAGGGCCACCCGGTCGCTGCCGCGCGGTCGGCAGTCCTCCAGGCGCCGGACGACCCCGGGCGGCACGTCCTCGACCCCGACGGCGTCCACGACCTTGTCGAGCGCGTGGACGCCCCAGTACTGGCTGAAGGCCAGCGGCTCCTTGACCACGGCGTCCGTGAGGGCGGCCAGCGCGTCCGCGTCCGGCACCGCGTACAGCCGCGCGTACGCCGCCAGTCGCAGACCGCCGTCCGGGGAGGTGAGCCAGCCGTCCAGGTCGACGTCGGCGAGCCGCTGGGTGGCGCGCACCAGCCGGGCGAAGATGCCGTTCATGCGCTGCGTACGGGCGGACCCGCTGGACATCGACGTACGGACCTCAAGGTATTCGGCGGCCAGTCGGCGCACGTCCCTCAGCGCCGTGGCGCCGTCGGCCCCGGGTCCGTCGTCGCCGCTCCCGACGAGGGCGGCGTCGGCGATCCGCTCGGCGGCCTCGATCCGCCGCTCGACCGCCTCCTTGAACTCCAGGCGCACCCCGCCCGGCAGTTCGATGCTGTTGAGCAGATCACGCAGCCACGGCACGACGGCGACCACCAGGAGTGCCACGGTGACGTTGTCTATCTTCAGATCCGGCGCCAGCACATGGGTGACGGCCACCGCGATGGCCACACAGCTCACCACGGACGCGACGACATACCGACGCCTCGCGGCCCGCCCCGCAT
>NZ_JAEEAP010000307.1 GCF_016103465.1 Streptomyces sabulosicollis
GGCCCGGGGCATCACCACCTCCGTCTACGCCCAGCGGGCCACCGTGCTGCTGCGGGTGCCCGCCGAGCGGGCGGCCGAGCGTTTCACGCCCACGGTGGGGGTGCTGGAGGCCGTGGACGAGCACAGCTGTCTGCTGCACACCGGCGCCCACAGCCTCGATGTGCTGGTCATCCACATCGCCTTGAGCGGCTTCGACTTCGAGGTGCGCGAACCGGTGGAGCTGAACGACCACATCCGGGAGCTCAGGGACCGGTTGGATCGGGCCCTGGGTTGACCGATTCCCGCGACCTCAGCTGCTGGTCCTTCCGCTGCGCGTGGCCCGCCACCTCGGGATGGTGCAGATCGAAGGCGGGCGACTCGGTGCGGATCCTGGGCAGCGTGGTGAAGTTGTGCCGGGGCGGGGGACAGGAGGTCGCCCACTCCAGGGAGCGGCCGAACCCCCACGGGTCGTCCACCTCCACCTTCTTGCCGTACTTGGCCGTCTTCCAGACGTTGTAGAGGAACGGCAGGGTCGACATGCCCAGCAGGAAGGAGCCGATGGTGGAAAGGGTGTTGAGCGCGGTGAAGCCGTCCGCCGCCAGATAGTCGGCGTAGCGGCGCGGCATGCCCTCCACGCCGAGCCAGTGCTGGACCAGGAAGGTGGTGTGGAAGCCGGTGAACAGCGTCCAGAAGTGGATCTTGGCCAGCCGCTCCTCCAGCAGCTTTCCGGTGAACTTGGGCCACCAGAAGTAGAACCCGGCGAACATCGCGAAGACCACCGTCCCGAAGACCACGTAGTGGAAGTGGCCCACCACGAAGTAGGTGTCCGTGACGTGGAAGTCCAGCGGCGGCGAGGCCAGGATGACGCCGGTGAGCCCCCCGAAGAGGAAGCTCACCAGGAACCCGACCGCCCACAGCATCGGCGCCTCCAGGGACACCGAGCCGCCGAGCATGGTGCCGATCCAGTTGAAGAACTTCACCCCGGTCGGCACCGCGATCAGAAACGACATCAGGGAGAAGAAGGGCAGCAGCACCGATCCGGTGGCGAACATGTGATGGGCCCAGACCACCATCGACAGCCCGGTGATGGCCATGGTCGCGCCGATCAGCGTCACATAGCCGAAGATCGGCTTGCGCGAGAAGACCGGGATGATCTCGGTGATGATGCCGAAGAACGGCAGCGCGATGATGTAGACCTCGGGATGGCCGAAGAACCAGAACAAATGCTGCCACAGCAGCGGGCCGCCGTACCGGGGGTCGAAGACCACCGCCCCGAACCGCCGGTCCGCCTCCAGCGCCAGCAGTGCCGCCGCCAGCACCGGGAACGCCATCAGGATCATGATCGAGGTGAAGAGGGTGTTCCAGGTGAAGATCGGCATCCGGAACATCGTCATGCCCGGCGCGCGCATCGCCATGATGGTGGTCAGGAAGTTCACCGCGCCCAGGATCGTCCCGAAGCCCGACAGCGCCAGCCCCATGATCCACATATCGGCGCCGATACCGGGGGAGCGGATCGGGCTGTTGAGCGGGGCGTAGGCGGTCCAGCCGAAGTCCGCGGCGCCTCCCGGCACCAGCAGACCGGCCACCACGATCAGCCCGCCGAACAGATACAGCCAGTACGACAGCATGTTGAGGCGGGGGAAGGCCACATCGGGCGCCCCGATCTGCAGCGGCATGATCTCGTTGGCGAACCCCGCGAACGCCGGAGTGGCGAACAGCAGCAGCATGATCGTGCCGTGCAGGGTGAACGCCTGGTTGAACTCCTCCTGCGAGACGATCTGCAGGCCCGGACGGGCCAGCTCGGCGCGCATCACCAGCGCCAGTACGCCGCCGACCAGGAAGAAGCCGAACGACGAGATCAGATACAGATGTCCGATCTTCTTGTGGTCGGTGGTGGTGAGCCAGTCCACCAGCACGCTGCCCTGCCGCGTCTCCCGTACCGGACCGGCGGCCCGCGCGGTCTCTGTCGCCATCGGGACTCCTCCGTGTCCTGGGCGGGTATCGCCATGATCGCCCGGTGGGCGCCGTGATCCGGGGAGCTGCCCCCAGCGTCACTCCCTCGGGGACAGCAGCGGACCGAGTGGCCCAAGGTCGAGATTGAGATCGGAGGGCGCGATGCCGTAGCGGTCGCAGAGCGTGCCCATCCGGTCCTCCAGGAGCATCAGCGTCAGCCCGATCCGCTCCTCCTGGTCCTCCGTCAGGTCGCCCTGGTCCACCCGGCGCAGCGCCTGCCGCTCCATCAGCTGGCGCAGCAGCTCCACGACGGTGAGCACCAGCTTCATCAGATCGCGCTCGACGGTGTCCTGGTCCAGCTCCAGCTTGCGGCTCACGGTTCCTCCCAGGGGGACGGCACATTGGCGTTGACCGAGCTGATGAGCGCGCGCAGATCGATGCGGACCAGGTCGACATCGGCGATCCGCAGGGTCAGATCACCGGTGATCACCACGCCGCCCGCCAGCAGCCGGTCCAACACGTCCACCAGGGCGATCTGCTGATGGGCCAGGGGGCCCTCGGGGGCCATCGTCATCCGTCCGCCCCCGCGCTCTCGGTCCCGTCGTCCATGGCGGTGAAGGAGTACGGCGCCCAGGGGCCGGTCAGCTCCACCCGCAGCGCGGGCGTCCGCCCGGCCAGCTCGCCGACCCGCTCGGCGAAGCCGGCGCTGTCCTCGCGCCGCACCAGATACGCGGCGTTCAGCACGTTGCGGTCGGAGATCCCCGACAGCCGGGGGTCCTGCGGCGGATGCAGCCGGGACTGCTCGGCCAGCCCGCTGAGGGTGTCGTGCGCCAGCCGCGCGCCCTCCTCCGTATCGCCCCAGCGCCGCTCGGCGGCCTGCCGCTGGGCCTTGCGGCGGCGCAGATAGTCGCGGCCGGACATGGTGCCCGGGGAGTTCGGGGTGCTCGCGGCGTCCGCGGCCCCGGCGGCGGGCGGCTCCTCGGCGGCGGGCTGCGTGGCATACGCCTTGACGCCCCATTCGACCCGGCCCTCCAGCCGGTCCAGTGCCGCGGCGAACCGCTCCCGGCCGGTGGCGAGCATCCGCCGCAGCCCCTCGTCGCCGTGGCACACGGTGGCCAGCCGGACCGGTATGACACAGGACTCGGCACCGGCGGTGTCGACCACCCGCTGATGGGCCCGGGCCATCTTCTCCAGCCAGGCCATGTCCTCCAGCCGCTCACGCAGCGGGCCCTCGTCGAAGTCCTCGGCCGGTACGACACCCGCCAGCGCGGCGAGCCCCAGATGGCGCACGGCGTACACGGATTCGCCCGCGACGCCGGTCACCCCTTCCAGGGCGGTGAGGGCGTCCAGGGCGGCCTCCGGCGCACCGGTGTCGCGCACGACCGCGTAGGCGTACCGCAGTCCTTCGGTCATGCGGTGGTCTCCCGGTTCTCCCCGCCGGTCACCTCGGACCGGGCCCGTGAGGAGAGCGAGGGGTCGTGCTCCCACCAGTCGATGCCCATTTCCTTCGCCTTGTCGACCGAGGCCACGATCAGCCGCAGCTTGATCGTGAGAAGTTCGATATCGAGCAGATTGATGCGAATATCGCCCGCGATCACCACGCCCTTGTCGAGCACCCGCTCCAGGATGTCGGCGAGGTTCGCCCCGCCCTCACCCCGGCCGGCCAGCCCGTACGACCCCGAGGAGCCGAGTGACGACGCCGGTGAGCCGTAGGCGCCGGCCGTCGGGGCCACACCGCCCCGGGTGGTCACAGAGTCCCGTTCGCCCACTGGCGCGCCTCCTCCAACCGGTCGAGCAGCACGTCCTCCTGCCGCTCGAACTCTCGTTCGTCGATCACGCCCTGGTCGAGCTGGGTCTCCAGCTCCGCCAGGGCGCGCTGGATGGTGGCCGGGTCGTAGTACTCCCGCTCCGCGGCGGCGAGGACCTGCCTCAGCACCCAGCCGATCATCAGCATCAGGACTCGACGAAGCTGTACGGCGGCAGCGGACCGTTGATCCGCAGCTTCAGCCAGGGGTGGGCCCGCTCCAGGTCGGCGGCCGCCGACAGCAGTGGGTCGGCCGCGTCCTTGCCGAGCAGCAGCGACAGGCTCACGAACCAGCCGCCGCTCTCCGGGCCGGGCCGCACCTCCTCGGCGGTCGGCGCCAGCGCCTCCTCGACCAGCTTGGCGTCCCGCACCTCACGGGCCCGGACCGCGCTCGCCATCAGCTCGCCGAAGCGCACCCGCTCCTCGTAGGTGCCGCCGCCCGCCGCCCGGTTGGCCTCCGCCATCATCCGCAGTTCGGGCTCCTCGGCGAGCACCTGGTGGAGCACCGAGTCCTCGTCGTGCACGGCCTTGACGTTGTACTCGACCCGGCCGGTCAGCCGGTTCAGCTGGTCCTGGTAGCGGTCGGCGTGCTCGGCCAGCACGCTGCGCACGTCGTCGTCGCTGGAGGAGACGCTGCCGAAGCGCATCGGCAGCACCGCGCGGGAGTCGCTCACCTCGGCCAGCACATGCTGGTGGGCCAGCAGATCGCGGCGCCGGGGCTTGAGCTCGGGCGGGCAGTCGCTGACGATCGCGGCCAGTTCGCCCTCGTTCAGCGCCCGGACCGGCAGCGGGGGGTCGCCGATGCCCAGCAGCCGATCGCCCAGGTCCGGGACCTCGCCCCGCGCGATGCCGTAGACATACGTGGTCATGAGGACTCCTCGGACTTCCGTGGCGCCGCCTTACGGGCCGGACGGCGCCGGCGCGGCTCCTCCTCCTCGTCCTCCTCGGCCGGCCGGATCGCGTCGGCCACGGTCTGGGCTGCCTTGGAGACGGTGTCGCCGGCGCCGGAGAGGGCGCCCTTGGTCTTGCTCCGCGCGCCGTTCTCGGTGATGCCCTCGACGACCTCGGGCAGCCCGGGGGACTTGTTCGGGCCCGACTCCAGGTCGAGGCGGTTGCACGCCTCGGCGAACCGCAGATAGGTGTCGACGCTCGCGACCACGATCCGAACGTCGATCTTGAGTATTTCGATGCCGACCAGGGAGACTCGGATGAACGCGTCGATCACCAGCCCTCGGTCGAGGATGAGTTCCAGGACGTCGTACAGGCCGCTGGTGCCGCCCCCGCCCCTGGATTGCTGTGCCGGGACAACTGTGGTCATGTCGGGTGTGTTCCTCTCCTATCCGGTGGCGTCCGGCCCCCGCTGATGTCAGCGGCGGTCGCTCCGGCCGCGCTCGTAGCGGCGGAGGCGTCGGTAGCCGGTCAGCAGGCCCTCCGGGTCGAGAGTCAGCTCGTACAAGGCCATCAGGCTCATCGTCTCCGGCACCCGTTCCAGCTCGACCACCTCGGCCTCCAGCAGCCACCCGTCCTCGGTCCGCTCCAGACGGGGGAGGGACTCGGGGTACAGGCCCGTCAGCTCGACGAGCTGCTCACGGGCGGCACGCAGGAGTGCCAGCGGGCTCGGGCCGCCGGCCGCCGTCTTCTCGGGGGTCTCATCGGATCTGTCAGTCATGTTGGCTCCGGGGCGGCGGGTACCGCGTCCGGGTGGGCGTAAACCTCGGGCTTCGGCCCCGCCGATTTGTGGCGGAATTGTGCGCTCCGGAAGGGTCCGGGCAGCGCTTTTCCGGTCACCGCGGGAATTGTTCGGCAGATCTCGCCCGCGCTCCGCCGCCCATACCGGAGCCGGCCGTTTGGCGCGGGATATCGACAGAAACTCGCAATCATCTTCGAGGCGTCAACACAAGCCCCGGAAGAGTGATGAAGTCGCTCACAAACCCGGGCGTGTTTTCTGTGACACAAGTGTGACGAATGGCGGCCGTGAGAGGCACGGGGCGGTGGTAGTCCCGTGGCGGTCCATGGCAACTCTGGGTTTGCCACCCGTGCGGAGCCACTTACGGTGGCTCTCATGGGACCTGTACCGAACCCCCCGGCCGAGCCCGACGACGACCTCGACAGCTATGTGGGCCTCGATGCCGGCACCGCCGAGGAGCGGGCGCGCGCACGCGGCTGGAGCACCGTACGGACGCTGCCGCCCGGCGCCATCATCACCATGGAGTATCTGCGGGGGCGGATCGACTTCGAGGTGGACGACGGCACCGTGAAGCGCTGCTGGCGCGGCTGACCGAGCGCGGCTGACGGGCCCGGCCGGACGGCCGGTCCGAGCCCGCGTGCCGGTGCGCCGGCCCGGACGGCCGGTCCGCCCGGCGCGGACGCGACGACGGCCCCGGAACGCTCTCGCCGGAGCGTTCCGGGGCCGTGGTGTGACCGGTCGGCGCGGGGGAGGGGTGCGTACCGCCCCGCGGTCCGGTGGGTGGCTCAGCCTCCCGTGGCCGTCCGGCCCCGGGAGGCGCCGGACGGGCCGAAGGGCGCCGTGGCGCGCGGCACCCGGTCGGCGTGCGGCGGGCGGCGGCTGCCGACCGGGGTGACCGGGGTGCGCTCGGAGCGCACGGTGTGCTGACGGACCGGGTGGTGGGCCCGCCCGTCGGGGCCCCGGCCGGCGGCGGCGCCGGGCCGGACCACGGCCACGGTCTCGCGGGCGGGCAGCTCGTCGTCGCGGGCGGTGCGCGGGGTGGCCAGCGGGGTCCCGGTGACCGGCCGCCCGGACGGCACCGGTACGGGTGCCCGGCGCTCGCGCAACCGGCGCCACAGGGTCAGCAGCAGCACCTCGGCGCGGGCCATGGCCGGCTCCAGCCACGGCAGCGCCAGCAGCACCAGCACCCCGGCGGCCCAGCCCAGCACCACATCGCTCAGCCAGTGGGTGCCGAGGTAGACGGTGGTCATGCCGACCCCGAAGGCGAAGCCCGCGGCGATCAGCGAGGCGACCCTGCGGGCCACGGGGGTGGTCGCCAGATAGGCCAGCACACCCCAGGTGACCACGGCGTTCGCGGTGTGACCCGAAGGAAATATATCGCCGGTGTGCCACATCTCGTTGGATCCGACGGTGGTCGCGTAGTGCGGACCGAGCCGGCCGAAACCGATCTTCACCGCGCCCACCGTGGCGTTCAGCAGCAGCAGGGAGGTGCCCAGCACCAGCAGCGGGCGCAGGGTGCGCTGCCGGTAGCAGCACCACCCCAGCCAGGCGGCGACGGCCACGGCGGTCGGTCCGCGCTGGCCCATGACCACGAAGTAGTCCAGGAAGGTGTGGAACTCCGGCCACTGCTTGTAGGGCCGGAAGAGCATGACCTGCCAGTCGAGCTTCACCAGCCAGGAGGTGGTGAGCACGCCGATCACGGTCGCCGCGTAGACCGCCAGCGTGGTCCCGAGCAGCCAGAAGCGCGTTCGGGTCATGCGCGGTCGCGCGAGATCGGTCCTTCGCTCCTCGGTCGCGGGGAGCTTGTCTTCGGTACGCACCTAATCGACGTTACATTGCGTGACAGGCGGGTTCAGTCGATCAGGTCGCTTTGTGATGACGATGTGATGTGGAGTACGTCTCGTCCGCACCTTTTGGACGTGCCCTTTCCGAGGAATGCGCGGGGCTCCGGGACTTTTCTGCTCCCGGCCTTCCAATGGGCGTGTCCCAGGGACTTTATGGAATTCTTACAGGGCGTGTTTATCGCCTATTAGCCAAAGTGTTCCCCGGCGTTTCCCCCAGTGTCGCCGGGTGGCCGGGAGTGATCGCCGGGCGGGACCCGCCTGGCCGGTCGGCGGTGGCCGGATCGCAGCGGTGGCCGGATCAGGGCGGTCCGGAGCCATGCAGCCAGAAGGCCCCGTACACCGCCGAGGCCAGCCCCACCGACCCCAGGATCAGCGCGGTGCGCACCGGGCGCAGCCGGGCCAGGGCGACCGCGACCGGCAGCAGCAGCGGGAAGGCCGGTATCAGCAGCCGGGGCTTCGAGCCGAAGTACCCCTTCGCGGCCAGCGCCAGGACGAGCACCGCCCCGCCGTAGGCCAGCAGCGGCAGTGGCTGGCGCTGGCGCACGCAGCGGGCGGCGAGCCAGATCAGCGCCCCTACGCCGAGCAGCAGCCCGATCCCGCCCACGAAGGGCGGCTCGATCACCAGCCCCCCGATGAAGCCCGCGAAGGCCAGACCGCCGTCGAAGCCGTTTCCCCAGCCGTTCTGCACGTCGAAGTAGCCGGTGGCGCTCCCGGTGCGGAAGGCGACCCACACCACATAGCCGAGCCAGCCCAGCGGCGCCAGCACGACGCCGGCGAGCAGCCGGAGAGAGGGCTGGAAGCGCCGCCGTCCTTCGGGCAGCAGCTCCACCGCGGCCGCCACCCAGACCGCCGCGACCACCGCCGCCCCCACCGGCCGGGTGAGCCCCGCCAGGGCCGCGCACAGCCCCGCCCACAGCCACCGCCGGGTGAGCGCCGCGTAGACCCCCCAGGCGGCCAGCGCCGTGAAGAGGGACTCCGAGTAGGCCATCGACTGCACGATCCCGACCGGGAGCACACCCCACAGCACGGCCAGGGTGACGCCCACCCGCCGTCCGTACAGCAGGTCCCCGATCGCGAAGATCCCCCAGGCGGCGAGCAGCGACGTGACCGAGCTCACCAGCAGACCGGCGTCGGCCGCGTCCAGCGGGGCTATGGCCGATATCACGCGCTCCAGCCCGGGGAGCAGGGGGAAGAACGCCAGGTTGGAGTGGACCGCGCCGTCGGGCAGATGGAGCGTGTAGCCGTACCCCTCCTCGGCGATGCGGGTGTACCACAGCGAGTCCCAGCGCGCGGAGAGCAGCTGGTGCGGGCTCTTGTCCGCGAAGGCTCCCCAGATCGCGAGAACCACCAGCCCGAGCAGGCGCGTCCCCGCATACGCGAGCAGTGCCGGAGCGGCCCGGCGCAGCGCGCGACCAGCGGCGCGGCCCGGTCGGCCGTCGTCGCTGAGCGGCGCGGTGCCGGCCTGGGCGAGATCAGTCACGGCGACGATTATCAAGGATGATCCGGGCTACTCGCGGCGCCTGTGGACAACCCGCCGCGGAGGGGTCGCGGGCCTGTGGACAACGACGCCGCCGGGTCCGCGGACGGCAGCGGGATCCGCGGGATGGCAGAAGGTCCGCGGACGGCAGCGGGATCCGCGGGCGGGCAGGGGGCCCGCGGACGGCAACGGAGGGCGAACGGAAGACGGCCGCAGGCCGGACGGGAGTGGGACGCGGGGAGGACACAGGAGGGACGGGCGAGAGACGGGGGACAAAAGGGGAAGTCGGGAACGTACGCCTCCGTAATCATCCGTGGCCCGGTCCCAACATGACCTGCGGCACACGGCCCGCGCGGGGACTCGCGTACCCTGACCTCTCACTCGCGCCTTCGCCACCGGGGCCACCCGGACGTCCCTACGACGTGACGTACCGCCCTCACGACCCGGCGGACCGCGAGCGCAAGACCCAGGGAGGTGCGTACATGTCCGGGACGACCACGGCCGGCAATCGGCGGACGGCGGGCGTTCCCCGGCAATGGCGCGGCACCGAGGCGGGCGGCGGGGCCAACCGCTGGATCGTGCTCCTCGTGCTCTGCGTCAGCCTGCTGCTCGTCGCCGTGGACGCGACCGTGCTCCATGTCGCGGTCCCGGCCGTGACCGAGGATCTGCGCCCCGGCGCGATCGAACTGCTGTGGATCGTGGACGTCTACCCACTGGTCTGCGCCTCGCTGCTGATCCTCTTCGGCACCCTCGGCGACCGCGTCGGCAGACGACGCGTCCTGCTGCTCGGCTACGGGCTCTTCGGCGCCGCCTCCGCGATCGCCGCCTTCGCGCCCAACCCCCAGATCCTCATCGTGGCCCGCGCCCTGCTGGGCGTCGGCGGCGCGATGATCATGCCCGCGACGCTGTCGATACTGCGCCAGGTCTTCCCGGACCGCCGGGAGCGGGCGCTGGCGATAGGCATCTGGAGCGCGGTCGCGGCCGTCGGCGCGGCCGTCGGCCCGCTGCTCGGCGGCTTCCTGGTGGAGAACTTCTGGTGGGGCTCGGTCTTCCTGGTCAACCTGCCCCTGATGATCGTGGCACTGCCCGTCGGCCGCTGGCTGCTGCCGGAGTCCACGGGCGACAAGAACGGCCCCTGGGACGTGCTGGGCGCGGTCATGGCCGCGTGCGGGCTGTTCTGCGTCGTCCTCGGCGTCAAGCGGCTGGGCAGCGGCGCGGGGCCGCTGGACGCCGTGACCGCCGCCCCGGTGCTGGTCGGGGTGGTGCTGCTGGTGCTGTTCGTCCGCCGCCAGCGCCGCCGTACGCATCCGCTGGTGGACCTCAGGCTGTTCGCCCGGCCCGCCTTCTCGATCTCCGTCGGCTGTATCGTGCTCGCCCTGCTGGCGCTCGTCGGCCTGGAGCTCATAGCCGCCCAGTACCTCCAGCTCGTGCTCGGGCTCACCCCGCTCGAGACGGGTCTGCGGCTGCTGCCGCTCACCTTCGCCGCCATGGCCGCCGGGCTCGTGGGGTCCCGGATGCTCCAGTGGCTCGGCCCGCGGGTCATGGTCGCGGTCGGCTTCGCGCTCACGGCCCTCGCCGTGCTCTCGCTCACCGCCATGGGCCAGACTGACCGGCCCGCCGTGCTCGTCGGCGGCTTCATCGTCCTGGGCTTCGGCCTGGAGACCACGCTCTTCAGCGCGTACGAGTCCATGCTCAACGAGGCGTCGGCCGGTTCCGCGGGCGGCGCGGCCGCCATCGGCGAGACCTCCTACCAGCTCGGTGCCGGTATCGGCATCGCCCTCCTCGGCAGCGTCATGAACGCCGCCTACAAGCCCGGCGTCTCCTCGGTGCCCGGCGTACCCGCCTCGGCCAGCTCCGACGCGAGCCAGTCGCTGGGCGCGGCGTACAAGGTCTCCGACCGGCTCGGCGGACAGGCCGGGGAGGCCCTGCGGTCGGCCTCCCGCGCCGCCTTCGTCCACGGTCTGCACATCACCCTCGCGGTCAGCGCCGGGCTGCTGCTGCTCGGCGCGCTGGCCGCGCTGCGGCTGCCCAAGGTCATGGAGTGCGCCGCCGACGACGAGGAGTCCGCCCAGGACCTGGACCAGCGGGGCCCGGACCAGCGGGGCCCGGACCAGCGGGGCCCGGACCAGCGCGGCCTGGACCAGCAGGGGCAGAGCGGCACGGACCTCCCGGCCCGCCGCGACCGCGCCACCGTCGCCGCCGAGTCCTGACCAGCCC
>NZ_JAEEAP010000308.1 GCF_016103465.1 Streptomyces sabulosicollis
CCCCCATGACGACCCCGTGGACGAACCAGGTCCCGGTCGACAACCCCCTGCCCGAGTATCCGCGGCCGCAGCTCACCCGGCCCGACTGGTCCTCGCTCAACGGCATCTGGGACTTCGCGGTCACCTCCCGCGACGCCGGACAGCCGGCCACGTTCGGCGAGCAGATCCGGGTGCCGTTCGCGCCCGAGTCCGCGCTCTCCGGCGTCCAGCGCAAGATCACCCAGAATGACAAGCTCTGGTACAAGCGCACCTTCACGGTGCCCTCCGGCTGGAGCGGCCGCCGCGTCCAGCTCAACTTCGGCGCGTCCGACTGGGAGACCACGGTCTGGGTCAACGGCAAGCAGGCCGGTGCCGCCCACCGCGGCGGCTACGACGGCTTCTCCTACGACATCACGCCCCTGCTGAACGGCGGCACCAACACCCTCGTCACCTCCGTGTACGACCCCACGGAGACCGGCGGTCAGGCCATCGGCAAGCAGCGCGTCCAGGACGTCACCCCACACCCCGGCAGGAGCATCGTCTACACCGCCTCGTCCGGAATCTGGCAGACCGTCTGGCTGGAGCCCACCGCCACCGCGCACATCACCCGCCTGGACATGGTCCCGCGCCTGGAGGACAACACCCTGCGCGTCACGGTGCGCGGCGCCGGAGGAGCCGACGGCGCGGGCGTCAAGGTCACCGTCTCGAGCGGCGGTACCACGGTCGGCAGCGCCACCGGCACCGTGGGCGGCGAACTCTCCGTGCCGGTGCCGAACGCCCGCCTGTGGACGCCGGAGGACCCGTTCCTGTACGACGTCACGGCCGAGCTCACCGGCGCCACCGGGGCCGACAAGGTCGGCAGCTACACCGGCATGCGGTCGATCGCGGTCAAGGACGTGGGCGGGGTCCGGCGGCCGGTGCTCAACGGTGAGTTCGTCTTCCAGACCGGCACCCTGGACCAGGGCTACTGGCCGGACGGCATCTACACCGCGCCCACCGACCAGGCCCTCAAGTACGACCTGCAGAAACACAAGGACCTGGGCTTCAACATGGTCCGCAAGCACATCAAGGTCGAGCCGCAGCGGTGGTTCTACTGGGCGGACCGGCTCGGGCTGCTGGTGTGGCAGGACATGCCCTCGATGGACAGCGGCAAGACCCCGGACACCGCGGCCCGCGCCCAGTGGGAGAGCGAGTACCGCGCCATCATCGACCAGCACCGCAGCTCGCCCGCGCTCATCCAGTGGGTGGACCAGAACGAGGGCTGGGGCCAGTACGACCAGGCCCGCATCGCCGACATGGTCAAGGCGTACGACCCCTCGCGGCTCGTCGACAACATGAGCGGCGTCAACTGCTGCTCCGCCAAGGACGGCGGCAACGGCGACGTCGTCGACAACCACAACTACGTCGGCCCCGGCAACACCCCGGCGGAGTCGGTGCGCGCCTCGGTGCTCGGGGAGTACGGGGGCCTGGGCTACCGGGTGCCCGGCCATGAGTGGTATCCGGGCGGCGGGTTCAGCTACGAGGACCAGCCGAGCACCTCCGCGCTCAACAACCGGCTGGTCGGCCTGCTCGACGGGATCCGGGAGAACGCCATGCCCGCGGGCGGCCTGTCGGCCTCCGTCTACACCCAGATCACGGATGTCGAGAACGAGGCCAACGGGCTGGTGTCCTACGACCGCCAGGTGGTCAAGGTCGACCAGGCCCGGGTCCGGGCGGCCAACCAGGCCCTCATCGCGGCCTCCCGGTCGGCCGGGGCCACGGTGAAACTGCCCGTCGGACAGAACGTGTCGATCCGGGTCACCACCCCCGGCTACACCGACCGCTACGTCCGCCACTACGACGGGCTGGGCTTCACCGAGGTGGTGAACGCGGCCAGCCCCGACCTGCTGAAGCGGGACGCCACCTGGACGGTCAGGCCGGGTCTCGCGAACAAGCTCTGCTACTCGTTCGAGTCCCGCAACTACCCCGGCGAGTATCTGCGCCACCGCGAATTCCGCGTCCGGCGCGAGGCGGGCGACGGCTCCACCGTGTCCAAGGAGGACGCCACCTGGTGCCCGACCCGGGGCAGCGGTGGCATCCGGATGTCGGCCGCCAACTTCCCCGGACAGTATCTGCGGCACATCAACGCCGAGCTGTGGCTGGCCCAGTCCGGCGGCACCCACGCCTGGGACAACCCGGCCAGCTTCACCGAGGACACCACCTGGGCGATCGAGCAGCCCTGGGCTCCCTGATCGACCGCCGCGGGCCCTGACCGACGGCCCGCGCCCTCCGGCGGCCGCCCCCGCGCGGGCGGCCGCCCGACTCTCCTCCCCCACGCTCATGCGCACGGCCCCCACGGAAAGGCGGGTACGTCATGTCAGCGCGGCTCCACCGTGTCCTCCACGGACTCCTGACCCTGGCCATCGCCCTGGCCGGTGTCGTCGCCCTCCCCACGCCGTCCCGTGCCGCGACCCCGGTCTGCGCGCTGGCGTGCGACACCCTCGACCCCTCGAAGGCCCAGCGCGACACCTTCCCCGTGCCGCAGGTGAACCTCAACGGCCGCGTCCTGAAGCTGCATGTGTCCGACCCCGACTCGATGGCCTGGGCCAGCATCGACAACGGCGTCACCGGCGACTCGGTGTGGCTCGACCGGACCTGGGACCGGGGCGCCACCTGGGAGGGCCTGCTCGGCAGGGCGAGCATCCCGGGCACCTGGACCGGCACCCGCACCCTGATGTACAACCTCACCGACCCGGTGGGCCACCGGCGCGGCTGGATCCGCGCCTGCGGTGACGCCGCCGGTGTCACCTGCACCGCATGGGTCCACCCCGAGGTGTGCGACGGCACGTTCTGCGACGGCGCCGACCCCGCCACCGCGGCGGGCGACGACCGCCCGGTACCGTCCACCACCCTGTTCGGGCGCACCATCAGCCTGCACGTCGACCAGAAGAACGGGATGGCGTGGGGCGTCATCGACAGCGGCGGCGCGGGCGACGAGATCTGGCTCGACCGCTCCTGGGACACCGGCGCCACCTGGCCCGAGGGCTCCTCCCTCGGCCGCACCAGCGTGCCCGCGGGCAGGACCTCGACGCGGACGGCCCTGTTCGCCACCCGGGACCCGCGCGGGCTGCTGTTCGGCGGCGCGGTCCGGGCGTGCGGCCGTGCGGCCGCCCACCAGGAGGGCAGTTGCACGGCCTGGGTCAGGCCCGCGCCGAGCCGGGCGCGCGCCGCCGCGGACGCGCTGATGGCCTCGTACCACACCTACGAGGGCTGGTGGCGCAGCAGTTGGTGGAACTCGGCCGTCGCGCTCACCTCGCTCATCGACTTCGCCGAGCGCACCGGGCGGCACGACTACGACTGGGTCATCGCCCGCACCTTCGAGCAGAACCGCGGCACCTTCCCCCCGGGCGCGCGCAGCTCAGACGCGGTGGAGGGCCACTTCATCAGCCGCGCGATCGACGACGCGGCCTGGTGGGGCGTGGCCTGGCTGGCCGCGTACGACCACACCCACGAGCGGCGCTACCTGGACGAGGCGGTGACCATCGCCACGTACGTCCACCAGTACTGGGACACCGGAACCTGCGGCGGCGGTGTGTGGTGGGACCGGGAGCGCACCTACAAGAACGCCGTGACCAACGGGCTGTACCTGTGGCTGGCCACGTCACTGCACCGGCGGATCTCCGGCGACACCCGGTGGGGCGACCGGGCGGCCACGGCCGCGAACTGGTACCTCGACAGCGGAATGATCAACAGCGCGGGCCTGGTCAACGACGGGCTGACCGCCGACTGCCGCAACAACTCCCAGACCGTGTGGAGCTACAACCAGGGCCTCGCCATCGGCGCCTTCACCCAGCTGTGGCGGTCCACCGGCAACGACCGGTACCTGGACACCGCCCGCCGCCTGGCCGATGCCGCGACCACCTCGGCGGCGCTGACCCGCGACGGCGTCCTGACCGAGTCCTGCGACACCGGCGGCAACGCCTGCGACGACAACCAGAAGCAGTTCAAGGGCATCTTCATGCGCCACTTCGCCGACCTCGCGGACGCCACCGGATCCGCCGCCTACCGGGCGTACGCCAAGAAGCAGGCCGACTCGATCTGGGCCACCGACCGCGACCCCCTCAACCGGCTCGGCCAACGCTGGGCGGGCACCACCCCCAACCAGGTGGACTGGCGCACCCAGGCCAGTGCGCTCGGCGCGCTGACGGCCGCGGACGGCCTGTGACACCCCGCGCCGACCGGCGCGGACGGCCGGTGACGCCGCTCCGCCCTCAGCGTGCCGCCGCCCCGAACCCCACGAGCCGTACCCGTATCGACGCAAGGAAGCACCCATGAGCCCTCGCACCGCCCGCCGCCGCGCGGCACTGCTCACCGCCCTGCTCGCCGTCCTGTGGGGCCTGATCTCCGCACCGCCCGCCGCCACGGCGGCGCCGCACGCCGCCGCGGGCACCTTCCGCAACCCCCTCAACACCGGCCCCGACCCGTTCCTGACCACCTGGAACGGGACCTACTACCTGACCACCACGCAGGGCGACAGCATCCGGATGTGGCGCTCCTCCTCCCTGGGCACCCTGCTGGACGCCGACCCCGTCACCGTGTGGACGGACACCGACGGCTCCCGCAACCAGCACATCTGGGCACCGGAGTTCTACCGCTTCGGCGACCGCTGGTACCTCTACTACACCGCCGACGACGGGGTCGACGACCACCACCGGCTCTATGTGCTGGAGTCGGACCGCGACGACCCGGCCGGCCCCTACCACTTCAAGTCCCGGCTGACACCGCCCAACCACACCGCCGACTTCGCCATCGACCCCGGCGTCCTCGAGCACAACGGGCGCCTCTACCTCGCCTACTCCGGCATCAACCAGTACCAGCACAACGGCCTCAACATCGCCCCGATGTCCAACCCGTACACCGTCTCGGGCAACGCGGTCGCCATCAACGCGGCCGGGGGCTGCCCGGAGGTGCGCGAGGGCCCCGAGTTCCTCTACCGCAACGGCCGCACCTGGATGACGTACTCCACCTGCGACACCGGCAAGCCGGACTACCAGGTCTGGATGATGTCCCTGCCGTCCACCGCCGACCCGCTCGTGCCCGGCAACTGGACCCAGCACTCCGGCCCGGTGTTCTCCCGCGCCGACGACCACGGCGTCTACGGCCCCGGCCACCACGCGTTCTTCCGCTCGCCCGACGGCACCGAGGACTGGATCGTCTACCACGCCAAGACCACCTCGGTGAACACCTACACCGACCGCACCACCCGCGCCCAGAAGATCACCTGGAACGCGGACGGCAGCCCGAGCCTGGGCCGCCCGCTCGCCATGGGTGCCACCCAGGACCTGCCGTCCGGCGACCCGGGGGCGGGCACGTACTGGATCAATGACGACGGCCGGTCCAGCGGCGACGGAACCGTGTCGTACACCGGCACCTGGAACTCGGGGACCGGCTGCGCCACCCAGTGCTTCTGGGGCGACGACCACTGGAGCGACCGGGCGGGCAACACCGCCACGTTCTCCTTCACCGGCACCCGGATCGCCCTGCTGTCGGTCCGCGACACCGGCAACGGCATCGCCGCCCTCAGTGTCGACGGCGGCCCCGAGCAACGCGTGGACTTCTACGGCGCGATCCGCACCGGAGAGACGCTGCAGTACCTCAGTCCCCGGCTCCCCTCCGGCCGGCACACCCTGCGCATCCGGGTGACCGGCGAGCACAACGCCCAGTCGGGCGCCTCGTTCGTGAGCGTGGACCGCGCCGAGGTGTACACCCGCTGACGCCCGGCACACCCGCGGCCCCCGCCTCCGGGCGGGGGCCGCACACGTCCCCGCGACGTTTCGTCGCCGGTGGACATGACGCCCCGCGCGACCCTGCCGGGGCCTGCCCTACCGTGGCGCGGGTGGATCTCAACTTACTCGTGGCGCTCGACGCGCTGCTGGAGGAGAACAGCGTGACCGCCGCGGCGGACCGGCTCAACCTCTCGCCACCGGCGATGAGCCGGACACTGGCCCGGATCCGTCGCGCGACCGGAGACGACATCCTGGTGCGCACCGGCCGCACCATGGTCCCGACCCCGCGCGCCCTCGAGCTGCGCGAGGAGACCCGCGAACTGGTCCGGCGGGCCACCGCCGTGCTCACTCCCGTACGCCGACTCGACCTGGCCGCCCTGAACCGGCACTTCACCGTGCGCGGCCATGACGCGCTGCTGGCGGCCCTCGCCGCCCCGCTGATCGCCAGGGTCGGCGCCACCGCCCCCCACATCCATCTGAGCCTGCTGGCCGAGTCCTCCGCCGACCAGCCCGACCGCACCCGGAGCCAGGTCGACCTGGAGATCGGCGCGAACGAGCCGCGCCGCCCGGAGCTCTCCTCCGAGGTGGCCGGCACCGACCGGGTGGTCCTGGCGCTGCGGCGGGGGCATCCGCTCGCGAGGGGCAGGGTCAGCGTCGACAAGCTCATCCGCATGACCTTCGTGACCGTCTCACGCCGGGGCCGGCTGCACGACGCCATCGACGACGCCCTCGCCGAACGCGGACTGCGCCGACGGGTGATCGCGTCCCTGCCCACGAGCGCCGCCGCACTGGACGTGGTGTCCCGCTCGGAGGCCGTGGCCGTCGTCGCCGAGCGGGTCTGCCGACCCGCCTCGGCCAGGCTCGGCCTCGTCACCCGGCGGCTCCCGCTGGAGCTGCCGCCGACCAAGGTGGTCATCACCTGGCACCACCGGCACGACAGCGACCCCGCGCACGCCTGGCTGCGCGGCCAGGTGCGCGAGGTGCTCCGCGAGGCGACCGACGGCACCGCGAGGGGCCGACCGGCGGCCGGGCGCCCGCGCGGATCCGCGTAGCCGCGCCCGGGCGCCCGGTTCGCACCCGCAGGGTCCGTCGCTTGGCACACTATTCTTCGTATGATCAGATGGCCAGGGTGGCCCGCAGCGCGGGTTGCAGCCGCTCGCCGTGTGCGCGCACCATCGCGTCGCACAGCTCCCAGATCTGCTCGCCCCGCAGGGCGGCGGCGGTCGCCGGGTCGGTCATGGCCGCGTGCCGGATGTGGCGTGGCTCGTCCTCCAGGGCGGCGCGCACCACGAGGTCGTTCATGCTGAGGTAGGTGCGGTTGAGCGCGGCCAGCTGCGGGGGCAGCGCACCGGCACGGGTCGGCCGGACACCGGACCGGTCGACCAGACACGGCACTTCGACCACCCCGTGGGCCGGGAGGTTCTCGATGAGCCCGTGGTTGGGCACATTGCCGTAGACGGTCCTGGGGGTGCCGGTCACCATGGAGTGGATGATCTGCGGGGCGTACTCCATGGTCCCCTCCACATCGATGGGGGCGCCGGCCGCGAGGGCGTCACGGGTCCGCTCGTACGCGGCGACGTTCTCGTCCACGATGCCGAGGTACGCGCCGATGGGCAGCCGCAGCCGCTCGATCTCGCTGTCGTGGTGCAGATACCACGGCACGTACTCGGAGGAGTGCTCACTGGTCTCGGTCGGGTAGTAGCCGAGCCGCCGGTACATGTCGACGCGGACCCGCCGCCGCAGCTGCTCGTCCTCGGCGATCAGCGCGTCCAGCCGGGGGTAGAGGTCGGTGCCGTCGTGCTCGAAACGGAGCACCCACGCCTGGTGGTTGACCCCGGCGGCACGGTAGGTCACCTCGTCGAAGGGGACCCTCAGCAGGTCGCACAGGTCGTGGATGGTCCAGTGCACCGAGTGGCACAGGCCGACCACCCGGGTCAGCCCGGTGGCCGCCACGAGGTACTGGACGTTCATGGCCATCGGGTTGGTGTAGTTGAGCAGCCACGCCCCGGGGCATACGGCGGCGATGTCCTCGCCCAGCGCCTTGAGGAACGGGAAGGTGCGCAGGGCGCGGAAGATACCGCCGACACCGAGGGTGTCGCCGATGGTCTGCCGCACACCGTGGCGCGCGGGGACCTCGAAGTCCACGCGGGTGGCCTCGCCCATGCCGATCTGGACGAGGTTGATGACGAAGTCGGCGCCGTCGAGCGCCTCGCGCCGGTCGGCGTGTGCGGTGATGTGCGCGGCGGCGCCCCGCCGCTCGGCGATGTACCGTGCGGCGGCCTCGGCGGTGGCCAGACGCTCCGCGTCGATGTCATGCAGGGCGATCCGCGCGGTCTTCAGCTCCGGGAAGGCGAAGAGGTCCGCCAGCAGGCCCTGGGTGAAGACGACGCTTCCCGCGCCGATCAGCACGATCTTGGGGTTGATCATGAGGGGCTGTCTCCGTTGGCGGTGAGGTGGCTGAGGGCTTCGTCCCAGGTGGGCTGGGTGGTGGTGCCGCCCGTCGCGCGGGTGGACAGCGCACCGCAGGCGGCGGCGAGGTCGAGCGCCTCGGCGATCGGGCGGCCGGTCAGCCGTCCGGCGAGGAAGCCCGCGTTGAAGCTGTCACCCGCGCCGACGGCGTCCTGGGGCGTCACCCGGATCCCGGCGGTGGTGAGCAGGGTCCGGCCGTCGTGGCAGAGGGCGCCGTCCGCCCCGTTCTTGACCGCCACCAGCGGGACCTGATGGGCGAGGAGCTCGGCGGCGGCCGCGACGGACGTGCCGTCGGTGCCCGCCAGCCGGTGCGCCTCGGCGGCGTTGGGCAGCAGCAGGTCGGTCCTGGCCAGGACGGGCGCCAGCGCCGCGCGGTCCCATTGGCCCGAGGGGTCGTCGTTGGTGTCCAGCGAGGTGGTGGCGCCCGCCGCGCGGGCGGTGTCGAAGAGGTCCGGCAGATCGGCGGCGAGCCGCGGCATGAGGAAGTAGGACGCGGCGTGGAGGTGCCGGGCCGAGGTCAGCAGGTGTGGGGGCACATCGCAGCCCGAGGTGGCGGCGAGGGTGCCCGGCGCGGTGAGGATGGCCCGGTCGTCCCCGCGGGTCACGATGACCGTCAGCGGCGTCGGCAGGCCGCTGTCCAGGCGCAGCCCACTGACGTCGACGCCGTGCGCCGCGAGCCGGTCGCGCGTGTAGTGTCCGGCGCCGTCGTCCCCGACGCGTCCGGCGAAGGCCACGCGCAGCCCCAGCCGGGCGGCGCCGCACGCGGTGATCGCGGCGGATCCGCCGAGGGTGAGCGCGCCGCTGTCGACGAGCTGTTCCCGCTGGCCGAAGGCGAGGGGGGTGTCGAGCGGTCCGACGATGACGTCCGGGTTGGCGTCCCCGATGACGAGCAGGTCGAAGGTGGGTGGCATACGGGTTCCTGAAGGGTGAGAGGGGCGGCCGGGCGGTGCGGGGTGGTGGTCAGCCCTTGAGGCCGGTGGAGGTGATGGACCGGACGAAGGTCTTCTGGGCGGCGAGGAAGGCGAGCAGCACGGGCAGGACGGTGATGACGTTCCCCGCCATCACGGCCGACCACTGGGTGTGGTGCTGTCCCCGGAAGGTGGTCAGGCCCAGCTGGAGGGTGTAGTTGGCGTCGTGGTTCAGCGCGATGAGCGGCCACGACAGGTCGTTCCAGGTGGTGAGGAAGGTCAGGACGGCGACCGTGCTCAGCGCCGGGCGGGACAGCGGGACGACGATCTGGAACAGCACCCGCAGCCGCGAACACCCGTCGATCCAGGCGGCCTCCTCCAGCTCCCTGGGCAGGGACAGGAAGAACTGCCGCAGCAGGAACACCGCGAACGGTGTCACCAGCGACGGCACGATCAGCGCCCCGAGGGTGTCGACGAGCCCCAGCCTCCTCATCACCAGGAAGGTCGGGATCATCGTCAGCTGGAACGGGATGGCCATGGTGGCCAGCATCAGCACCAGCAGCACCCGGGACCCGCCGAACCGCATCCGGGCGAAGGCGTATCCGCCCAGTGTCCCCAGCAGCAGGTTCGAGACGACCGCGACGGCCGAGACGATGAGGGAGTTGGCGAACCAGCGCGGGAACATCGCGTTGCCGAGCACGAAGCGGTAGCCGCCCAGGTGGATCCCGGAGGGCCAGAGCGCCGGCGGGAAGCGGTTGATCTCCGCGTCGCTCATCACCGAGCTGAGCCCCAGCCAGATCAGCGGTACGGCGAAGAGCAGCGTCAGTGGCGCGAGCAGCAGGTGCCACGGGCTGAACGGCAGCCGCGGCCGCCGCCGTGGGGACAGGTCCGTCATGACATGGCTCCCTCGCCGCGGCGGTCGTCGCGGCGCCGGACCAGCCGCAGCGCGGCGGCGGCCACGAGCAGGGCGACGCCGAGGACGTAGGCCGCCGCGGCCCCGTAGCCGGCGGTGAAGTTCCGGAACGCCTGCTCCCAGACGAAGTACACGATGACGGTGGTCGATCCGAGCGGACCGCCCTTCGTCGTCACATACACCAGGTCGAAGACCTGCAGGGCGCTGATGGTCTGCCAGAGCAGCAGGAACACGCTGACCGGCGCGATGGTGGGCAGGGTGACATGGCGCAGCACATGGCGGCGTTCCGCGCCGTCCAGGGTGGCGGCCTCGGTGAGTTCGCGGGGCACGTCCTGGAGGGCCGCGAGGTAGATGACGACGCAGAAGCCGGTGCCGCTCCACAGCGAGACGCCCACCAGGACCAGCAGCGCCTGGGCCGGGTCGGACAGGAATCCCTGTGGGGAGACTCCGAGGCGGTGCAGCAGCGAGTTGGCCGCGCCGAACTCCGGGTCGAGGATGAAGGAGAACAGCACGCCCTGGGCGGCGGCCGAAACCACGAACGGCACGAAGAGCAGGGTGCGGTACAGACCGGCGAACCGGATGCGGCGGTTGAGGACCAGCGCGAGCGCCAGCCCCAGACCGATGCTCAGCGGTACGTACAGCGCCGTGTACTCCAGGGTGTTGCGCACGGCCTGGGCGAACTGCGGATCGTCGGCCAGCTGGCGGTAGTTGTCCCAGCCCACCCAGACGCTCGGGGTGAGGAGGTCGCTGTACTGGAACGACAGCAGCAGGGACCACAGGACGGGGACGACGCTCAGGCCCAGGATGACCAGGACCGAGGGGAGGACGAACGCCCAGGCCGTCGCGGCTTCCCGGCGGCCCCTTCGGCGTGCGGGACGGGCCGGGGTGCGGGGCGCGGGACGGGTGATGG
>NZ_JAEEAP010000309.1 GCF_016103465.1 Streptomyces sabulosicollis
GCGCCATACTGGAGCACATGTGCTGCCCTGTCTCCCCCCAACTCCCGCTGCCGCGCGCCCTCGGGCCGGGCACCGGCCGCTCACGCCGGATCCGCCGGATCGCGTACGGCCTCGACACGGACCGGGGCTGAGCGATGGGGGACACGGCGAACTCCCCCGCAGGGCCGGGGGAGTTGCGGCGGCGCCTGGGGGTCTTCGACGCGGTCGTGGTCGGCCTGGGGTCGATGATCGGCGCGGGCGTCTTCGGTGCGCTGGCGCCCGCGGCGCGGGAGGCGGGGACGGGGCTGCTGTTCGGCCTGGTGGCCGCCGGGGTGGTGGCGTACTGCAACGCCACCTCCTCCGCGCGGCTGGCCGCCCGCTATCCGCGGTCCGGCGGCACCTATGTCTACGGCCGTGAGCGGCTGGGCGACTTCTGGGGGTATCTGGCCGGCTGGGGGTTCGTGGTCGGCAAGACCGCCTCCTGCGCGGCGATGGCCCTGACCGTCGGCTCCTACGTCTGGCCCGCCCAGGCGCACGCGGTGGCGGTGGCGGCCGTGGTGGCGCTGACGGCCGTCAACTACGTGGGGGTGCACAAGGCCGCCTGGCTGACGCGGGCGATCGTGGCCGTCGTGCTCGTGGTGCTGGCCGCCGTGGTGGTCGCCCTCCTCACCTCCGGGGAGGCGGACGCGGCACGGCTGGAGGTCGGCGGCGACGCCACCCTCGGCGGGGTGCTGCGCGCGGGCGGCCTGCTGTTCTTCGCCTTCGCCGGATACGCCCGTATCGCCACCCTCGGCGAGGAGGTCCGCGACCCGGCGCGCACCATCCCCCGCGCCATCCCCCTCGCGCTCGGCATCACCCTGGCCCTCTACGCGGCGGTCGCGATCGCCGCACTGACCGTGCTGGGCAGCGGCGGGCTGGGCGCGGCGGGCGCCCCGCTGGCCGACGCGGTGCGCGCCGCCGGGCTCCAGGGGCTGGCGCCGGTGGTGCGGGTGGGCGCCGCGGTGGCCGCGCTGGGGTCGCTGCTCGCGCTGATCCTGGGCGTCTCCCGGACCACCCTGGCCATGGCCCGCGACCGGCACCTGCCGCCCGCGCTGGCCGCCGTGCACCCCCGGTTCGCGGTGCCGCACCGCGCCGAACTGGCCGTGGGCGCGGTGGTGGCGGTCCTGGCGGCGACGGTGGATCTGCGGGGTGCGATCGGGTTCTCCTCGTTCGGGGTGCTGGCCTACTACGCCGTCGCCAACGCCTCCGCGTGGACCCTCACCCCGGCCGAGGGCCGCCCACCGCGGATCGTGCCCGGGCTCGGTCTGGCCGGCTGTCTGCTGCTGGCCTTCGCCCTGCCCGTCTCCTCGGTGGTCTCCGGCGCGGCGGTGCTGGCCCTGGGGGCGGCGGCCTACGGTGTGCGGCGCGCGGCGGCCGCGTAGGCGATCTGCGGCGGCCGCGCAGGCGATCTTCCGCCAGTGCCGCGCGCCCGGCCCGGAGGCGTTCCTTACCGCCGCTCTGAGCAGGGCATATGCCGGTTTGTGAGGAAAGCCACCCCGGGTGGATTCCCTGTCGTGCGGGGCCGTCTGTGAGCATGGGGCGTCGCTGACGTACGGCCATCCGCGTCGGCCGGGCCCCGGACACGGGCGCTCTTCATCTCTGCCCCGCACCCGGAAACCCGCCTGACCTCGCCATGACCACCTCCCTGCCGCCCCTCATACCCAGGCCCCGCTCCCCGGAACGGGGCACCCGCGCCCCCTGGCGCGGTCTGCGCCACCGCGCCATGCGGTGGTGGTCGGCGGCGAACCTGGTGTCCAACGTCGGCACCTGGATGCAGCTGACCGTGCAGAACCTGCTGGTGCTGCACATCACCGGCTCCGCCGCCACCACCGGGCTGTCCCTCTCCGTGCAGGCCGCCCCCGGGCTGCTCATGGGGCTGCTCGGCGGGGCGGCGGTGGACGCGTGGCCGCGCAAGCTCACCGCGGCCGTCAGCCAGGCGGTGCTGGGCCTCGTCGCCTTCGTCACGGCCGCCCTGGTCGCGTTCGACCTGCTCAACGTGGTCTCGCTGATGGTGCTCGCCGCGGTGACCGGTCTGGTCGCCACCGTGGACGCGCCCGCCTGCGCCCTGCTCGGCAACGACCTGGTGCCGCCCGACGACGTCCCCTCGGCGATCGCCCTGGGCTCCGTCGTCAGCAGCGCCGGCCGGCTCATCGGCGTGGCCTGCGCGGGTGTCGCGGTGGGGACCCTCGGCACCGCGGCCGCCTACGCCGCCAACGGGCTGTCGTTCCTGTGCGTCACGGCCGTCATCCCCTTCCTGCGCCCCCACCCGGGCGCGGCCACCGCCGCGGATCCGCCCGCCGTGCGCCGGGACCGGCTCTCCGGTGCCGGGGCCCGGGACGGGCTGGCCTTCTTCGTCAAGCGGCCGCGTCTGGTCGCCCTCACCGTGATCACGGCGGTGAGCGCCGTCTTCGGCCGGAACTACGGACTGACCCTGGCGGTCCTGGTCACCGGCCCGCTGGCCGGGAGCTCCGAGGACTTCGGGACCGTGGCGACCGTCCTGGCCGTGGGCGGTATCGCGGGCGCGGTCCTCGCGGGGCGGATGCAGCGGCCGTCGGTGCGGATGGTGGGCGCGCTCGCCGCCGCCGGGGCGCTGCTCCAGGCGGTGGCCGGGCTGTCGCCGGGGCTGATTCCGCTGCTGGTGCTGGTGGCCCCGATGGCGGTGGCCGAGTCGGTCTCCGACACGGCCGGCACCACGGTGCTCCAGACCGATCCGCCGCCCGGGATGCGCGGCCGGGTGCTCGGGGTGTGGCGCACCGCGCAGACGGCCTGGGGCCTGGCCGGTCCGCCCCTGCTGGGCCTGCTCATGGAGTGGGCGGGGCCGCGCGGTGCCCTGGTGGCCGGTGGGCTGATCATCGCGGCGGTCATCGGTGCGGGCGCGCTGGTCCACGCCCGCCGCACCGCTTCCCGCCGGGTGTCCGCCAGGTCCGCCACCGTCGTTCCGGTCGAGCCCGTCGCGGCGGAACGCGCCGCCGCGACGGTGTCCCACGAGGACCTTTCCCCCATCGGTTGACCTGGCCGGGGGGAGGAACGGGGGATGTGCGCTGATTGCTTCCTGTCGCCGCGGGTACTGGGGTGGGGCCTCAACGCGATGGAAGGGAGGGGCCATGGAGCGATCCGACTCCGTCGTCCCCGTCCGTACCTGGGCACACGCCGTGGTCACCGGTGGAGCCGGATTCGTCGGTTCGCATCTGTGCGCGGCGCTTCTCGACCAGGGCACGGCCGTGACCTGTGTGGACGATTTCTGCACCGGGACCCCGGACAACGTGGCCCACCTCATGGACCGCCCCGGCTTCACCCTGCAGCACGCCGATGTCACCGAGCCGTTCGAGGTGAAGCGGCCCGCCGATCTCGTCCTGCACTTCGCGTCCCCCGCCTCCCCGGCCGACTATCTGCGACTGCCGCTGCACACCCTGGAGACGGGCAGCCTCGGCACCCGCAACGCACTGGCCCTGGCCCGCCGCCACGAGGCGCGCTTCATCCTGGCCTCCACCTCCGAGGCGTACGGCGACCCGCAGCAGCATCCGCAGAACGAGCGCTACTGGGGCAATGTCAACCCCGTCGGACCGCGCAGCGTCTATGACGAGGCCAAACGCTTCGGTGAGGCCCTGACCTGCGCCGAGGCCGGGACGAACGGCACGGACACCGGCATCGTGCGGCTGTTCAACACCTACGGCCCCCGGATGCGCGGACACGACGGACGGGCCGTGCCCACCTTCATCCGGCAGGCGCTGGCCGGTGAACCCCTCACGGTCACCGGCGACGGCAGCCAGACCCGCTCGCTCGCCTACATCGACGACACCGTACGCGGCATCCTCGCCATGGCCGCCTCCGATCTCCTGGGACCGGTCAACATCGGCAACGCGGACGAGATCACCATGCTGGACCTCGCCCACAAGATCATCGAACTGGCCGGTTCGTGCTCCGCCGTCGAGTTCATCGGCCGCCCCACCGACGACCCCGCCGTCCGCTGCCCGGACATCACCCTCGCCCGCGGCAAGCTCCAGTGGGCACCGGTCGTCCCCGCCGACGAGGGGCTGGCCCGCACCATCGACTGGTTCCGGCGCCAGGCCGCCTGACCTCCCACCACCGCCCGCACGCCCCCTTCCGCCGCGGCCCCGGGCCGCCGAAAGGTCACGCCCATGCGCATCCTCGGCATCAACGCCCTCTTCCACGACCCGGCCGCCGCCCTGGTCATCGACGGCCGTACCGTCGCCGCCGCCGAGGAGGAGCGGTTCTCCCGGCGCAAACACGGCAAGCGACCGGTGCCGTTCTCCGCCTGGGAGCTCCCCGAGAAGTCCGCCGCCTGGTGCCTGGAGCAGGCCGGGCTGCGCCCGCAGGACCTGGACGCCGTCGCCTACTCCTTCGACCCCGCCCTCGCCCGCCCCGCCGCGTCCATGGGCCTGGACGACCCGTGGGACCACCTGCGGCTCACCTACGCCCGCGAGGCCCCCGGCTTCCTGCGCACCGCCCTGCCCGGACTGGACCCGGACGCGGTGCGGTTCGTGCCCCACCACATGGCGCACGCCGCCTCCGGCGCGCTCGCCGCGCCCGGCGCCGACACCAGCTCCGTCCTCGTCCTGGACGGACGCGGCGAGGCCACCTCCCATCTCGCGGCGCGCCGCGTCGGGGACCGGCTGGAGCCGCTCCACGGCCAGGAGCTGCCCCACTCCCTCGGGCTGGTCTACGAGGAACTCACCGAACACCTGGGCTTCCTGCGCTCCAGCGACGAGTACAAGGTGATGGCCCTCGCCTCCTACGGCACCCCGCGGATGCTGGACGAGCTGCGGCGGTACGTGTACGCCACCGGCGACGGCGGTTTCCACGCCACCGGGGTGCCCTGGGCCGAGCTGTGCCCCCCGCTGCGCCCGGGCCAGGCGTGGTCGCAGCCGCACGCCGATCTCGCGGCGAGTGCCCAGGCGTGTCTGGAGGAGACCCTGCTGGACCTGGTGCGCTGGCTGCACGGGCGCACCCATGACCGGGTGCTGACCCTGGCCGGGGGAGTGGCGCTCAACTGCGTGGCCAACTCCCGTATCGCCCGCGAGGGCCCGTTCGACCGGGTCTGGGTCCAGCCGGCCGCCGGGGACGCGGGCACCGCGCTCGGCGGCGCCCTCCACCTGTGCGCGCGGGGCGGTGACCGGCCCGAGCCGATGGCCGGGGCCGACCTCGGCCGCCGCTGGTCGGACGCCGAGCTGGAGGCATGGCTGAAGACGGCCGCGGTGCCCTACGAACGCCCCGCCGACGTGGCCGAGACGGTGGCCGAGGCGCTCGCGGACGACGCGATCGTCGCCTGGTTCCAGGGGCGTTCCGAATACGGGCCCCGGGCGCTCGGCCACCGCTCGCTGCTCGCCCATCCCGGCCGCTCGGGAAACCTCGAGCGGCTCAACGACGTCAAGGGGCGGGAACAGTTCCGGCCGGTCGCCCCGATGGTGCGGGCCGAGCGCGCGGCCGAGATCTTCGACGGCCCGCTGCCCAGCCCGTACATGCTCTTCGTGCACGAGGTCGCGCCGGAGTGGCGGGACCGCATCCCGGCCGTGGTGCACGTGGACGGCACGGCCCGCATCCAGACCGTCGACTCCGCCGGCGAACCGCTGGTGGCCCGCCTGCTGAGCGCGTTCGAACGGCGCACCGGGCTGCCGGTGGTCGTCAACACCAGCCTCAACACCTCGGGCCGGCCGATGGTCGACGACCCGCGCGACGCGCTGGAGTGCTTCGGCTCGGCCCCCGTCGACCTGCTGGCGATCGGGCCGTTCGTGATCCGCCGGGGCGCCTTCTTCGCGGGCGGCCGTCCGGACACGGCCGCGCACGAGGGCATCTGACGCGCGGCTCGCGTACCGCACACGAGCCACACCGACCCCCGCCATGGGAGGAGCCAGGTATGACGGACACCGGAGAGCGGACCGACGGACCCGAGTACGCCGTGGTCATCCCGACGCTGGGCCGCCCCAGTCTCTCCGTGACCCTGCGGGCGCTCGCCGACGCCAAGGGCCCCGCGCCCCGGCGGATCGTCCTCGTGGACGACCGGCCGCTGGAGGACTGCACCCCGCTGCCCGCCGACGTCCCCACCGAACTCGCGTCCCTGGTGGAGATCGCGCCGGGCTGCGCCGCCGGGCCCGCCGCGGCGCGCAACGTCGGCTGGCGGGCCGCCCCCGAACCCTGGACGGTCTTCCTCGACGACGATGTGGTCCCCGGCCCCACCTGGGCGGACGACCTCGCCGCCGATCTGGCGGCGGCCGGTCCCGGCACCGGCGGGATCCAGGCGCGGATCACCGTTCCGCTGCCGGAGGACCGCAGGCCCACCGACTGGGAGCGCAACACCGCGGGGCTCGCCTCGGCCCGCTGGATCACCGCCGACATGGCCTACCGGCGGGCCGCGCTGGCCGCGGTGGGCGGCTTCGACGAGCGGTTTCCGCGCGCCTTCCGCGAGGACGCCGATCTGGCACTGCGGGTGATGGCCGCCGGGTGGCGGCTGGAGCGGGGATCGCGGGCCACGGCCCACCCGGTGCGCCCCGCCGACCGCTGGGTGTCGGTGCGCACCCAGGCGGGGAACGCCGACGACGTACTGATGGCCAAGGTCCACGGCCGCGGCTGGTGGGCCCGGGCGGGCGCCCCGCGCGGCCGCCTGCCGCGCCATCTGGCCATCGCGGCGGCCGGTGCCACCGCCCTGACCGGCGCCCTGGCGGGCCGGCGGCGGGTGGCCGCGGCGGGCGCGGCCCTGTGGCTGGCCGGAACCGCCGAATTCGCCCTGGCCCGGATCCGGCCCGGCCCGCGCACCCCGGACGAGATCGCCACGATGGCCGTGACCAGCGCCGTCATCCCGCCCGTGGCCGGTGCCCACTGGCTGGCGGGGCTGGTGCGGCACCGCTCCGCCGCCGCGTTCGGGCGGTCGGCGGCCAGGCGCACCAGGACCCTCGGACATGTGTAGCGCTTTGTCGCGTTTGGTGATTGACCGTCCGGGCTACTCGATGCCCGTGTTCGCTACACCTGCCCCCAAGGCCCCACCCGTCACAGGAGGGGCGCCGTGGCTGCTCACCCCGGGTGACCGGCCCGGCCGCCCCCGCGTGCCCGTCCGGCGGGGACTTCCGGGCGCGGTGCTCTTCGACCGGGACGGCACGCTGATCCACGACGTCCCCTACAACGGCGACCCCGCCCGGGTGCGGCTCATGCCGCACGCCAGGGCCGCGGTCGACGCGGTACGGGAGTGGGGCGTCCCGGTCGGGGTGGTCACCAACCAGTCGGGCGTCGCCCGCGGCCTGCTCACCCCCGACGCGGTCCAGGCCGTACGGCGGCGCGTCGAGGAACTGCTCGGACCCTTCGACATCTGGGCCGTGTGCCCCCACGGCCCCGCCGACGGCTGCGGCTGCCGCAAGCCCGCCCCCGGGCTGATCCACGCCGCGTGCGCCGCGCTGGGCACCGAACCGCACCGGGCCGTCGTCCTCGGCGACATCGGCGCCGACCTGGCGGCGGCGCGCGCGGCGGGTGCCCGAGGCGTGCTCGTCCCCAACGAGGTGACCCGCCCGGAGGAGATCGCGGACGCCCCCCGGACCGCACCGGACCTCCTGGCGGCGGTACGGGGGCTGTCCGCCGGGGCGGGAGGCGCCCCTTGAGCGCGCACGCCACGGGTCCGCGCACCCTCGTCGTGCGGCTCGACAGCGCGGGGGACGTGCTGCTGGCCGGCCCCGCCGTACGCGCGGTCGCCGCCGGGTCGGCGTACACCGCGATGCTGTGCGGCCCGCTCGGCGAGCCCGCCGCCCGGATGCTGCCCGGCGTCGACGAGGTACTGGTCCACGACGCGCCCTGGGTGGGCTTCGAGGCCCCGCCGGTGCGCCGGGGGCTCATCGACGCCCTCGTGGACTGCCTGGCCGCCCGCCGCTTCGACCGGGCGCTGATCCTCTCCTCGTACCACCAGAGCCCGCTGCCCGCCGCACTGCTGCTGAAGCTGGCCGGAATCCCCTGGACCGCCGCCGACAGCGAGCACTACCCCGGCACCCTGCTGGACCTGCGCCACCGGCGCGCGCCCCACCGCCACGAGGCGCGGGCCGCGCTCGACCTGGCCGAGGCGTCCGGCTTCGCCCTCCCGCCCGGCGACGCGGGCGCGCTGGCCCTGACCGCGCTCCCCGACACCGCCCCGCTCACCGGCACCGACCCCTATGTGGTGGTCCACCCAGGCGCCGCCGTGCCCGCCCGCGCCTGGGGCCCCGCGCGGGCCGCCCGGGCGGTGGCCGCGCTGGAGGAGGCGGGCCACCGCGTGGTGGTCACCGGCGGCCCGGCCGAGAAGGAGCTGACGGCCGACATCGCCGACGGCATCGCCCTCGACCTCGGCGGCCGCACCTCCTTCCCCGAACTGGCCGGAGTGCTCGCGGGCGCCGGCGTGGTGGTCACCGGCAACACCGGGCCCTCCCACCTGGCCGCCGCCGTGGGCACCCCGGTCGTCTGTCTCTTCGCGCCCGTCGTCCCCGCCGAGCGCTGGGCCCCCTACCGGGTGCCGCACCGGCTGCTGGGCCGCCAGGACGCGGCGTGCGCGGACAGCCGCGCCCGGATCTGCCCCGTGCCGGGCCACCCCTGCCTGGACTCCGTCACCGACGCCGAGGTGCTCGCCGCCGTGGCCGCGCTGCTGGCGCCGGACGGAGCCGACGACGACCGTAAGGAGCCCGAATGAACGTCCTCCTGTGGCATGTGCACGGCTCCTGGACCACGGCCTTCGTCCAGGGCCCGCACCGCTACCTGGTCCCCGTCCTCCCCGGCCGGGGCCCGGACGGACGCGGCCGGGCCCGCACCTACACCTGGCCCGACACCGTCACCGAGGTCACCCCGGAGGAGCTGCGGGACGCCCCCGTGGACCTGATCGTCCTCCAGCGGCCCCACGAGGCCGAGCTGGCCGCCCGCTGGCTCGGCGGCCGCCGCCCCGGGCGCGACGTGCCCGCCGTCTACCTGGAGCACAACGCCCCGGAGGGAGACGTCCCCGGCACCCGCCACCCCTGCGCCGACCGCGACGACCTCACCCTGGTCCACGTCACCCACTTCAACCGGCTCTTCTGGGACAGCGGCCGCGCCCCCACCGCCGTCATCGAGCACGGCATCGTCGACCCCGGCCACCTCTACACCGGCGAGCTGACCCGCGCCGCCGTCGTCGTCAACGAACCGATCCGGCGCGGCCGCCACACCGGCACCGATCTGCTGCCCGCCCTCAGTGAGGCCGCCCCGCTGGATGTCTTCGGCATGCGCACCGAAGGGCTCGCCGACCACCTCGGCCTGCCCGCCGACCGCTGCCGCGCCCACGACCTCCCCCAGGCCGAACTGCACCCCGCCATGGCGCGCCGCCGGGTCTATCTGCACCCGGTGCGCTGGACCTCGCTCGGGCTCTCCCTCCTGGAGGCCATGCACGTGGGGCTGCCCGTGGTCGCCCTGGCCACCACCGAGGCCGTCGAGGCGGTGCCGGCCGGGGCCGGGGTGCTCTCCACCCGCCCCGACGTCCTCGCCCGCGCGGTCCGCCGCTATCTGCGGGACCCCGACGCCGCCGCCGAGGACGGGGCGCGGGCCCGCCGGGCGGCGCTCGACGCCTACGGACTCAAACGCTTCCTGGACGACTGGGAGCGGCTGATGGAGGAGGTGACCCGATGATTCCGCGCCACGTACCGCCCGAGCACCTGGACATCGCACTCGTCTCGGAGCACGCCAGCCCGCTCGCCCCGCTCGGCGGGGTGGACGCCGGCGGCCAGAACGTCCATGTCGCCCGGCTCGCGGCGGCCCTCGCCGACCGCGGCCACCGCGTCCGGGTCTACACCCGCCGCGACGCCCCCCACCTGCCCGTGACCGTCCGCCCGCACCCGGGCGTCGAGGTGCGGCACGTCCCCGCGGGCCCCGCCCGGCGGCTGCCCAAGGACGACCTCCTGCCGTACATGCGGCGGTTCGGCGCGTATCTGGAAAGCGAATGGCGGGGCGCGCCACCCGACCTGGTCCACTCCCACTTCTGGATGTCCGGCGTCGCCTCGCTCCAGGCCGTCCGCGCCCTCGGACTGCCGCTCGCGCACACCTACCACGCGCTGGGCACCGTCAAGCGGCGCCACCAGAAGGAAGCCGACACCAGCCCCGCGGACCGCATCCCCTGGGAGACGGCCGTCGGCGAGGGATGCGACCGGATCGTGGCCACCTGCCGCGACGAGGTCGGCGAACTGGCCGCCATGGGGCTGGACCCCGAGCGGATCACCGTCGTGCCCTGCGGGGTCGACCCCCGGCTGTTCACCCCCGCCGGGCCCGCTGTGCCCCGCCCCGCCCGCCGTGCCCTGCTCGCCCAGATCGGACGGCTCGTGCCGCGCAAGGGGGCCGCCGTCTCCATCGCCGCCCTCACCCTGCTGCCGGACGCCGAACTCGTCATCGCCGGAGGGCCGCCGTCCGCCCACCTGGGCGACGACCCCGAGGCCGGGCGGCTGCGGCGGCTCGCCGACCGCCTCGGTGTCGCCGACCGGGTCCGGCTCACCGGCGGACTGCCGCCGGAGCGGATGCCCGAACTGCTGCGCGCCGCCGACCTCGTACTGTGCCCCGCCGACTACGAACCCTTCGGGATCGTCCCCCTGGAGGCCATGAGCTGCGGAACGCCCGTCATCGCCTCCGCCGTCGGCGGACAGCGCGACACCGTGGCCGACCCCGGCACCGGCCGACTGGTCCCGCCCCGCGATCCGGTCGCCCTCGCCGAGGCCGCCGCCGCGCTCCTCGCCCGTCCCGCGGCGCGCGCCGCCTGCGGCGAGGCGGGCCGCCGGCGGGTGCTGACCCGCTACAGCTGGGACCGGGTGGCCGCCGCCACCGAGGCCGCCTACCACGACGTCCTGACCCCGCACCCGGCATCCGTTACGGAGGCGGCATGAGCACCCGCGACCGTCCCCAGCCCCGAACCCAGCCC